>JAURDA010000048.1 GCA_030828165.1 Candidatus Poseidonia sp.
ATCTTCGGGGAATTTGTCAGCACCCGTACCACGGGGGTTGTCACCAAATCCGTCGCCGTCAGCGTCGGTCGTTTGCGACGGGTCGAACGGGAACTCATCCTCGTTGTTGCCAACGTCGTCTCCGTCCGTATCGTCCCATTCGTTGGGGTCGTTCGGGAAGGTATCGCCTCGGTTGCCTGCTGCGTTGTCGCCGTAGCCGTCGCCGTCCGAGTCGGTGTCTTGTGTAGCATCATCGGGGAAAGCGTCGTCTTCGTCGGCGACGCCATCATGGTCGCTGTCCTGCCATCTTGACGGGTCATCGGGGAAGCGGTCGGGGAGGTTCCCGTTCTGGTTGTCGCCGTAACCGTCGCCGTCCGTATCGGTCCACTGGGTGCCGTCATCAGGGAAGTCGTCGGTGATGCCATCGCCTTGGTCGGTGGAGTTGTAACCGTCGTTGTCGGGGTCCAAATCGGCGAAAAGGAAGTACACGCCTTCGTAATTGCGATCCACGGCTGCTGCGATGTGGTAGCCGCCGGGGTGCCACGAAACCCCGTTGATGTTTCCGCAGGGGTTCTGACCGCCGTTTTGGGTACAGGCACTGGTGCCCCGAGCCAGTTGGATACGATCGACGAGCAAGTTCGTCGAGTACTCGTAGACCAGCAACGAGCCCCCGTCAGAGCCGTAATAGCCGATGGAGTAGGCGATTTGTTGGTTGTCAGGGGAGACGTCCACGCCGTAACAGGAACTGGTTGCCTGTTGATTGAACAACGATGCCCCGTTGGAGGACGCAAAGGCTCGGAGCCTCGAGTTGCCGTTGTCGTACCCGCTGCACATGGCGATGACTCGGCCGTCTGGAGAGAAGGCGATGGCGTTGATGTTGGCTCCGCTCTGAGGGTTCATGGCGCGAACGGTCGTCCAGTTCGTTGTTTCGATCAGGTAGGAGTTGCCATCGCCGCCAACCGCCATGGCGCTGCCGTCGGGAGAAAAGGCCACGGAAGAATACGAGCCGCTGTTCCCGGCAGGTGTAACTTCCCTCCAAATCTGTCCGTCAGCCACGCTGACGAGCATGATGGAGCAACCGGTACACGTGCCGCCGCCCCAACCTCCGCTGGCTTCGTCAACAACGGCGAACGACGTGCTGTTTGGCATGAATGCAACGTCCGAGAACGTTCGCGAACTGCCCGTGTGGGTGATGCCGTCGTGGATCACCGTTAGATTGCTCGCCCACATCACGGCAGCGGTGTCGTCGCTCAACGTTGCTGCAACGTACATGTCGTTTGGACTCCAATCCAAAGCCGTCACGTACGCGTTGTTGCCGTCGACCAGGTCTTGAGAGGTGGTCACGATGGTGTACGTCGAGGCGTTGTAAATGCGCACGCGGTCGTTGGTCGCAACGGCAACGTGCGAACCGTCTTGATTGTGGTCGATGCTGTAACCGTTGACGTTGTTGATGTGGAATTCTTGAGAGAAGTTGGGGTTGTTTGAGGTCCAACCGTCCGCATCGTCGGAAGTTCCATCCCCGTCGCGGTCGGGGCAACCGTCCTTGTCGACGGTCGATGTCCCGTACGCCCACGGGCAATCGTCGACGTTGTCATCAAACCCGTCACCGTCCGAATCAGCCGCACTCACCAGCGGTGCTGCAGAGAGCAACATCAGCCCGCACAACAGGAAGGAGACGAAGCGGGGGGCCCGGTTGGGTGAATTCGGGGATTTGGCCATGAGTTCCCATGAATGTTTCAATAAAAGGTTTGTTGTCTTCATGAACCGTCATGCTTCACGAGCTGGATTTACGGAAGGGAAACCAACAAAGCAAGCGTTGAACAAGCAACACCTCCAGCGGAATGCATGGCGGGTGACATCCCCAAGGTGAACGTTGCCGCCCGCGACCGCGTCCTGCTGCATCTTCTCGCCAACGACCAGTGGGCCGACCGCTACATGGTGCCGCCGAGCCTGACCCGTCCGGGCATTGCCGAAGCCTGCGCTCAACACCCTCCCAACGTCAGCCGGACCATGCGAGACCTGCTGAAGGAAACGCTGGTGGAGGAGCACACGCGTTCGGTTCAGGGGGACGAACGGCGGCAGAAAACCTGGCAGCTCACCGAGGAAGGGCGCCTGCGATCACGCCAACGCGAAGTGGCCCTCAACGCCACCAAGGTCTTGGTACGGAACGTTGACGGCGACCTGCTTGAGGTCAAGGCATCGGAAGTTCCTTCGCTTCTTGCGGCCGATTTGTCGCTCTTGCAAATCCTGCTCCACGCCCAACACGAGGGCGTGCTGACCTACGGAGATATCCGGTTTGGCAACATCAAGAAAGCCGAGCAAGACGGACTGCCCGCACCCGGCCGACTCACGCCACTTGTCGGTGTCCATGCGACCTACGCCAACCAACCCCCCGTTACACGTCCCGTGTACGGACGAGACCCTGAACTCGCTCGCCTTCACGACTGGTTTGGCGACCGTCACCCGTGCATGGTCATTCACGGCATTGCCGGTATCGGAAAATCAACGCTTGTTGCCCACTGGTTGAAACAGCACATGGACACCGACCCGTTCCTCTCGGTGTGTTGGTACACTTGCCAGCCTTGGGACCGTGCGCTTGGTCTCGCAACGAGCCTCTTGCACCGCTTCGGCATCGACGACTCCCACGACCCGTACAACATCATCGAAACGCTCCCGCTCACCCCGGGTGCGGACATGGACGTGGACGCATGGCGACGTCGATTGCTGGCCTACATGACGGATGCAAACACGATTCGTGAACGGTTCAAAGACAGCGCTGGCGGGCCGCCCCCGTATTGGCTCATCGTCTTGGACGATGTGCACCACATTGCGCAGAACGCCCGTCACTTGTTGGGCTCCTTGCTTCAATTGGCGCAGCGAGCCCCGCTCCGCATGCTGCTCATCTCCCGGACCGAACTGGACGTCTACGACCGCAGGGACGTGCACATCCGAGACACCGTCCGAGAGATGCCCTTGCAAGGCTTGAGCCTCGAAGCCACCACGGCATGGCTGGCCACGCTGACGGCGGAGGCCCCCTCTGCTGAGGAAGTGCACGCCGCCACGGGAGGTCACCCCCTCGCGCTTGAATTGCTCGAACTTTACGGACAACCAACACACAAGGACTGGTTGCGTTTCCTCGACGAAGAAATTCTGAGCCGCCTCCCTGAACAGGAAAAAGAAATGCTGGCCACTCTCGCTGTGGCGGAATCACCCATCCCTTGGGAGCGGTTGGCGGCCAGCGTGTCCTGGAACGGTCCACCGCCAAGCAATTTGCTCAACCACGGTTTGCTCCTGGAATTGGACGAGGGCATGTGGTTGCACGAGGCCCTTCGAGAACGCTTGCTGCGGGACGTCGGCGAAGAGAAGCAGGCCCGACTCGAGCGGCTCAACTGACCTCAGAAGTCGTCAGCGCTCATCACTTCATCGATCCAAGCAAGGAGTTTTGGTTTTGGCATACCGCCGGTTTTGCTGGAGACCATGGTGCCGTTTCGGTACATGAAAAGAGCGGGGATGCTGCGGACGCCAAGTTGGCCGGCCGTGGCTTGGTTTTGGTCCGTATCCACCTTGGCAACGACGATATCGCGTTCGTTGGCAACCGCTTCAAGGACGGGGCCGATGGCTTTGCATGGAGCGCACCACGGCGCCCAGAAGTCAACGATTACCCATTCCGAGTTGTTGACCGTCTCGTTGAATTCAGCGTCGGAGATGTTGCGTACTTCACCCATGTCTTCACCGAACTCCCCTCCAAATGACGCATTATATGCGTTTGTGCCGGGATGGATGAGGCTTTGCCTCCATAACAAGCCTCATCAAATGGCGTCCACTGGGACGGTCAAGGGTCACCATGATCATCGCACCGAGCGTCCTCACGGCCAACCTGGCCGACCTCGCCACCGACTGCCGTGAAGCGTTGGACGCCGGGCTGGATTGGCTTCATTTGGACGTGATGGACGGCAATTTCGTTCCGAACCTTACGTTTGGCCCTCCCGTTATCCGACGCCTCCGAGAAGCCCTCGGACCCGATGCGGTGTTCGATGCGCACCTGATGGTTGAGAACGCCGAGGCCTCCTTTCAGGATTACATCAACGCCGGCTGCAACCACATCTCGGTTCACGTGGAAGCCGTCAAACACCTGCACCGTTTGCTCTCCGCCATTCGAGAGGCGGGCGCAACCGTCGGCGTCGTGTTGAATCCGGCAACGCCCGTAGAGGCGGCGCTGGAGGTTCTCAGCGAAGTTGACTTGGTCCTCATCATGAGCGTCAATCCCGGTTTCGGCGGCCAATCCTTCATCCCCAACGTGGAGGCGAAAATTCGCCGTCTCGCTCAAGCCATCGCCGACCAAGTCGCTGGGGGCGGTCGAACGGTGCAAATTCAAGTCGACGGCGGCGTCAAGGCGCACAACATCGCCATGCTCCGGGACTGGGGTGTGAGCAATTGCGTGGTGGGCTCAGGACTCTTCAACGACCGCGCCGACGTGGCCACCAACCTCGCCGAGATTCACGCCGCTTTGCACTGATGGAGGGTTCACCGTCAAGGTCCTCGTCGTGAGTCTGCTTCACCCCGTTCCGGCCAACAGTAGCCGAGGCGTGTTCGTGGACGACCACATCGAACTTCTGCGCAGCATGGGTCACGATGTCCGTACCGTGAACCCACTGCCTCGGATGCCGAAATACGCGGAAGCACGACGCTCCACCATGTTCGGCGTGGCCAAAACACCCCGAAGCTGGACGTACCGTGGACATCGCGTGCTCGTCCCGAGGTATTTCGCCCTTCCCGAGCACCCTTACCCCCGCCTCACGCTGGCGAGCGTGGCGAGAAGAGCGGGTTGGGTGGAACGACAGTTGGAGAATTGGCGCCCGGAGGTCATCGTTTGTCACACGCTTTGGCCGGTCGCCGGACTCGCCGAGCGGCTTGCAGCGCGCTGGTCCGTTCCTTGGATTGGGGTGGTCCACGGCTACGACGTGGACGTTGCCCTCCAGAAGCCGAACCTCAAACGCCATGTTGAGCGATTGATGGCATCGTGTCACACGCTGGTGTGCGCCTCTGATCGCCTCGAACAAGCGGTCGCTGAAGCCGTGGAATCCTCCGTTCAGACCGTCACCATCCCCTGTTTAACCGAGGTTGACCGGGAATGGCGGCGTCCCTTGAAGCCGCTCTCGAAGCCGTGGAAGAAAGAGGCGATTGACATCCTCTTTCCCGCCGACCCACGGCGGCTCGAGAAGCGTCACTTGCTCGCCCTCCAAACCGGTGAAGCCTTGGAGCAACGCGGATGGATGGTCGGCATCACCTCGTTGCGTCATCAGCCGAGAAGCATCGTCTACGATCGCATGCTCGTCGCTGACGTCACCCTCGTGACCTCAACCCGGGAGGCAGGGCCATTGGTGGCCCGTGAATCGCTGTTATGCGGTACCCCGGTGGTGAGCGTGGACGTGGGCGAGGTGCGCCGATACCTCCCCGATGAATGGGTGTGCGACCCGGACGCCGAAGCCTTGGCCGACGGTATTGAGCAGGCCTTCAGGCACGGCTGGCAGGCCGATGAATCGGTGGAGGAACGTTTGGCCTTCGCCGGTCGAGAGGCCGTCATCGAAGCGTGGAGCGAAGTGCTCGCCACGCTTGAGGCGTGAAGGCAAAAAGCGGCAACCCCAACACCCACCACGCCGTTTGCGTGAACAGGCCGATGACGATGAACGAGCCTCCCAAAGCGGTCAACCACCATTCATCTCGACGCTGAGCGACAAACGCCCGTTGCCCGCTCATCCACCACGAGAGAACGAGCAACGCCCCCGCAGAGAGCGAACTGGCAAGAGCGGCGGCGTACAAGGTCGCCCCGTTGGTCGTGGCCACGCCGAAGATCAAGCCGTAGCCGATGAGAGCGGCGAGCAGCAGAACGGCGAAGATGAACTGCGTAAAACGCCACGAACGGAAGCCCGCCATCAAGGAGGTGTAGGTGGGTGTTGCGAGCAAGGTGGCGGCCCAACCCGCAAGCAGGACGGCGAACAGGTCGACCGCTGACGCTCCGTAGGTACCGTCCAAATAGGCCGCTGGAAACGCAAAAGGCGCCAAGACGGCGACCAGAACATAGCCGCCGAACAGGCCGTACGGCACCAGGCCAAAACACATGTCAAGCGCTCGGTGCAGTTCTCGTTGGTAGCGCGAGGGCTGGTCCCGGACGTGACCCAAAACCGGCAACAACGCTGAGCGGAGCGCTGCGGGCACCACCAATCCCGCAAGCCAGGCCAGTTGGGCGACGTGGAAGACGGCGGCCAATTCTGCCCCGCCCGAGGCGGCCACGAGGAATTTTTCGAGACGAACCACATAGGGCAACGCACCCAAGGTGATGGCGAAGGGCAGCGCAGCGAACAACAGGTGTTTGGTCGAGGTCCAATCCTCGCCCAAAGACGTCAGGGTGTCTGGGGATTGCCCGACGGGTGCGTTGCGAAGCATCAACACGAGCGCAACAAGCCAGCCTGCACAAGCCCCCAACAAGAAGGCGCCCATGAACGCCGTCGCTGAGGTGGAACCCACCCCGACCAAGACCCCGTAACCAGCAACGGTGACGCTGCGTTCCACGACCTTGGAAACCGCCTCGAGCCGCGCCTCACCCAACGCTCGCAAGGCCGAACGAGGTGCGTACGATGCGATGTGGGCGATGGCGGTCAAGCCGGCCGCAACGAGCAACCAAGCGGGGGCGTCCATGTTCAACCAACGGTCGGGGCGAAGCGCCAAAGCAAGAAGCACGAAGGGCACCGCTGCCAACGCCTGCAAGCGGTACGTGCGCGCCACGGCGGGTCGAACCAGATGCGGGGCGTTGGCCCCGTCCCTCGCCAACAGCGTTGGTAGGCCAAGGTCCACCACGAGGAACAACGAAGCGTACAGATCGATGGCGAGCACCATCCAGCCGTAATGCTCGGCCAGCAAGGCATTCACGAGTAAAATTTGGCCAAAAAACGCCAAGCCCACGGCGAGCAGGTCAGCCCCCATCAGCCACCCTGCGTCCCGACCGCTCGAGGGGGTGCGGGGGGATTGGGCGGCCATGCACCGACCTTGGGACACCGGCTTTCAACCTCTTCCACGGCTCAAGGCTCATCGGGCGGATCCACCGAAAACATCCATCGGCTGACGGGGCCGCGTGCGCCGTCCTCTTTTCCGATGCAATGGACAAAAGGCGAGCGGCGAAGCGCACGCTGAAGCACGTGGGCACGAACGTCTCGGCCTTCTGCTTCAAGCGCAGCGATGATGGCGGGCGTGGTTGCAGGTCCGTTTTGACGCAGCCAAGCGACGATCCAATCGGCCTGTTCTCGGTTGGCCTTGCGTTCATCGCTCCACCGAGAAGGACGGACCATGATGAGCCAACGATGCCGGTGCATCATCAAGTCTTGCTCAGGCCTCGCCGTTGATGTAAGCCAATACCTCGTGCAGCACTTGACCGATGGTGCGAATGTTGGCCTGCGTCAAGTGGGGCTGAAGGGAAAGGTCGCAGGCGAACTCGATGTTGGCGATGGTGGCGCCCAACTCGTCTTTGTGCGCTTCGACGTATTCCCACTGGCGGAAATCTCGTGCGTTGCGGTCAACACCGAAGATTTGCATGGGAAGGCCTTCCATCCTTGCAACTTCGATGAACCGGTCCGCCTCTTCCCGAGAAAGACCGACGAGGTGGAACTGCATGGTGTCGCAGAAGCTGTCGACCTGGGGCAGCGCAGAAGGGATTTCGATGTTCGGATGGTCGGCGATGAGAGCATGGAGCAGGTTCCAATTGGCGACGTGGACCTTCTTGATCTCGGCCAACCGAGCGATTTGCGGTGTTAACATGGCGGCCGTCACTTCCTGCATGCGCATCGAATAGCCGGGAATTTGGTTCTGGAGCATGTTCATCATGTCGGCGTCCAGGTCGAAGTGCTTCTTCCAGAGGCGTTCGTAGGAGCCGGCGTAGAGCACCGCTTTCGCCGCATACTCGTCGTTATCGGTGATGAACAAGCCGCCTTCCCCTGCGCTCAAACCCTTCGAAGATTGCGTGGAGAAACAGGCGATTTCTCCGAAGGTGCCGAGGCGTTGTCCGTTCCAGTTGGTTTCATAGGCGTGGGCGCAATCCTCGATGAGCACGAGGTTGTGCTTCGCAACGACCTCCATCACCGCATCCATGTCCGGCACGTGGCCGCGCATGTACGACAGCAGCAACACCTTGGCGCCCGTCTCGGCCGCTTTTCTGTCCAAGTCCTCGGGGTCCATGGCCCACTCGCGGTTGCTTTCCACGAGCACGGGTTCAGCCCGTGCGTGTTCAATCACGCTCGGAACGGCGTGAAACGTGAAGGCGTTGGTGAGGATTTTGTCGCCCGGCTGCACGTCCACGATGTTGAGCGCAATGAACATCGCCGAGCCGCAGGAATTGGTGCCAACGGCGTGCTTGACGCCCATGTAGTCGGCAAAAGCCTTCTCCAACTTGGCCGTGATGGAGGCGTCCTTGGTCTTGGGCTGGTACCGATACATCACGCCCGCTTGCATGGCTTCAACGGCGAGGTCAATGCCGGCTTGCGGGATGGGCTTGAACGCCTTGTTGTCAAAATCAACGATGCGTTCGCCGCCTTCAACCACCAAGCGGCGTCGCTTGCCCGACATGGAGTCACCTTGCTCAGGCTTGACGACCGGCGTCGTACATCTCACGGAGGCTGCCGTCTTGGAGCATTTCAAGAGCAATATCGGACCCACCGATGAGCTCGCCGTGAACGAAAATCTGAGGCATGGTGGGGAAGTCCGACCACGCACAGATGGAAGGGATGGCTCGGTGGTCGCTCAACACGTTGACGGAAGCAAATTCTTCGCCAAGGGTTTGCAACACCTGAGCGGCTCGGTTGGAGAAGCCGCATTGAGGCTCGTTTGGGCTGCCTTTCATGAACAGCACAATCGGGTGATCGTCGACAAGGCCTTGAAGTTCTTCGGGGGTCCAATTCATGGGGTTCACTCCTGGTTTCTCTGAATTCGGCGGATGTGCACCCCTTGACCGCCGCCGTGAGGGTCAAAGGCCGTGTCACCAGCGGTTTCGGCCTGTGCTGGGGTCATGCACTTGAGGTCAAGCGCGTGAATGGGATGGGGGATGTGCTGACCCATGACGGCGAGCACCTGCTTCTGCCGCTGCAAGGGGCGTACGCCCTCAAAGGAAGGCGAGATGATGCGGACGTGGAAGTGGTCGCCGGAGCGGTGAAGGTCGATGACCTCAACCACAGCATCGGGAACAGCCTTGAGGACTTCGGCTTCAATCCAAGACTCTTCAACCACCGTCTCGCCTCAATCCCCAACAACGAGCCTTGTGCTTTGAACTTGATTGTTCACTGCGCTCACGCCGAAAGGCGAGCGAGGATGGTGTCAACGGCCCGGGACGCCTCCACCGTCAACCACGGTTGAACGGCCTCGGTGTCAAGGTCTTGCTTGAGGCGTTGGGTGCCGCCACCGCTGATGTTGAGCACGACGCAGTCTTCTTCCTCGACTTCGCCCACCTCAATCGCTTCCTGTAGACTCGCCAGAGCGATGGCGCCGGGAGGGAGGATATCGATGCCTTCGGTGGTTTCAAACAGGGACTTGGCGGCTTCGGCCACCGGTTGCTCGACAACGTAGGTTTGGCCGTCGGAATCGTCGAGAATGTCGTGAACGCCGCCGGCTTGACCGTACGCAGGGGCGGCGTTGAGCAGGAGGTCGGAGTACACGTCAACCTCCTCGTCCGGGAAATCGCCGTCCACCAAATGATCTCGTCCGGCCTGCCAAGCGTTGTGAATGGGGCTGTGCTCAACGTTTTGCGAGACGTGTTGGCGAGGGACGGGGCCGTCAAAAACACCCTCGTCGACCAGTCGCGTCGCCATCTCGTGCGTGCCGATAGGGCCCGGCCCACCGCCGATGCCCTGGAAGTAATGGTCGGGCAGTTGCCCGATGGTGAAGGCGGCATCGAGCATGAGCGAGCCCATGCCGTCGCGTCGGGCGACGTTGTGCACGCCGCCCTCCAGCACCCACTCTTCCAAACGGTTTGCCAGGTGCTTTGCCACGCGTTTTGCGTCGGCGTAATCCCCGCCTTTGAGGACGACAAGGCGCACGCTTTCGTTGGGGTGGTCCTTGCGCAGCCAGAGGCGCTGGGCGTGTTCTTCGCCCACGATGACGATCAGTGGCGTATCGGTCAGTCCGCAATAGTGAGCAAACGCACGAGCGGTGTTGCCCGCACTGGCGCAGATGACACCCGTCACGTCGTGGTCTCGCAGGCGTTGAATGGTTGGAACGGCCTCGAGATCTTTGAAACTCCCCGTCGGGCACAGGCCGCCTTTCTCGGGCCAATAGCCGTGGAAGGTCACCCAGAGGTTGGACAAGCCCAACTCTTCGCCGAGGGCTTCGGCTTTGTAGGTCAAGGTGCCGGCGACCAGTTCGTTGGCCTTCGAAACGGGCAACCAATCCTCGAACTGCCACAAGCCCTCCGCCTCCTGAACCTCCAGGGGTTGATGGTAGACGGACTGCAACAAAGCGTTGTCAGTATGATGAAGGGTGTATTCGTCGTTGAGAAGTTGGTTGGTCTTCAAGCATTTGAGCTGATACTTCATTGTTTCACCTTGCCAAAAAAATGGCTCTAATTCACTTGAATTCCGAGGTGCGTTTAAGTCTTCACCACCCCGATACGGCAAGCGTTTCGGGAAGGCACCTGCGTGGATTCGCCGGTTCAAACCGGTCGGCCAACCGCATGGGTGGTCCAGCCCATGGCGGCCAAGTCGTCCAAATCCAAGACCCGCCGACCGTCGTACAGCAGCGGACGGTTCATCCTCGCAAGCAGGGAGCCCCAATCGATGTTCACGCAGGCCTTGTGCGCGGTGACGAGCACCGCCATGTCGTAGCCTTCAACAGCCGTGATGTCGTCCACCCAATCCACGTGTTCGGGCATGCCATCGGCTTCCAGATGAGGGTCGTACACGCCCACGCGGATGCCCTTCTCGTGAAGCGCCTGGGCCAGCGGTTCTGCAGGCGTTTCACGCGGGTCGCCCACTTCGGCCTTGTAGGACCAACCAAGCAAGAGAACGCTGGTGTTTTCCGCCGTGAGACCTTCCTTCCAGAGCAGGTTGACGAGGACTTGCGCAACGTGGTTGGGCATGGAACGGTTGACCGCCCGCGCAGCGGTGATGAGGCCTGCCGGCACGCCCACGTCGGCTGCTCGCTGAA
>JAURDA010000049.1 GCA_030828165.1 Candidatus Poseidonia sp.
CCACATGATTCCCTTGGAGCACCACGACGCGCTCCACGAATGGCTTTGCACCTTTACTTGAGGTAGCGCTTGGTCTCGTCAAACCCGCCGATGAACATGGTTTGCTCACCTCGGAGGTCGAACACCACGGGGACCGTTCGATGTCCCGTTGCTTGAACGACAGCGATTCGCATTTCGGGAGGATGTTCGTCAAAATTGTACTCGGTGAAAGTCAGCTCTTTCGTGTTGAGGAGATTCTTCAACGCCCTGCAGTAGCCGCAGAAGTTTCCCGTGTACACCAGAAAGTCCGTGTCTGCACGTTCAGCATGCTCAAGAATCAGCCCTTCAGCCACATGATTCCTCGGTTGTCCGTGGTTCTTGATGCCTTCGTTGGCGTTCCCGTCTTTTGAGATGCTTTGGGTCCTCCGAGCGAAGTTCAAGTAGTCCCTCAGGTGTGATGGATGCATGGTGAGAATGGCGTGCATTGACTGCGGCGCCGTTTCCTTTGAGGCAGCGACCTTGCGCGAAATGCTCACGGCCATGATGCCGCATTATTTCGATGCGCACCAAGACATCATGGCGGGGGAATCCTCGGTGTCAAGGGAGGCGTGGATGGAACGCTTTACGGCGGCCTTTCATGCGCTTGACCAAGGCTAATCCTCTCGGGTATCGGATGCAATACTGCTCCTCATATAGCCGAAGACCCCTCGCCAGTTCATGGCCAACCTGACCTTCATCGTGGCCTCCGACGGCAACAACGTGGCGTTGGCGCAGTCCGTGGGCGAACGAGCCCAAGAAGCAGGACACTCGGTTGATGTTGTTCGCTTGAACGCCTACGACTTCCCGATCTACACCGCCGACCGTGAGAAGGAAATCGGCGCCTTGCCTGGAATGGACGAGTTAATGGAACGGCTTGAGAAAGGAGATGCTTGGTTCGTGTTTGCACCCGAGTACAACGGCTCCTATCCCCCGGTGCTCAACAACACCATCGCTTGGCTCAGCCGCCAAGGCGACGATTTCAGGCGTTTGTTTCGTGACCGCAAGGTGGCTTTGGCCACCCATTCAGGGGGCGGTGGCCAGCACGTCATCATGGCGATGCGTGCGCAGTTTTCCTTCTTGGGTTGCAACGTCGTGGGGCGCTCCTTGGTGGTCACACGCAACAAATCCGCCAACCCCGAAACCGTCCAAGCCATTCTCAACAATTTGGTGAGGTGAATCCATGCAACGTGCCCTCCGCTCCATCGTGCCCACCCACACGGTGCTCGAAGGAGGCGGGTTCAAGGTGCGTCGGCCGGTGGCGATGGGCCGTTTGATGAGTCCCTTTCTCCTGCTGGACGAAATGGGTCCGGTGACCTACGGTCCGGGGGAGGCCGTTGGCGCTCCCGACCACCCGCACCGCGGCTTTGAAACGGTGACCTACCTCTTGGCTGGCGGCATGAAACACGCCGACTCCGCTGGGAACTCGGGAGATTTGAACCCCGGCGACGTTCAATGGATGACGGCCGGACGAGGGGTGATACACTCCGAACTTCCCCAAGACCACATGATGGAAAACGGAGGCCTCATGCACGGTTTCCAGATTTGGGTGAACCTTCCCGCAGCCCACAAGATGATGTCGCCACGCTATCAGGACATACCGTCACGGGCCATCCCCGAAATCACCTCCCCAGACGGTGAGGTGTGGGCCAAAGTCATCGCAGGAAAGGCCTTGGGGGTGGAAGCGGTGATCGATACGGTCATCCCCATCACCTTCATTCACCTGAAGTTGAAGCCGGGCGCCACGTTCGTGCATGCCGCCCAAGTCGAGCACAACCTGATGGTCTACGCCTTTGGTGGGGCCTTTGAAATCGGCGAGCGCACGTTGGAGGACGGTGGATTGGGAATCCTCTCCCAAGGCGATGCGCTTACCCTCGTTGCTGGACCCGAAGGCGGTGAGTGCCTCCTGCTCGGCGGCCCTGAAATCGACGAGCCCATCGCTCGATACGGGCCGTTTGTGATGAACACGCGTGAAGAAATCCATCAAGCGATGGTCGACTTCCAAAACGGAACGTTGGCTTGATTCACTGGGAGCAGTGAGCGATGATGGCCGCATAGTCGGGTTCTTCGCCCAAACTTTCGCAGGTCCAAACGTAGCCCACCGTTCCGTCGCCCTCGACGATCACCACGCCTCGGTTGGCGACGGTGTAGCCGTCGATGACGAAGTTCTCGAAGGTCATCCCGTAGGCCGTGATCATCTCGCGGTGCACGTCGGAAAGCAGCGTGAATTCAAGGCCGTTCTCTTTGGCGAACGCCCCGTTGGCGAACGGCGAATCAACCGACACACCGAACACGGTGGCGCCGATGTCGTTCAATTGGGCCATCGAATCTTGGAAGGTGCACAACTCGGTGGTGCACACGCCCGTGAAGGCCGCCGGGTAGAACGCAAGGACGACTCGACCGCCTGCGTGGTCGCTTAGGCTGACCTTGCTCTTGTCGGTGGCGGTGAGGGTGAAGGCGGGGGCGGTGTCTCCTACGGTGACCATGGAAGCGGCTAACGGCGGCACGACTTAACCTTCTCGCACCGGAGGTTTGCTCAGCGATCACGTTCGGTTAAACCACGTGTTTCCGGGGTCGGTGTGCCAGATGGCACCTTCGATTCCCATGTCGTTGAGCGCTTGTTGGAGTTGTCCGTTTCGAATAAAATCCCGAATCTGTGTGCCGCTGTTGAAGCCGTGACAGAACTGGATCGTTTCGTCCTTCCCGGCGTATTTGCACTCTTCCTTGATTCGCTTCTTCGCTTGATGCAACCCGTGGTTGTGAAGGTCTACTTTGTTGATGTCGAGGCGCTTGATGTGATGTTGATTCATGGTCTGTGCGGGAACGGCATGACGCTGTTGATTCGATTTGGAACCCTTCGTGTTCCAACCCTTTCCACGCCCGTGCATGAAACGGCGCATCTTTCGGTCCCGTTGGTTGGACATGATGTACCAAAGCAGCGAGTTGATATAAATGCTCTTGGAAAAACGGGAAAAACGGTGTGCTGCGAGCCTGTTATGCTAGTGCCGGGATTCGAACCCGGGTCGACGGGATGAAAACCCGTAATGATGGACCTGACTACACCACACCAGCGGTAATGCGCCCATCCGTGGCCCGTTGATAACCGTTCCCGTTTCAGCGGCTCAAGCGAGGTTCTCGTTTTGATGGCCCAAGCCGACCCACCATCGCCACATCACGAAGACGATGGCCCCGGAGGCGAGAAGGCCAACGCCAAGCAGAATTTCGTTGTCCAAGAACCACGCCATGGCATCAAGCGCCTGCTGGCCGTACAAGCCGATCAGCAGCGCTTCGAGGCCGAATCGCAAGCCTCGTCCGAACAACCCCGCCACGATGAAGGGTCGTTTCGCCATCTGGCCCATGCCCGCCATCCATCCGAGCACCTTGTAGGGAATGGGTGAGAAGGCGGCGATGAAAATGCCCCATGAACCGAAGCGTTGGGTCAACGTCTCCAATTTCACCAACTGGCGTTCCTGGCCAAAACGATGCATCAACGATGTCCCCCAGCGCTCTCCGATGGCGTAGCCGACCAGCGAACCCAACACCGACGCCACCGTCACCACCAGCCAGAGCAAAAGCACGAGCGGGACATCGCCCATCGCGTTGGCGAGCATCGGGATGTACATGAGGTCGGGTGGAATCGGTTGAACGATCGCTTCGGTGAACGACAGGAGAAACAGACTGGCGGGACCGAAGACCTCGAAGGCTTCGAGCACGGTCTCCTTCCAACTCATGGCCACGGGTTGCCTTGGCCTTTCATGAAGATAGGGGTGGGCGGTGCCTTCTTGATGAGGGTTCTGCTGTCATCAGCATGGAGCGGGTTCTCGACACGGCGGCGTTGCTTCACTGGCCGGTCGAGCGGCTTGCGGGGGGTGTCTGTGCCCTCTCGCAACAGCAGGAACTTCGTAACCTGAATGAATCCCGTTCCTTGCTCATTGAAACCGTGGCGTTGGATTGGCGAACCGTGCCTCCCGAATGGCGTTCGCTCGCCACCGAACAGGCGAGCCAGACCGGCGATTTGCCTCGTTTGTCCGATGTCGACGTTGACGTTCTGGCGCTCGCCTTGGGTTTGCAGGCCAATCTGGTCACCGATGACTATCGGTTGCAAAACACGTACAAGCACGCCGGCGGAACCGTTGAGCCTGTGGCCAACAAGCTGTCCAAAGCGGTCTGGATGTGGGAGTTGCGATGCACGGGTTGTCGCGACGTGGCTGACGTGCCTGCCGATGTCAAGCGCTCAAAGGACCAGCCCGCAGGCGAATGCTCACGGTGTGGATCGCCCATGCTCGTCAAGCGACGCCGCGGGTAAGTTCATTCCGTCTCTTCGGGATTGTTCAAGGCCTCAAGAGCGTTGACTTTTGCTTGGAGTTCGTCGACGTCCATGCCCACCGGGTCAAGACCAACCGATTTTGCACGCTCCATGAGTTGCTGGTCAGGTGTTCGGCCACCGGCCTCGAGGTCGGCAACGGTGCTGGCTGCCTTGACCGCCGAGGTGGTTTCGGTCAAGCCTTTCTGAAACTCGCCCTTTGAACGGCCCAGAGCGTTCGCCAATTCGGGCAAGCGCTGCGCTCCGAACAAAACGAAAAACAAGCCGAGCAAAATCGTGAGTTCAAGCGGTCCGAGTCCACCGATCATGGTCCTGCCTCATCTTACGGTGGCGCTCCCCGTTGTTCAAGCCTTTCCTTTCCAACGGTCCAGCACGCCTCAATCAACCGCCGCTCACGGGGGGCAGCAAGGCCAGTTCGACGTCGTTGCTGAGCGGCGTGTCAAGGTCGCATCGAGTGCCGTTCACGGCGACTGAAAGACCAAATTGAATCCAAGATTCAAGGCCGAGGGCCATCACGAGGTCTCGGACGGTCGTCCCGTCGTCCACCGTGTGTTCGTGGTGACGCCCTCCGAGTTGTTCAGCCACCTGGCCAAAGGCAAGCACACGGACGGTATGCGTAGCGGTCTCCGAGTCCATGAGGTCCGCTTGGTGCAGGGATTTATCAATGCAATTCCCTTTCGTGGATTCATGGTCCCCGCTCTGCAGGCCTCCGGTCTTTGGAAACTCTATCAGGCCGGCGATTCGACGGTTGAAGCCGTTCGCGGGGTTGAGTTGACCATCGCTTCGGGTGACATGGTTGCCGTGATGGGCCCCTCGGGATGCGGGAAGACCACCTTGCTCAACATCCTCTCCGGAATTGACGAGCCCAGCTCCGGAGCGGTTCACGTGAACGGCGAGGCCCTCTACGGCATCTCCGACAACGCTCGAACCGACTTGCGTGGAAGGGCGTTTGGCTTTATCTTTCAAGATTTCAACCTGCTTCCGGTCCTCTCGGCGGTTGAAAATGTCGAACTCCCTCTGCTGCTCTTGGGCAGTCCAGCCAATTTAGCTCGCCAAGAAGCCCTCGAGGCGTTGGGGCGCGTCGGACTCTCCGAGCGAGCCGACCATCGCCCGAGCGAACTTTCCGGAGGCCAGCAGCAGCGCGTGGCCGTCGCTCGAGCCATCGTGCATCGCCCTTCAATCATCCTTTGCGATGAACCAACGGGGAATCTCGACACGGGCACGTCTCGCGACGTCATGGATTTGCTGCGCACCATGAACAAAACCGAAGGGACCACGTTTCTCATCGTCACGCACGACGAGGCCATCGCTGCGCAATGTCAGCGCACCATCGTCATGAACGACGGCTTGGTCGTCAACCAGGTCTCGGCCGAACAGAACGAGGAGGAATGATTCTGTTCACCCTCCTCGTCGTCCTTGGCGGGGTCCTGTTGGCCTTGGGCGTGGGCGCCCTGCTTCTCTCCAATCATGCAGTGGGCTTGCAACGATCGCATCAACTCTTACTTGTCGTGGCAGGGCCGGTTGACGGCGTGTTGTCGGCCTTGCTTCTCCACCTGCTGGGCGTTTCCACCGCAACCGCCGTCGTGGGGGGTTTCGTAGGTGGGGTGCTTTCCCTGCTGTTCATGCAGCCGATGGTCATACCTCAACGGCTCATGGTGTGGCGTTTGGCTCGAGAAAACCTTCGGCGTCGCAAACGCCAAACCGCGCTCCTCATCGCCGGGCTTGTGATCGCATCGGCCATCATCACCTCTTCGTTGGTGGTGGGCGATTCCCTGGACGCCACCGTAGCGTCCGAGGTTGAGGCCGCTTGGGGCGAAACCGATGTTTCCATTTCGGGCCTTGACCCAATGACCGGGTCAATGGTCCGTTTTGAGGAGGATTTCGCCGAGCGGTTTTGGCGTTCCGCTGTCAGCGATGATGCGGTGGGTTCTGCGCTTGAAGGTCGTCAATACGGCATCACGGCCACCGTCAGTCTGACCGCGCCCAGCGGTCTGGCCGAACCCTCCGTTGCCTTCTTTGCTCGCAACGCTTCGGTTGATGAGGCCGGGATTTGGTCCCCCCTTGACCTCAACGACGGCTACCGATTTTCAACGCTTGAAACGCTGAACGGCGTGGAAGGAACACCCTCGTTGGCCATCAACGAAGTCGCAGCGGAGCAACTGGAACTTCGTACGGGCCAGACCGTTGAACTCGGGTTCTTCGTGGTAAGGGACGGGGGGATGATGCGGACTTCGGCCTCCTTCCTCGTGGATCGCATCACGCCCAACACCGGTCAGGGCGCGATGGCGGGTTCGCTTTCACCCGCCGTCTTTCTCGACCTCGGTACGGCGCAGTCCATCATGGAGATGGAGGGAGAAATCAACACGCTCTCCCTCGCTTTTGCTTCGGGAATCACCGACGATGAACTCCGCTCGATGGTGGACCGAGTGGACGATCTGCTCAACGCCTCCATGACGGCCGAGGATGCCGGCATGGTGTTCACCACCGAACCCGCAACGTCCTCGCTTTCCATCTCCTCTCAACGAGGCCTCCAACGCATTTCAGGCGACGATGTGGTGGCTCTCCGAGAGAACCTCAGCGAGCTTGCACCGGGCGTGGCGATGCTGGAGGTGTTGCAAGCCCCTTTGGTCGACGTGAGCCTCCGCAACGAGTCGTTGCTCACCCTTGCCGACGCCGAGGTCCAAGCGTTGCGGGTGGGTGAAGCGGCGCTCTGGCACGTCGCTTCAAGCGGTTTTGGCTTTGAACCGCTTGACGGCGGGGACGCATGGCTGTGGCAAGCCAATGAAGGCGACCTCTTGCGGGACGTTGCTTGGAACGCTTCGGGCTTCGCTGCGCTCGTCGCCCATCGTGACGGGCTTTTGCTCGTCGATGAGGCCCTGGACGGAACGGAAGTTCGGGAAACCTATGAGACGGGCTTCCCCACGGTCGCCGTCGCCTCCACCTCAGAGGGTTGGTTGGCGCTTGAGGAGGCCGAAGGTGCGCTGCACCTCCACCGGTTTGATGCCGACCTCAGCCTTCTCACCACCCTTGAGGTTGACCTTGAACGACCGTCGACCGTCCTCGGCTACGAATTGACTTTTGACGGGGAAGTGTACCTTTCCGTCGAAGGTTTGCTCTCCACCACGTACTTCGTCGCACCGCTCGATTCCGAGGCCTTTGTCGCAACCGACGCCACGCAATGGCCGGTCGGGGACGATGAGGGTGATGGCTCTGCAGCGAACATCTTGGCTTCGTCGCTGTGCAACGGCGTGGCTGCCGTGAACGTTTCCGGAGGTCAATGGTGCACAACGTCGGAAGGTCTAGCGCGCATCAAGTTGACCAACGGCGAGGTTGAGAGCCTCCGATTGCCGGTGCTTTCAGATGCAGAAGGTTTTGGCCGGTTTCCTCAGATGGTACTCGCTTTCGGGGGAGAGAACGCCACCTTGTCGGTGGCCTCTGGCGAGATGTTGACCTCGCAACGGCTGGCCCCGTTGGAAGTCGACGGCCTTCTTCCGTCGTTGGAGGCGACCGGTGCGCTGCCCTATGCGTACGGAAACGCCTCGTCCCTGCCGCTCACGCCCTCCGGCCGCTACACCTCGCTCACCGGTTTTGAGCAACTTGCAGACTTGGACGCCGTGGTGCTTGGATTGGTGAGCCTTGAGGATGCTGAGGTGCTCGCCCTCGCCGGCGAGGACGACCGTTCCCTGCTCATGTTCTCCGGTCCGGGCCTCAATGGAACCGACAACGCCTCGCTCGATGCGCTGACGGCATGGTTTGACGAGCGAAGCACCGGTGACGACATCCATCTTGCGGTTCGGGCCGTCAAACTTGATGCGAAAGAGCAGGCTGAAGCTTCCTCGGGCGTGCTCTCGGCGATGTTCCTGGTCTTCGGGACATTTACCATCGCCGCCGGCGTGTTGCTCTCCCTCACCATCATCATGCTCTTGGCCGACGTTCGTCGAAGCGAACTGGCCACAGCCCGGGCGCTCGGTTTGCGTCGCAGCGATGCTCGGGCCATGTTCGTTTACGAGGGTGCTCTTGCATCCATGATCGCCGGCGGCCTAGGTTCCGTCTTGGGGTTGTTTTTGGCGTGGCTGATCTCCGTCGGCTTTTCCTCCATTTTTCAAAGCGTTGGAGCGCAGCGATTCAGCTTTTCATGGACGTTGGACTCCTTCATGGCAGGATGGGTTTGGGGCGCCCTTATCTCGTTGTTGCTGTTGCTCGGTGCTGCTGCTTACAACGCTCAACTCAACATCGTCCGGGCCCTCAAAGGTGGGCGAGCCCCCGTCCCCGTTGGTGTTCCCTGGGGCCTGCTCATCGTGCAAATCGTTGGCTTAGGCAGTGCGTTTGTTTGCGGAGCAGGGCTTTTCTTGTTCGGCTTTGAAAGCGCCCTTGCTTATGCGGCCTACATCGGAACCGGTGTTGGTCTTCTTCTCGCCTTTGTTCCGTTGTTCTCATGGGAACTCCCCGTCTGGAGAGCCCGTGGCGTGCGAACCTCCGGCGTTCGGCACGCAGCACGGAACACCCTCGGTGCGCTTGGTGTTCTGTTCTTGCTCTGGACTTCGGTGCTGGATTCGGTCGATCCCTTCCGAGCCAACATGGAAGCCAATGAGTTGGCCTTCATCGCCATCGGGTTGCTTCAGGTGCTGGCTGGCGTGATGGTTTTGACGAGTTGGGCGCCCATGCTCGTCCAATTCGTCAGCAAGCGGGCTTTGTTCGGCGGAGGTCCCGTCCGTGCCGTCGCTCTCGCCCATCCCTTGGCCCATCCGGTACGCACGGCTGTGGTCATGGGCATGTTCTCCATCACGATGTTCTCCGTGGTGGTTCTTGCCGGTTATACCGAGCAATTTGACACCTATTCTGCTGACTTTGTCGAAGAGGCCGAGGGCGACTTTGAATTGTTGCTCACCTCAAGCCGCTCTCGTCCCATCACCTTGGACGCCGACGCCGATGAATGGGGAGTAAACGCCTCGATCATGGCCTCCATTGACGCCGTTGGGGCGGTTCACCGAGCGCCGGTGCATTTGGAGGACGAAGACGGGGAACGCATGCCGTACATTCTACGGGGGGTTGACGAGGGCTTCATCGCCCACGGCGGCTTGCCCCTCCACCTCTGGGATGAATCGTTGGGTTCCACCTCACAAGAGGCGTGGCTGTCCTTGGGACGGTTCGATGACGTGGTGTTCCTCGACGCCTCGTTTGGTTTGGAATCGGCGGCTGACGGAACGACGATTGTGCCCCTTCAATTTTCAATTGGAGATTCGATTTTGCTAATTGATTTCTCAAACCCACAAAACACCAAATCGGTCAAGGTTGGCGGGTTCCTCAAACAGTCCTCCTACATCTTTTCCCCCGGGGTTTGGATGGGCGGAGATGTGGTGGAGAATCGCTTCGGTGGAGAAGTCACACGAATGTACGTGAGCGTGGCTCCAACCGCACAAGCCACCGACCCCACGTTCCTTGAAATGGACCTCTCTGCTCAGGGCAAAACGGTCCAGGAACGTCAGGCTGCTGCTGAATTGGAGGAGGTGCTCGACCGTGAACTGGCCCGAAGCAACATCAACGTCCAAACGGTTGCCGATGAAATCCTGGTCATCCAATCCCTTGTGTTGGCCATCCTTTCCCTGTTCGAGGGCTACTTGGCGTTGGGTCTGATCGTCGGCGTCGCAGGAATCGGCGTGGTGACGGTCCGCAACGTCAGCGAACGGCGGCGTACGGTCGGTATGTTGAGGGCCATTGGTTTCCGACAAAGCCATGTTCATCGGATGTTTTCCACCGAGGTTTCTTGGGTGGCGGTCTTGGGCATGCTCAACGGGTTGCTCATCGGGTACGGTTTCCACGCCATGTTGTACAACGCTCTTTGGGCAGAAGAAGGGGTTGCCTTTTCGTTCCCATGGTTGTCCACTGTCGGGGTGTTTGTGTTCGGTTGGTTGGTCGTTCTCGCAACCACCGCTGCCCCTGTGCGCCAGGCGGCGAAGATTCCTCCCTCAGCCGCCCTTCGTACTCGGTGAAGGCTGTTCTTCCTCAACGGTCAAATTGATGGCAGGTCCTTGCTCCACGGCCGCTCGAAATTCGACTTTTGAATGCGATATTTTCAGAAAAAAAATCCCCTTTTTAGGCGGATTTGTAGGTTTTTTGTCAATGATTCAACCTTCCCATACTATAAATACCACGCATGCCGTGGGAAGGGTTACCGAACAATCGGGGGTAGACGCATGAATAAATTGACACCTGTACTTCTCGGAATGCTCTTGCTGACCAGTTACTTTGCCGGCATGAACTTTACCGAACTCGAAAGCCAAGGAACGATCGAAGAGACGGGCGCTCGCGCTGGCGCTGACCCGTCCGTGGTGGCCATCACCTCGCCAAAGGAGACCTCCTGCGACGACCAAAACGGCTGCCGCAACACCATCCAAGTGGGCCAAGCAACGACGTTTTCGGCCTTCATCAAGAACAGCGGAGATGCCGACATCACCGAACTCACCTACTCCGTTACGGTTTACCTCGCTGACTTGAACGGTAACCCTGGCAACATCGCCAAGGACAGCTCAGGCAGCGACCTTTCGTGGTCCAACAACGACGCCATGTGCGACGACGGAACCGTTTGCGACTACGATTCCTCGGTTGCACCTCTTACCCAAGGGACCTTCCTTGGCGGCGGCAAAATCACGCTCCAACTCCAAGGCGGTGCTGGCGACATCACGTGGACGCCCACCCAAGGAAACTACGTCGTTGAAGTTGAAGTCGGCGGCCCCGAAGATGCCGACGTGTCCAAC
>JAURDA010000004.1 GCA_030828165.1 Candidatus Poseidonia sp.
CATAGGGAGATTGGCGGGTTGGGACATCATTCAGGTTGGCGCCATTCTTTCCCTCCAAGGAGGTGCCTGGGGCTTTGCCGTTGTTGCGGTTGTTGTCGTCCTTGGTGTCGGTGCCATCGTCCAGGCCGAGCGCATGCGAGGCAGCATCAACCAAGTCAAGCTCGGGGCAAGCGTCGTCGTTGCGTTGCTCATTGCAACCACTCCGTACGCCGCTGTGATGTTGGTGCCAACCAACGCCTCGATGGCCATCACCGATGTGGACCTCAACGAAGACACCAACCAAATCACGTTCAAGATTCGAGGAACCATGTCAAGCGTGGATGTCTCCATTGAAGCGGACGGTGTCGAGGTGTTCGCTGAATCGGCTTCCGTTTCCAACGATGTAAAAAATTTCAAGGTTGACATTTCCGATATTTTCCAGGGGAATGCTCGAAATTACGAGGGCCAGGAACTGATCGATTACGTCATCAAAGCAAGCGGTTCGGACGGTTCAAACGAAGAGGTGCTCATCAATCACGACTTGCTGGTTCGCGAGGCCATGAACGGCGGAGTTCGGTTTGCCCACGTCTTGGAAACCACTGGCGGTGGAGGTGGAGGCAATGGTGGTACTTCTTCACAGACTGAAGTCAAAGGCATTTCCATTGAGATTGCGGCCGGTTTGTATGCAGACAGCGAAACCAACCGGAACGGAGGCGGTCACAGCATTTCAAGCGATATCAACTATCCTTTCATGAGCGGTGATTACACGGTCGAGGTCAACATCAAGAAGGGCGGTAGCCAAGAGTGGTCCCACAGCACCATTTCGGTTGACGGCGACACGGCATCGTGGTCCAGTCCTTCGGGCGGTTCCTCCGGCGGTTCCATGCGAGGATGGTTGGCGCTTTCGGGAGACTCCCAGAGTTCCACGGGGGTTGCCTACCTCTCCAAGGACGCATTCTACGAAACGAATGGTTGCTATGAATTTGAGGTGACCATCACCAACGAGGTGTACGCCGACGGACCAACCCAAGTCTTCTCCAACAGTTGGAACATAGATTGGGATGAAGATCAAAACCACAAAGATGAAGATGCCACCTACGATACCTGTTGAAGGCGCCGAACACATGATTTGGCGGGTTCACCCGTGTGCCGGGTAAATGCTCAAACCTACTTTCCGCGTGCTGCACGGATGAAAAATTGACGCTTGTTTGTTGTGATGCATCATGCCTTGTTGACCGATGTGAACCTCTCCGGGGCGGTTCTCGAATACGCAGATTTCACCGATGCGGAGTTCACCGGGGTGGTGCTCACGGACGTGTCGATCAAGGATACGTTGTGCCCTTTGAGTGAAGAGATGCTCTGGAACGACGACCTCGACGGCGTCTGCCCCTGACCGGTTCGGCGTCTTGAGGTTCGTCAATCCGTTTCGTCTTCGCTTTGAAGGTCGTAGATGCTTCCACCTTCCGAAGAGGCATCGGTCTTTTCTTCGTCCTCAATCGGCGGGATTTGATCCACCGGTTCGCTGAAGTCTTCCCGATCCTTCCTCGATTGAGCCGAAATGTAGAGGGCAAGACCGCCAAAGCCGATGAGGGCGACGATGAGGATGATGAGAGGGAACTCTTCCACCTCTTCTTCATACGACCAAGTAACGGGTTCAGAAACGGCACCCACATCCTCGTGGACGGACTCCGCAATACCCTCTAGGGCGGTGGGCAGCAAAGGCTTGCACGTCAACGCACCTTCACCCGCCGTGTAGCCGTACCACGTGAAGGGAATATCTTTCGCTTCGCCGGCCCCCAAACTCACGACCATTTGCGTGGTGTCGGCAATGTCCTCTCCCTCGTAGCACCAGATGTTCACGCTCGAGGCAGCGGCGTTGCCGGTGTTTTCAACGGTCACGGTTCCGGAGACGCTCTTGTTGGCAACGCCAAC
This sequence comes from Candidatus Poseidonia sp., assembly GCA_030828165.1. Taxonomy (GTDB): domain Archaea; phylum Thermoplasmatota; class Poseidoniia; order Poseidoniales; family Poseidoniaceae; genus Poseidonia. Next base: position 1,912 of record JAURDA010000004.1, read on the forward strand.
CGTTGTTTCCGGGGCGACGGCCGTGACGGTGATGAAGGGCAAGTCGAGTTCGATGGTCCCGGTTGAGGTGATGGGAGCATCGATGGTTTTGGAGAACGTCCCCCAGCTGCTGGTGATGGAAAGGGTGATGGTTGCGTCTTCTTGGTGAACCACGCCGTTGCCGTCCATCCAAGCCACCATGCGCTTCTTTTCGTTGGTCTCGCCCGGTCCAACCAGCACGATGTCTCCGTTGGCATCCGTTAGGTCGTTCCAATCGTTAGCGTTGTAGCCGATGTTGTAAATGTCGAGGCTGCCGTTGGGAATGTTGGTGGTCAACGTCCGCTCGGAGAGAATTCGGACCCAAGCATCGGTTGTGCCCCCGGTGCCTTGGCTGTTGGTGTAGGTGATGGCCGCTTCGTCGTGCAGCACGATGTCCTCGTCGGTTCGAGAACCGCTGACGATGGAATTGAGAACGCTAACCGTTGAGGTACTAGCGGCGTGTATTGGGGCGCTTCCGGTTAGGCTGGTGCCGTCAAACGAACAGAGAGCGGCGCACGAGATGTTCCCGCCGAGGACGGTGGAACTCGTGACGGTCAAATCGCCGTGGGCGTGAAGGTCGAAACCCGATTGAAACCAGTACAGCGGTGCTTCGGTTGCGGGGATGTCTTGCGCAGGAATCGTCACCGTATCGCCTCCGCTGTGGATCGCCTTGGCCCACAGCACGTAGGTCGGCGTGAAATAGCCAGCTTCCACGGATATTTCCAAGTCGGTCCCGTTGAGCGGGACGTCGAATTCCACCGTATCGGTACCCGATGCGTTCACGGTGATGTTGCCGTAGGTGAAGTTGACCTTCGCACCGTCGGCAACCACGTGGTCGAGCTTGAGTTGCACAACGCCCGATTCGGCGATGTCCCCGAAATTCAGGGTGAGCACGGCAGGGACAAAGCCGTTGACTTCCACTCGGAGGCCGGCGTTGAGGTCGTCGCTGAGCAAGGCACCGTTGGTCAGCACCAGTTGGGCACCTTCCTCAACGGTGATGGAGGAGCCTGTCGCCATGGTGATGTTTGCACTCACGGTCAACGTGCTTCCGCTTTCGACCGTTACGTGCCCGTCCATCGTGGTGTCTTCGGTCCAGGCTTCGTTGGCTTGAAGGGTGGCGTTGTCGCCGTTCGACGGTGGTCCGGCCGATACGGCCATGGACGACATCAGGAGCAGGGTCATCATCAACAAGGCTCGGCTAAGTTGGCTTCGCATGGTGAAAAGCAGAAGTGGCGGATGAATAAGCGTTCTTCCGTCCATGTACGGCAACGAGCGCATCGCGAAGGGATTATGCGTTGCCGATTGGTCCAACAAAACATGGAAGCAGCCTCGGTTTTGGTGGTTGGAAGCGGAGGTCGAGAACATGCTCTTTGCTTGGCCTTGCACGAATCCACGAGGGTTTCCGCCCTTCATTGCGTTCCCGGAAATGCCGGCACGGCCCTCCTCGCCACGAACCACGACGTTACGGTGACGGAAAGCGAATTGATGCCGCTTATGCATTCGCTCGGCATTGATTTGGTCGTCGTTGGGCCCGAGGCTCCGCTTTGTGCTGGACTTGCGGACGCCTGCGCAGCGGCCGACATTCCGTGCTTTGGTCCCGTCGCCGCCCTCGCCCATTTGGAGGGCTCAAAGTTGCATGCCAAGGAAACGATGCAAGCCGCAGGCGTGCCCACCGCTGATTACGTGCGTTTGGATGCTTCAAGCGACGTGGATGCAGCACTCGATGCTTACGCAGGTCAACCCTGGGTGGTCAAGAGGGATGTGCTCGCCGGTGGCAAAGGTGTGGTGGTGACGTCCGACCGCGAAGAGGCAAAGGCCTTCATCCACGCTTCCGTGGCTACCGATGGTTTTGTTTTGCTCGAAGCCTTCCTCCCGGGGGAGGAAGCCAGCATGCTCGTTGTGATGGACGGGACGGCTTTTCGTACCCTACCGGCCAGTCAAGACCACAAACGTGCGTATGACGGCGACCAAGGCCTCAACACGGGTGGCATGGGTGCATATTGCCCCGCCCCGGTGGTTTCACCGGCCGTTCATGCTCGCATCGTTGACCGCATCGTTGAGCCCATGCACCGTCATCTCGCTTCACAACCCGTGCCCTATCGTGGTGTGCTCTTCATCGGGTTGATGATCGATGCCGATGGGGATCCCTACGTGGTTGAATTCAACGTTCGTTTCGGTGACCCTGAATGTCAAGTGACGCTTCCCTTGCTCAAGACCGACGTGTTTTCGCTGCTGTACGGAGCCGCTACGGACGAACTTCACGATGTGGAACTCAACGTGTCCGAAGAGACGGCGGTAACGGTGGTTCTGGCGTCGGAAGGGTATCCAGCTTCTCCGATCAAGGGTCGTCCGTTGACCGGCCTCGATGCGTGCTTGGCTCGTTCAGCGTACGGTGCTGCTTGGGTCAATTTTGCAGGTGTTGGGCGCGGTGAGGACGGGGAATATCTCGCCACGGGAGGCCGTGTTCTTTCAACAACTGCTCAAGCCGTTGACCTCCAATCTGCACGAACGAACGCTTACGAAATGATGGACCAAATCACCCTCGAAGGCGGCCATTTTCGCACCGATATCGGCCACCGAGCCTTGCCGTGATTTCTTTAAGAATGAAGGCAACCTCGGGAACACCGTAAAGCGTGGACTGGGGCACAATGCCGGGTCTCGTGTTCCATTATCTTCAAAAGGGGTTCAGAAGTGGCCAACGACACCAGCCTTGAGGCTGAACCGAAATTGAGGGATAGAAATGGAAGAACATACGGAAACGACGGCAAATCAGCCTGGCGCCATCATGGGGTTGCTGCTCGCACCCTTGGCCGTGCTGCTTGCCCTTGCCACCACCCGAGTCGTGGGCATTGAATACGACTTGACATTGAACAACATGATGCCGATGCTCGTCGTCGCCATCGCCAGCATGCTGGCTCTTGTGCCACGCATCGTTCAGGACGCTCGACCCGAATTCGCCTCTTCCACCCTTTCCCTCGGCGTGCTCGCAATTGCGTTCTTCGGTGCTGAAGTGCTCCACTCCTTCTTGGGCGTCGACGCGCTTGCTGCGCTGATGTTCGCTGTCCTTGTGGCGTTGGGGTCCAACTTTGACCGCCGTGGCCGTCACGAATGGGTCGCTATGATGACCTTTTCCGGCGTTGGCTTCTGGTTGGCCCTCGCTGCTGCAGGCGATGCCCTCGCGGCGCTGCCTTCAACCTACACGATGGAGAGCGGGCAGCTTGTCTCGACCATGAACCTTGAACGCCAAGCCACGGCTTACGTCTTCTTCGCTTACTGGACGATGTTCACGGTTGCGGGTGTGTTGGCGGGCGTGCTCGCTCGAGGCACGCTCAACCCCGCAGGCGCTGAAGGCTGGTTTGCCTTCCTCGGCCAACACGAGGGTTTCAACCGCGCCAACCTCCCGCTTGTCATCGCCCTCGTCGTTTGGGTGCTCGCCTTCGTTGGCTCGCTGTTCCACTTCAACTCGGTGGACACCATTGACCAATTGGCCATCACCACCGAAGCAGGTTACCACGGCTACATCGGCTACTGGACGGCCTTTTTGACCGGTTTGGTCGCCATAATCGTTGCCGGTATGTGCGCCGAGCGCTGGTACACCCGCGCCATGCTCGTGGGTTCCATGTGGGGTCTTTACCAAGTCGCTGCTTGGTTTGAAGCCGGCATTTGGTACAACGAAGACATGGACGGCACCTGGGGTGCGCTGATCTGGCTCGGTATCACGTTCTTCTTGGGCGTGGGCATTTACTCCATCGGCAATCACGAAAAGTACGGCGGCTGGGCGAACCTTGGCGAGCATGAGCCCTCACAGGCTCGGCTCTTCCTTCGTGCACACGGTGCAGGTTTGATGATCGCTCTCGCCTTTTTGGTCGGCCTCGCCATTCGAATTCAATGGTACGCCGTGCCCTCGATGAACGCCTTCGGCACCGGAAATTGGGACATGACGGGGGGTTCGGACCCGTGGTACATGAAGCGCGTGGTGGATTACATCCTGGCCAACAACGCTCACTTGGTGTACGACGCCGACCGGTTCTATCCAATGGGCGGCATCAACCCGCGTCCTCCCCTCTTCTCGTGGTCCATGGCCATCGGTGCGATGTTCTTGGAGCCTTTCCTCACCACGCCTGAAGATGCCGTTTGGTGGAGCATGCTCGCTCTGCCCGCTGTCTACGGTGCGCTGACCGTGTTCCCCATCGCCATCATCGCCAAAGATCACTTTGGAAAAGGTGCAGGTGTCATCGCAGCATGGCTCATCGCCTTCATGCCCGCTCACGTGACCCATTCAACATGGGCGCTCGCTGACCACGACTCCTTCGTGATGCTCTTCATCTCGATCGGCTTCTTGTATTGGCTGCGTGCGGTGAAGTACGCCGGCTCGGCTCGGATCACCAAAGTGACCACGGCTCACCCGAAGTCCTTCTTCCAGGCTTACCTCGACGTGCTGGCACACCGCCAAGCAGCCGTCGCCAACGCCGTCCTCGCCGGTGTTGCCTTCGGTATCGTCTCCCTGGGTTGGAAAGGGTTCGTTGTCGGGCCGTCGATTCTGTTCCTCGCCTATGCATTGCAAGTGGCCTTGAACATGTTCCGACGACGAGATTCAACGACGCTGAGTGCGCTTTTCCTTACGATGCTGTTGACGACCTTCTTGATGGCCCTGCCGTTCTACGGGCACCCGGATTTCAACCTGATTCTCAATCCCACCGGGTTGCAACCCTTCCTGTTCATCTCCGGATTCACGCTGGCCATCGCCTTTGTGACCACCGGATTCCGTGACAAGCCTTGGTTGCTCGTGCTCGGCACGCTCGGTGGATTGGCTGCGGTGTTCTTCGTTCTGCTGTTCGTCCTCAAGACGTTGGAGCTCTCCAACGCATGGGATGTCCTATTCACGGGAAGCGGCTACTTCACGAAGACCAAGATTTTCGGTACCGTTGCTGAAGCCAACGCCCCGAACCGAGCCCAACTCTTCGCCTCCTTCGGACCCATCACGTTCTTGCTCGCGCTCATCATCGGCGGCGGGCTTCTCTGGAAGGGTCTACGATACCGCAAAGGCACGGAACTCGTCTTCGGTGTGTGGGTCTTCGCAGCCACCTTCATGGCTTGGAACGCAGCTCGTTTCATGTTCAATGCAACCCCCATAATGGCCGTTCTTGGTGCAGCGGGTATCGTCGCCCTTTGGCAGTGGGCCAACTGGAGCGGCGTGGTTCGTTCGTGGAAGAAATTCGGTATTCGAACCCCAGCCGACCGCATCACGGGTGCACGAAAGGCTGTTTGGCGGACGCCGCAATTCTCGGCGATTTTTCTCGTGATGATCATGATTTTCAGCCAACAAGCCACCTACGGCTTGGACTCTGCTATCCCGGGAACCTCCAACCAAGAGGGCGAAATCGACGAGCGAATATACAACATCGTCCCCGATATCCTGCGTTTCGATGCCCTTGGCTTCTCGGTGCTCGACAGCAGCAACTACGACGGTCGATGGTACTTGGGCAGCTTCGGTTCCTCCTTCAACGACAACGGCTGGAATGCAGCGTACGAATGGCTTGCGAATCAAGATACGGAAATGAAGTATTCAGAAAAGCCGGCTTTCGTCTCGTGGTGGGACTACGGTTTCCAAGCCATGAGCACCGGTGAACATCCGTCGGTTTCGGACAACTTCCAGTCCGGTATCCCCGCAACGGGGAACATGCTCTTGGCGCGCAACCAAGACGACCTCACAGCGATGTTCATCTGGCAACTCGCCGAGGGCGACCGAACCTACGCCACCGTTGACAAATCGGACCACAAGTTCACCCAGACGTTCCAGAACACCGTGGATAAGTACCTCAACGATGCACAAATGGACGACTTCCTGACGATGCAAACCACGTTTGACGAGAGCATGATCGACTTCATCGAACTTCGTTCGTTCAGCGTCGTGAAAACCAACCGAAACATCGTGATGGCGGAGGGACATCCCTCCACCGCCGGTGTCTTCGACGCTGACTCCACGATTTATCGCATCTACAAAGACGGCGTGCCTCTCCCCTGTACCGAGGAATTCTCCTCCTCCTGTTTGGGTGACGCTTGGTCGTCGATGAGCGAAGCCAACATCACCTTCACGAACAACATCCGCACCCCGGACGAAACCGTGATGGGACGAACGCACTCCATCATCGGCGATTACTGGTACACGGCCGACCTCATCGATGAATACCTCTCCGTCTCGACGCATATTCATCGAACAAACGCCCGCTTGGCCATGATGACGCAACTCTTGACGGATGCTTTTGATGCACACCCGACCGCTACCATCCACGATCTCTACAACGACCTCATCAACTTGGAAGGCTTTTACCGCGTCCAAGACTACGAAGGTGCACCCGGAGAGACCATCAACCGTGACCACGAGATTCGGTATTTCGCTATCGACGACCGACTCTACCCCCGTGCCGGCCGATACACGGCCGACTCCAACTACAACCGCGGCCAACCGATGGGTATCTTCGGTGCTCCAACGATCCTCTCAGGACAAGACATCGGGACCTACATGGACGAGGTGTACGAGACCGTCCGCGGCGACTTCCAAGACGAGATGACTCGAGAAGAAGTTGACGAGGCCATGCAGAAGGACTTCCTCAACCAACAAGCTGGGGCCGATATTGACCCGTTGCAGATTCAGGACGTCCGTGTGGACCACAACCCCGCCTTCTTTGACACGATGGTCGCTCGGGCCTACGTTGGGTACGGGGCTTCAACGCTCGGCCTCAACACCGCAGCGAGCAACCCCCAACCCGCCCAACACTTCGGCCAGTCGGGTTCACCCGGCAGCATTTTGGCGAACTCCCTCCCGCTACCGGGGGCCATGATGAACCACTTCGTCATCTCCAACTGGTACTCGGAGGACGAAACGGTCAGCATCCAATCCACGAACACCTTGGTGAAGATTCTGAAGTACTACCCCGGTGCAGAATTGACCGGTCAAGTGACGATGAGCGATAACGGCGAGGGCCTTCCCGGTGTTCGTTTGCTCATCGAGCGGGATGCTTTCTCCGGTGACGGTTCGGTTGACAACGATGAGGACACCTACTGGATCCCCATCGGCTTTGTCGATGCGGATGACGACGGAAAGTACAGTTTCCTTGCACCTGCTGGACGCATTCGCGTGACCGCCTTTGCCGGTGATTACGACCCAAGCGAGGCTCAAGACAACCTCCGAGACGGCTCGTACGCAGAACGCTTGAGTGACATCTTGACCGAGACCAACGACGACCGACAAATCAACGAAATCACCGCTATCCTCGGACAAGTCGCCAACATGAGTTGGCTTGGAGAAGCCCAACTCAACGTGACGGCTGACCAAGCCAATCGCGTGGTGACCATGGACCGCACGCTCGATGTCGCTATCGAGAGCAGCGGTGTGTCCGGTACGGTGACCTGGAGCGGCGATGAAGCGTTCAACGGCGACCCGATCGCTGAAACCACGTTCATTCTCCGCAACATCTGGTCGATGACCGACAACTACACCGTCGTCACCACCAGCGGTTCGTTCACTTCGGAAGAATCCCGTATCCTCCAAGGCACGGGTGAAGCAACGCTCACCGAGAGCGGTTCGTTCGACAGCGAGGGCATTGCCCTCGCCAAGAACTTCATCGGAACCTTCACGCGTGACATCGGAACCGAACGTTCCTTCTTCGCCAACGGTACATGGAACGGAAACGGTTTGCTGGAAGCCTCATGGATTGGCGCCGAGAACATCACGGCTTGCGAGACCGACAACAGCTCAAACGCCGTGATGCCTGCGAACGAAACCCTCTGCGTCGTGGATGCGACCACCACGCCCCCAACCTACCGGTTGGAAGGAACGGTTGACGCTCAAGGGACGTTTACCTCCGAAGGGACCTCCACGCTGAGCCGAACGTACGGTGATGCCGACGCTGGTCAAGGCGAAACGATTGAAGGCGCAGGGCTGTTTGAAGGAACGGGAACGTTCAACGGGACCGGTCTGTTCATCGGTGTCGGATCCTTCTCTGGGCCGATGGTTGAACCCGGTTCGTTCTACAAGACGGGATTGCTGCCGGGCACCTACAACATGATCGCCCAGTTGGCCAACGGGAAGGAAGTCCTTCTTCCCGACCCCGTTGAAATCGGCGTCATTCCTTCGTTTGATTTGACGATGAACATGCCGGGAGCCATCTTCACCGATGTGCTCTCCAACATGGTTGGCGACGGTCTGGCAAACACCACCATCGAACTGATTGACCGTGACCTTGGTGAAGAGGCTGCGGTCAGCATCGTCACGGATGAGTTGGGCAACTTTTCCTACGGGCCCGTTGCAAAGGGCGACTACTACTACCGCGTGGACGTTGACGGCGACGGGTACTACGACCTCAACGAATCGGTCATGGTTCTTGATGACACGACCAACATCACCCTCGCCATGGGCGTGCCCGATACCGTCGACGTCACCATGACGTTGGTTTCACCCGTCGACCCGTTGACGCAGGAGCCGCTCTTTGACGTGGCAAACCGAACCATCACGTTCGAAAACACCGAAGGCATTTTGGAACCCGTGAACATCACTTCCGACGAAAACGGGGAACTCTTTGTTGAGTTGCTCTACGGTATTTGGGACATCCGCGATGACACCAACACGGACTTTGTTCTGTTTGACCAAGTTGACCTTCCGCCGGGTACGGAAGACGTTGTGAAGGACGTGACCTATGCCCAAGCTGCGTACATCAACGGTAGCCTGCGCTCCTATCCGGGCGTTACTGTCGAGGAATACGATGCTTGGCTTGACGCAACGCTTGAGGAAGACAAGGTCAGAACCACCGAACCCGCTACGGCGTTGTCCGTCAACTTCGTGTCCGGTGCGTTGGCCTTCACCGCCGTTACCAACCTCACGGGTGACTTCTCCGTCCGCGTCCCTTCAGGATTGACCTACCACATGACCACAGAGAGCGTCATGGCGAACCGTGGGTACGGCGAGTTGGTCGAAGTGGAGGCGGGTGTTGATCTCGACCTCGGCCCCCTCTTCCTCGAACCTTCTACCGCTGTGTCGGGTATCCTCTACCTCTATGACAACACCACGCGCTGGGACGCAACCCAACCGCTTTGGGAAGCGGTTGATGTGGTTGCTACCAACCAAGATGGATTGGAGTGGCGCACAACCGTTTCGGATACGGCGACGTTCTTCTTCGACCTTCTGGACGGTGATTGGGACTTGTCGGTTGACGACGAGCGACTCAACGTTTCGGTGATCGAAGATGTTTCGGTGAACCATTCGCTTTCAGAGAGCCTTTCCACCATGGATTTGATCGCTCACCCCGAGGCCATTGAACTCACCTTCAACATCTATCTCGATGCTGGCGGCGATGGCCTGCTCGAAAACGGAACCTTGGTGTCTCCAGACTTCCACTTGAAGCCCATCGATGAAAACAAGGAAAGCTTGTACTTCACGGCGGACGATTACACTTCAAACGGCAACATCACCTTGGCTCTCACGCCAGGTGGCTACGACCTCGTGTTCAACCGAACAACGGCCGTTTCGGAGAATGCAACCGACTACGACTTGGTCGGCGTGCAGTTCTTTGACGCCATCGTCGTCGGATTGGACGCTTTGGATGAGCCGTTTGATGTCGCCCTGAAGAACACCTATCTCGTGAACGGCACGCTGACGAACAGCACCGGTGACGGCATTGCGAACGACTTCCTGCTCTACAACGAGGCCGAAGACCAGTGGTTCAACATCGGTTCAGACGACAACGGAACCTTTGCCGCCTACGTCCCTGCAGGTGAATGGCTTGCCATCGTCGCGCCGTTCTCAAACGGGAACGATACCGAAACGCTTCGCTCGCCGATATCCGTTCAGCACGATTCCGCACGGCTTGACCTTGCGCTGACAACCCGTGTGAGCGTTGAAGTGACGCTGCAATTGAAAGCATGGCTGACCAACGACTCGCTCGCCGACATGACGGTGACCGCTGTCAGTCAGGACGGCTACGGCAACATCACCTTTGACCGAACCGATGCAAACGGGAACGCAACCGAGATGATGATGCCGGGTACGTGGAGCCTTTACCTCAACCGGACCGTTGGCGCCCAATCTTGGTTCTTGGACACGAGTGACGCACCGTTCTCCACGGATGACGCCGTCAACAACAGCCTTGTTCTTGACCCCGTTTACGCTGAACTCGAAGTCGAAATCGGCGGGAAGGTCTACTGGGATCTTGACAACAACAGCCTCCCGAGTATAGGCGAAGGAATCGCTGAGTTCAACGTCACGTTGCAAGGCGTGAACCATTCGGATGTCACCATCGATACGGTGACCGACAGCGAAGGTGTTTGGCGTGCATTTGTGCCCATCAGGGATGTCTACAACGTGACCGTCGCCAAGGAAGGCTTTGAAACGGTCTACTACACCACGGAAAACGAATCTGGATTTGCCGTATACGACAGTCCGGATTCCCGTGACATCGAAGTCACGGCGGGTTTTGTCGAGGTGTTCGGTTACGTCACCGACCAGTTGGATGCCCAGCGTCTCGTTGACGCCGATATCGTGCTGTATCCCGTCGCGGGCGTTGAACGCGACCCCATCGGTTTGGACGGTGCGATGAACGGCACGACCTTGGAATGGTCGGCGAGCATTCAACCCGGTGACTGGGTCGTGGTTGTTCGGGAAGCCAATCCCGGCGCGAACGGTGGCGGTGTTGCCATCGGCCTCTTGGAGGCCACCGTGTCCAACGGGGGCAACATCACCTTGGTCATGGCGCTTGGCGGTTACGTCGACCTCTCCACGGCTTGGGCCGATATCGAACAAAACGAACATCACGCCGGTGCCGACGATGATGGAGCGAGCATGATTCAGGACGTTGTTGAACTCGAAGTCACCTTCGAGGACATGACTTGGGTGCTTCCGCTGCCATCCTCCGGAAAGTGGACGAAACTCCTCTTCCCAGAGGGTACCATCGCCTTTGACAGCGAGTTTACCACGGTTCAGCACGAGCGCCAATTGGAAATGGAATACTTCGGTGGCCAGACCACTTCGGTGGCTGCGGACTCGACCATTGCGGCGACCCTCAACTACAACCGACGGGTCAACTCCAACCTTGACGTGACCTTTGACGAGGCCTCGGTTGGAAGCGATGCAACGGTGATCGATGTTGAGGACGTTGAACTAGAAGCCATGGTCTCGTCCGGCAACGAATCGGTGTTCAACACCATCACGTTTGATTACACGGTCAACTACAACGGCACAGAAATCGTGGATGTCTTCACCGTGAGCGGTGAACTGGGTCTCGCCCAGGATTCCGAGGATTGGACCGTTCAAATCTGGAACAGTTCCAGCAATTCCTACGAGGACAGCGTTGAAATCGCTCTTGGAATCGGCGACAACGAAACCGATGCAGCGCTCGCAGCGACGGTGACGGTTCAAGTGACCCTCCCCGACGTGGCCGACGCGTGGAGTCTCGAGAACGGTCACCGTGTCACGGTCCGTATGGAGACCGATTTGGGTGAGGCCACGCAAACCTCTGCGAAAATCTTCGTGCCGCAGACCTACGCCTTCAGCATTTCCGATGCTACCGATGAACTCGGCATGTCTGCGCTTGTCGAACGCCGCTTCTCCTTTGACATCACCAACGATGGAAACGGGCAAGACACGTTCACCATTGAACTCTTGGAAAGCGGTGTTCTCGAAGGCTGGTCCATCACCCCAATGACCTCAACCCTAACGCTGAGCAAAGGCGAGACCCGAACCCAGCAGTTCACGGTGTTTGCCCCCGAATCCTTCACTGAGGGCTCGTTTGATTTGACCGTTTACGTCAACAGTGTTGACGAAGCGGTTGCGCAGCAGACGGTTGTTGTCAACGTGCAGGCTGCTGTGATCAAGCTGGAGGTCAAAGAATCGAACATCGTCCTCAAATCCGACGACGTTGCGAATCAACCTGGCAGCATTCGTGTACCCGTCACCAACAACGGGTTCTTGGACGCTCCGTCGGTTCTCGTCTATCTTGAGCCCACTTCGCCCACAAGTCAAGCAGAACGTTCGGTGACCATCAGCGTCCCGGCCGGGGAAACCGTTGAGGCCGTGTTCGACGACATGACCTTCATTCAGGGCAATCAGCGCTTCAACATCCGTATTGAGGTGGCCGGTGCTGAAACGACCAGCGTTGACTCCATTTCGTTGCCGTTCGGCGACACCTTCTCCTTGGAGTATTACACCCAGACCGAGAGCGATGGCGAGTCCATTTGGATGACGCTCCTCATCGTGGTTCTGGGCGTTCTCGTGGTGGTTGGTGGTGTGAAAACCGCTCGCAGCAGCCGTGGCGGGAAGTTCTGATTCAAGCCGTCCAACGAACAAGAGTTCTTGTGCTCGTTGGAGGGTCTTGGTCCATGGAGGGTTTGCGGGACGTCGAGTACCTGCCTGAACCCAGCGACCGGAGCATCGTTTCCGCCGTCGAGCCGACCGTCATCGGTTTTCAGGACGAGTGGCGCTCAGAGATCATGGGCTGGGCTCCCCTCCCGGTCGAGCCGGTGGTGAGAACCCGTCGGCGGCAACGTTCCGTGGGTGGACTGGTCGTTTTCGCTCTGCTCGTTTCTGCAAGTCTCGTGATGTGGCAAAATCAATGGGTTGTGGTGGAACTTCCTCCACCGAACTCCGAATGGGCCTTCGTTGACTCTGGAATTCGTTCGCTCCAAGAATCCGGATTGACCGGCGAGGGCGTTCGCGTCTGCATGGTGGACACCGGGATTGATTTGTCCCACGAAGCGTTCTCAGGCAAAGAGGTCGTCTTCAAAGACTTCATCGGAGGTTCAACGACTCCGGTTGACTACGGTGCCGTCGCCCACGGCACCCTGATGGCGGGACTGATGATCGCTACCGGGCACCAAACCGGTTCAGCACCGAACGTGACCTTTGCGATGGCAGCCGCCCTGCAGGACAACGGTGAAGGTGAAAACACCGGTTTCGACAGCGACGTTGCCGACGCCATCCGCTGGTGCCAGTTTGATTTTGAAGCGGACATCATCTCCTTGTCGCTCGGCGGTACCGAGCGTGCACAAACCGGCGATGAAGGCTCTTCTGCGGCCGCCACGCGGCAAGCGACGGACGCCGGGATCTTCGTGGTCGCTGCCGCCGGGAACGACGGGCTTTCGGACGACGGGGACGTCGCATCGCCCGGTAGCGTACGCCTTGCGATTTCGGTGGGGGCAACGACACAATCCGGTGTTCTTTGGGAAAACTCCTCGGTCGGTGCACGGGAAGATCCCGATGCCACCTTACGGGAATCGCCTCATGAAAAGCCCGAAATCGTGGCCCCTGGCCATCGCATCATCAGCACCGGCGAGGACGATCTTTGGTACTCCAGCAGCGGAACATCGGACTCCACCGTCTTCGTTGCTGGTGCATTGGCACTGATCCTTGAGTCCCAACCCAATCTGAAGCCTTTGGTTTCCCAGGACACGTCGTGCATTGATCGGGTGAAACTTGCGTTGGCCCAATCCGCACAACCGTTGTCAAGCGAGCGGCACGATGCCCGAGCGGGATACGGCTTCCTCGATGCGGACGGTTGGTTGGCCAATATCGGTGTTGTTTCGGAGTGCTGAGGCCATGTTATGGCCCAAAAACCTGGGCGTAGAGGTTCTATTTTCGTTCATCTTTTTCCGCTTTGGGGCCATTATGTGGAAGTCCACGGACTGAAAAAGGTAAAATAGGATGATATTTTTTTGAGTTTTTGATACTCTAAGGCCGGCGATTGAGGCGCAGTATTATATTCGTGGCGTTCATGGAGCGTCTAGGTGCATCCGTCATGTCACGCCGAAAGCAAGCAAAATCTCTGTCGCTCGTCCTTCTCTACATGGTCTCCATCATGGTGGGGATGGTCAGCCTTCCTACGGTGATGGCCAACAACGAAACCACGCAAGGCACCGTGACGGGTGTTGAAACATGGTCGGGTACCATGAATCTTCAAGGCGATGTTGAAGTCGCTGAAGGTGCGAAACTCATCATCAACGCCGGCACCACCGTGAACATTCCGTTCGGGAAGTTCATTGACGTCAAAGGCGCCATTTGTGTCGGCGATGCCGCCTGCGGTGCCAGTCAAGGTTCCGCATCCTCCAAGGCACGCTTCATGTGGTCACTTCCCACCGATTACACCAAAGTTGGTCGTTGCTATGTCAACGGATCGAGCACCTTCACCAACGGAGATGCTGCTTGTGGCTCCGGTTTGGTGATTCGGGATACCATCGACCAGTCGATCACGTCCATCAACTTCGCTCACTTTGAGAACGCTTACGGCTACCCCATCTACGTGCAAACGCTTCAAGCCGTTCAGTACGGTGCGTTGGTGTTTGACGGTTCGAGCACCACGGCACGGGGACTCTCGTTTACCGACATTAACACCTCCAACGTCATCGCCATTGATTTCGCATCGCCGACCATCAGCGAGTCCACGTTTGAACTCGGTATCGATGGACGAGGATACGATGCCGCTGCTGTGCGTGCCTATGGGGCAGGTGCAGGTATTCTGGCCACCTTTGAGGTCAAGGACTCAAGTTTCACCGGCAACGACGCCGATTGTGGCCAACAAGGCGGAGGTCGTGCGGTTCTCTTCATCGAAGATTCCTACATCGACATGGACAACCTCGACATCTCGCAAAACTCCTACGGTGTGCTGATGAAATCAAGCTCCGGTTCGCTAACCAACTCTGAAATCGACGTCAAGTGCAACGCCATTGACACGAACTCGTTGAAGACAACGGGTACGATTGAACACACCCTCACCATCACGAGCAACATCATCACCACGGCGGAAGGAGCAGGTTTGACGGCCTACGACGGTGCCAAGGTGTACGCTGAACGAAACACCATTTCCGGGGCCACCGAAGGTTCTGGCGTCGGTATTCGTTCCTCGGTCGTTGAACTCCACGACAACACCATCGGTCCCATTGGAGGCTGGAACGGCTTGTGGATTTACGGCACCTCCGATGTGGTTGCCGAAAACAACACGATTCAGGATACCGGAAAAGAACCCGTCCTCATTGGGGAATACCACTACCAGGACCAGGGCTGGCAAGTGCCTGCACCCACCGCCGCTCGTCTCTACCTCGCCAACAACGTCATCTCAAACAACTCCGGGACGTGCAACTCCCAAATGTACGGCGGCGACTTCCCTTGCCCTGCCGTGCACGTGTTCCGTTCATCGGCCAGCATTCTCGACAACACCATCTCTGGAAACAACGGCGACATCATCCGTGCCAAGGGCGCCCTCGTGAACGTCCAGCGCAACACCGCTGACAGCCAAGGTGGATTTGCAGGCAACATCAGCCTTCACGACGATAACTACGGAAACAAGTACGGCTCCGTGGCCTATTTCTCCGGCAACACGTGGACCGGCGTTTCCCAAGTCTACAACATCACGGAATCCCGCGTGACCGTTCAGTCCGAGCAAATTCCTTCGCCGGGCTTCAACCAGTCCTATCCCGTCAACATTCGTTGGCTCGGCGCCGAGTGCCCGTACGTCCAGGACGAGTGCTTGCAACTGCCCGACACCGTTGCTCTCCCCCCCGCTCAGATGCCGTTGGCGCTTGAACTCGTGGAAAACGCAACGGTGTTCTCGTTCGCCGACCTGCAGAACTTTGACTCGACGATGATCCACGTTCAAAACCAAAACACCGCTTGGGGCTCTCAAGTCCGGGAAGGTGAACTGGTCCGGTACCAAGTCAAAGCGAAGAACTCCAACGTCGCCGGGGCAACGGTCGTCATCAAGGACGCAACCGGTCTGCCTCTCTACGAACTCACAACCGACGCGCTGGGCTACACGCAAGAGGTCTCGCTCCCGTCCGATTTCCTGCTCGACCGGAATTGGAACCACGTTGTCGGCGACAAGAACGCCGCCATCCCCGGTACAAACGACGGAACAGGACAACCCATCGTCGTTGACGAGGATTCCTGCGCTGACGGGATTGACAACGACGGCGACACCTTCGTTGACGAATTTGACCTTTCTTCGGGCGCCGGTGACAACTCAAACTGCGAGAACGGCAACCGTGAGATGCCGTTTTACACGGTTGAAGCCTTCAAGTTTGGAAGCGGTACGAAAGAACTCTCCTACGTGTTGAGCGGTCCGGTGAACGACGTCATCAACCTCGACAACCTCCGGCCCGGCGTGACCGTGAATGAGCAGGACGGCACGTCGTTTGCGACCACCGTTCGCCTGACCGGCCAGGCTTGGGACGGCGCAAAATGGCCTTACGCCAACGACAACACCGCTGTTCAATCGCAATTCGGGAAGATTCAGCGGGTTGAGATTCAGCCGCCGGGTTCCACCGACTGGTACACCGCCTCCGACACGTCCGGCTCTGGCGGCGAAATCACGATGGCGAACCATCCGTTCAAGGACTGGCTCTTTGAGTGGGACATGTCGGCTCATCCCGAAGGCGAGGGCGACGTGACGTTCCGGATCCGTTCCTACGACGGTCTGGATTATTCACCGGTCGAAGTTCGGCAGTACAAGCTCAACTTGGTCGCACCCACCATTTTGGTGGATGTCCCGACGACTGGAAGCACGTTCAACACCGGCAAGGTGCTCTTCCAAGGTACGGCCTCCGACCCCTATCAGGGAACCTACGGCAGCGATGTGAAACAAATCTGGTTCCACATTTCCGGCTCGGGCGGTTTCGAGCAGCAATTCTTCCAGGCGGGCTCAACCAGTTGGTCCTATGAATGGGACGTTGGCGACCTCCCAAGCGGTGACTACACCGTTACGGTCTGGGCTGCCGACAGCGACTTCTGCATTGACAACAACACCGGATGTCAGGTTGAAGTTCGAACCATCACGATCAACAACGAAAACATCCGTCCGAATCTCCAACTCTCGTGGATCGGCGCAGCCGATCAGTCCTCTGGCGGCATTGACGGCGATACCGTTCGGGCTTCAACCGAGACCAAGATTGTCGGTGTAGCCCGTGACGTTGGTGGCTTTGTGACCCGTGTTGAAATCGAAATCACCGACCTCGCCAACGGCCTGTTGCTCAACGACGGTCCACTTCCGGTCACGTCGTTCAATGCCGACGGTTCGTGGGTGGCCAACTGGGACACCTCCGATCTCGTTCACGACCGGGTGTATTCCGTGACGGTTCGAGCATACGACGGTGATGATTACTCCGACGATATCGTCTGGCGAATGACCATCAACAACCCGCTTGATGCTGAAAACATCGATCCCGTGTTCAACGAAACGGGATGGGTGGGGACATGGACCATTTTCTGTGATGAAAATTCCAACTCCTTCGACCGCTGCGGTGGTGGAGTGACCTTTGACCTCGGTGATTTCTTCTCGGACCCCGACGGAACGGGGACCCCTGCCGACGACTTGGAGTTCTACATTTACGATGACCCGGAAAATTCGCAAGACGACATGTACTTCGATTTCATCCGAATCTCTGCTGATGGATTGCTCACCTATGATCCTGTTTCCATGATGAGCGTGACCAGCAACATCCCCGATTGGTCCTTGGACGGCGTGATGATCTATGCTCAAGACGACCAAGAATCAAAGGCCTATTCCCTGAAGGTGAATTTCCTTGTGCTTGGGGTCTCCTTTAGCGTTGAACGAGCCGACTCCGGCGCCATCACCGTGAGCGATCCCGCTACGTTCCGGGGGACAGGACTTCCCGGAAGTACGGTGAACCTTCGGTTCGCAAGCGGGAACTCACTCCTGAACAGCACCAAGGTTCTCTCCGACGGGACGTGGAGCATGGACCTCTCGGCCAGCCAACTCGGGATTGAAGGGGATTCTGCAGTGGTCTTCGAGATGGACGACCAATACTTCAGGTTCGCCGGTCAAGCCCAAACTGAAAAGGGCGAGTTCAGTATATCGGTTGCAGGCTCTGAAGACGGCGGTTCGGGTGTTCTCGGTATCGTTCTCATCGTCCTTGCCGTTCTGGTGTTGCTCGGAGCAGGTGCGTTCTTCTTCATCGAATTTGAGGAAGTGGTTGACGAAGCAGAGTTGACCGGCGATGATGCCCAGGAGGCGGAGGACCCCTACGCTTGGGCCAAAGCCAAGCAAACGCCAAGTCTTCCCGAACAGTCCGCAGCGCCCATGGAAACCGCAGCAACGGTCGCTGAAACGCCGGCGCCCGCCGCATCGCAACATCCGGGTTGGTTGTGGGATGAAGCCACGAATCAGTGGGTTCCCGATCCCAACTACCAGCAACCGCCACAGTGATTGCCGAACGAGGGAATGCTGATGGCTGTTCAAGGCAAGCCGGGTGTGCAAGAGAGAATTCTTCTGCACCTGTTGGACTACTCGGATTTCAAGGACAGCATCGAGGTACCGTTCGCCCTCTCACAAATGGGTATTGCGAACGCCGTGGCCATCGCCCGTTCAAACGTGCCTCGAGCGATTGCAGGTTTGAAGGACCAAGGGATTTTGGTCGAACGTCAAGCCCACGTCAAGGGTGTTTCACGAAAACGCAAGGCATACTTTCTGACCGATAGCGGCGTGTCCCTTGCTGCTGAAACATGGCAGCGGCTCACCGACGTTCCCGTGCGCTGTGTTTTCGAGGGCGAGTCACCCAAGGAAACCACGCTCGGTGGCGTGAAGTCGGTGCTTCCTTTTCCCATGCGACCCGTGGACGTCATTCGGTACATGGACGATAACCACACGCTGGACCTGCGAAGTTTGAGCGCTGAATTGGTTGAGCGCGATTTGTCAAAGCACGTGGAAAAGCAACTGGTGACCTCCCTTGCCGACCTTCCACGTCTCCGTCACTTCTACGGGCGGGAAACCGAACTCGACAACATGGTGAACCTCCTTGAGGCACGGGCGACGACCTTGCTCGTCCCCGGTATCGCTGGCATTGGGAAAACGACGGTGGCTTCGAAGTTGATCGAGCGATTCCTTCATCGACGAAATTTGCTCTACCATCGTTGTCAAGATTGGGAAGGTTCCCGCTCCTTTTTCGAATCCGTGGCGGACTGGCTCTCGAGCATGGGAAATTCGGATTTTTCGACCTACCTCGCCGCAACGCCGGTCCCTCAACCCGGTGACGCTGCGCGAGTGCTCGTGGAGGCTCTTCAGGGATCACCGGCCCTCATCGTCCTCGACGATTTTCACAAGGTCGCTGACCTTGTCCTTCACCAAACCTTCCAAGCGATGTCGTTGAACCTGCTCGGAAGCGAGGAAAAGATTGGTTTGGTGATGTTTTCGCGGTCCTTCAAACCCGTCGTCCCCACCAAGGACGCAGAAGGACGGATTGCGAGCTTGGTTTTGCCCCTCGACGGCCTTGATTCCGCCTCGGGGAGGAAACTTCTCACCAGTTTTGAGCAACTTGAGGATGAGCAATGGCTTCACATCCACGGCTTGTCGCGTGGTCACCCGCTGGTGTTGGAACTCATCAACCGGGGGGCTTCGGCTGGAGCGTTCCACGAGACGTTGGAAAATTACGTCACGGTCGAGATTTTCTCCAAACTGAGTGCGGAACAGAAGCGCGTCCTCTCCGCTTTGGCGATTTTCCGAGAGCCGGTGTTGCTCGAAGCCCTGGCTCAACAACAATTGGATACGGACGTTCTCGACAGCCTCGTGGAGTCGGGTTTGGCTCGGCAAGCCGACGCAGAAACCTACGACGTCCACGATTTGATTCGAGAATTTTTGGTACGCAGCATGTCGTCAACGCTCAAGTCTGAATTCCACAGCAAATGCGCCGACTGGTACGGCAAGCAATCAGATAGCCACGAGATTCTCATCGAGTTGATTTACCACCTCATTCAATCCGGGCAGCACGACGAGGCTTCACAATCCATCGTTACCGAAGGGCGCCACCTGGTCACGCAAGGGCACATGGAACTGCTCGGCCTCATTGAACAAGTCGATACGGCCGATATTGACCCGGCGACGCAACTTTCGTTGGCTCAGCTTCAGGGAGAAATTTTGGCCTTGTTGGGACGTCACGACGAGGCGGAAGTGTTGCTTCAAACGGCGTTGGAGCGAGCCGAGAAAAACGCCGATGTCCTCGTCCAAGCCGAATTGCTCTCTTCGCTGGCGGACGTTAGCCGAAAGCAAGGGGACAGCGACCTCTCGCTCCAACGGCACAAAAAGGCGCTCAAGCACTACATCGCTCACGGCGATGCTCGTTGGGCTGCTCGAACCTACAACAACATCGGCTACCTTTTGCGTCGCAAAAACGAACGAAGCAAGGCGCTTGAGGCGTACGGTGAGGTGGAATCCATTCTTTCTTCGTCCGACGATGACGGTCTGATCAGCAGCCAAATCACGTTGGCGAGAGCCCTCATCGACTTGGGTGAAGTTGACCGTGCACGTGACCACGCCATGGCCTCCCATGAGCGCACCTCCGAACTGGGAGATGCGGCCTTGCACGCACGAGCCCAGGCGGTGCTTGGACGCTATTACTCCCGGGTTGAGCAATCCGAACTCGCCCTGTTCCACTACAACGAGGCGCTTGCTGCCATGAACGAAGCCGGCGATGTTCAATCGCTGGTTGAGATCACGATGCTGCTGGGCGAGGTGCTCCACGATGCTGGGCGTGGCGATGAAGCCGTTGAGCATTATCGCCAGGCTCTTGTGTTGGCCGAGGCCAACGATTTGCGCATGCAGATTGGTGAGTTGCTCACCCGTCTGGGTGGCCTTTCACCCGAGCGTCACGAACGCATGGAGTATCTGCAACGGGCGCTCAAGGTGTTCCGAGAATTGGGTGCGCAGTCTCGAATGCGCGAAGTCCAATCGTTGGTGCATCGAGCCGTGATGGGGCGTTGATTCACCCTCATTGAACCGCAGCAGGACGGTCAAGCGATAGGAACGTCACGCCGTCTTCGTGAACCACCCAAAGTCGTTCTACGCCTGCGAGAGGAACGCGTCCCTCGTGAAGGCCAGCGCCCGTTCCCGACAGCGCTGTCGTTGTGTCAAGCGGACCACCTTCGTCGATAAGCAGCAACGACGTGTCCCTGAGTTCAAGCCAAAATAAGGATTCGTCCGCTTCCGTGGGCCGCCATTTGATTTCCTCGGCATACGAAATATTTCCTCCAAACCGGCTGGCTTCATCCGCTCGCTCAACGGCGGCGGCGATGTCCTCCATGTTGGCTTGAATCGCTTCTTCGTTCCATCGCAACCGAGTGTTGGTTTCAATGTCCCAAGCCCAAACGCTGAACATGGACATCAACAGGACCCCGAGAAGGAAGGTGAAAATGTAACCCAACTCCGTAGCAGCAGCGCGAGTGTCCGCTCGAATGCTCGTCGACCTCAAACCATCACCTCTCGTGTGGTGACATCAAGCGAGGCCAGTTGAAGCGTGAATTCGATGACCTCGCCGTTGGTGTGCCAGACCGCTTCTGCAGTCCCGTAACTCGGGTCCGGTACCCAGCCCACGTAATCCGTGAGCAGGTCCAATCGGCCAGGATACACCGTCCAATCCTCGCTTGCCTCGAGCCCGATGCCCGCACTGTCGGCGATGGCCGTTCCGTAGGGTTCTGACCAACCCCGCCTCACTTCGTAAGCGGGTGTTGAAGCCAGCGACATGCGATGGACGAGTTCAATGTCAAGCTCCAGTTCCCCTCCCCCGCTCTCGCTGTTGGCGGTTGGGTGGAGGGAGGGGACCGTCGCTGCGAAGCGAGGACCGGGTCCACCTCGGTCGGACGGTGGAACGATGACATAGGGGTTGAATTCCGGGTGATTGGTCACGACCGCTCCTCCGCTGAACGCGACCTCCATGCCGGCGATCGAGGATTGGAACTGGTATGCCAGTCGGGAGAGGTGGAAGGACCATACCGTTCCGATGGAGGCGTGCGTGGCGATGCCGTCGCTTCCAATCACGTCGATAGCGACGCTTGCGGGGTGGCGTCCATCAATCCATGCGGCGTGAAGGTCAACTTCGCTTCTTCCGCCCATGCGCTCCCAAGGGAGGTCGGTGGTGATCCAACCGCTTGCTTGGGTGGCGACCGCCGTGCATCGGTCGGCGCCGTCGTGGGAGAGATGATTCAATCCGTGGCCACCTGCTGTACGAAGGAGGCGAAGCGGGTGGCCTGCGGTGACGGAAAGAGCGGTTGTTCCCAGCGGGGCGGCGATGGTTTCCCGGTTGTTCGAATCAAGGAAAACGCCCGAGGCGTTTGCAGCCTCCGTGAGGTTCCATGTTGAGGTGTACCCGGCAAGTCGGTAGTGGAGAGTTTCAGCCGTGGTGTTCTGCTCGTTCACGTAGGTGAACACGCCTCCTGAACTTCCACCCGTGTCGTCGGCAGGAATCATGGTCGTCCCGACCGCATCGTTCGAGCTGTTCAACGAATTTGAAGCGGCCCATACGAGGGAGACGTCGCCGTCGGCGTCAAGCAAAAGAGCACCTTCGTCAGTGGCCGGCGGCCACGAGACATCCTCAACCCCGCCGGCTGCGACGGAGATGCCGCCGCCTCGCCACGTGACGGTCACCACCGCATCACCGGGATTGGCCAAGCGCAGCGTCCCGTTCATGAGGGGCGGGAGGAATTCGTGGCCGAGGTACATGCCGGTCATCGAAGGCCAAGCCGTTATTCCGTGGTCGTTTCCGGTGTTGGATTTAAGGAGGAGGCGTGAAGGGGAACTCGTCGTGATGTGGGCGACGGTGTCGGCCTCAACGGTGAGTTCGTGGGTAAACGCCACGGCGGTTCGTGAAAGCCCACTCGGTAGGGCGTAGTGGATGCTGGTTTCCTCGCCGACCGTGATGTGAATCTGGTTGGCTTTTTGGCTGAGCAAGTGAAGGGCAGTGGTGCCTTCCTTCAGCGGGATGGACCAGGCGTGGCCTTTCTTGTCGGAGGGTTCTGGGGCGTTTGGTAGGACATAGGTCGCACCGCTGTCCCCTGTTTCACCAAACACCGTAAGGCCATGGCTCGATGTTAACACGGCCTCGCCGATGCTGGAAAGGTCAAACGATGCCGTTTCATCCACGCGCAAGGCGACGTTTTCCGCCTCTTCGCCGTCCACGGTCAGAGCGACATCAATGGGTCCAAGCGGCATGGCGAGGCCCGGCGTGACGGTGAAAACGACCCTGTCGAGGAGGCTCTCAAGGGTGTAGTAGTACGGCCGGTCCGGGCCGAGTCGCAAATCGGTGACACAAACCGCCTCAACAAAACTCTCCGGGTGTCGGATTTCCAATTCGTCGTCAAAGTCCAGCGCACCACGTGCCCGCAGGGTCATGTCTTCCTGCCACGTTGCTGAATACCACATCCCGCCTCGCATGCTGTCCCACACCAGATTGCCGTCGACAGGAATCAGGGTTGCGTGGGTTGAATCTCCGGGCATACCGCGTTCGCTGAGGGTGGAGGTTTGGTGAGCGAGGAGCGTCATTTGGGAGGACATGTCGTGACGTTCAACCGATCCCTCCATCTCCTCAATGACGGGCATCATCGAGATCATCATGAGGCCGATGATGGAGAGGACACCGCCGAACAGGAGAACCGTTGCCACGGCGGCGGAGACCGCTTCATCTTCACGACGAAGTTGGCCCCTCAACGACTCACCTCGATGCGTTGCAGGTCGACTTCAAAATACAGCGGCAAGTTGTGAGACGAGACGCTGAAACCGTCAGCGCCGCTTGCTCGTTCGTACGGGGAGAACCCGATGTAGGTGTCGAGCGTCCCTGCAGCTCGCTGAACGTTGTACTCCGAGAGCCAGTTATCGTGGTATTGAGGCGTCACCACGTCATGAAGAGCGTTGGTCACGGTGAATTGAACGTTGTAGGCGCGGCCGCTGAAAAGCGTCATGGGGCCTTGCGATACAAATTGCAAACCGATGTTCGAACCCGTTCCGATGCTTCCGTTGGTGAGGACATCCGTCAGGAGCATGGACAATCGCAACTCCTCGTTGGCCATGCGGTCAAACTCCACCAGTGGCATGGCGCTGACTTCCCATGCCCCGTTCGGGAAACGTTCTGCTCGGGCGTTGTTCATCAGCACAATTTGATGTTCACCCTGGCCGAGCGAGGTGTGAATTTCCAAGCCCGAGAGGGTCCATGAAACCTGCCGGTAAAGGGGCTCATCGTCCGCACCGTACACGGTGACGATCATCCAGTGGCTGGCGCTGGCGTTATGCGAGACCATCACTTCCTGATGGCTGGCAACCACCTCGCTCGTGAACGAGACACCGGGCGATTGAACGGTGATGCTTCGAGCGGTTTCATTGGCGACAAGGACGGCGATGGTGGTGTCGTTCACATGACGTAACGAGATTCTTTCCGACGCAGTAAGGTCGGCTCCAATTGTCCAATGCTCGACGTTTTGAACCGGTCGAATCGACGTGGACTGGATGGCGAGCGTGTTTCTGAAACCCGTGCCGTCCGGGGCGTTTCCGGCCACTTCAATGCGGTCCTCGATTCGGTCGGCGAGCCCGGAGGCAGAATTCCAGTTCGTGTTGTCCTCAAAATCGGACAGGTACGGGTTGAGGAAAATCCAGACCCCGCCCATGATGGTGATGACCATGGCCAGCAACATCACGACGCCCAGAACTTCGCTCACCGCCCGTTCTTCACCCCGCAGGTGGCGGGTAGCGGACTGCGCCGTTTGCCGGTTCACGCTTTGGACACGATGAGGTATCATTTAGCCATTCACCCCAAATCCTGCGATGAGGCTTAGTTGTGCAGGGGTGATTCGGCCTCGGTTTCGGATGGCTGCCCGATGTAATGGGAAAAATCAGGGCCGTCTTGTTCCGAGATTTTCAGGTCGCCAGTAAAGACGTCCGCAATGTGATAGAGCACGGTTGATTCTGCAATATGGGGACGGTTGTTTTTCTGGCTCAGGTGCGTCAGGACGATGGTTCGCGTGGCTTCCGTGCATACTTCGGCCAAGAATTGCCCGGTTTGGTCGTTCGACAAGTGGCCTCCACGGCCGGAGATGCGATCCTTCAAACTGTAGGGGTAGGGTCCACCAAGCAACTTCTTCTCGTCGTAATTGGCCTCGATGGAAATGTGTTCGCAACCTCGGACGTGGGTGACCAATTCATCGGTCCACGAACCGAGGTCGGTGATGATGGCGGCACGCTCACCGTTGTGGCTCGCGACGAAGGCCACGTTGTCCGAACCGGCATGGGGGACGGGAACGGGCAGAACGGCAAGGTCATCACCGACCCGTATCAAATCGAGCGCAGCGAAGTGGGTGGTCAACGGAGGAAGCAGGTCGAGTTCAAGCGCTGTGCGCTCGTTGGCGAGGATTTGGGTGTTCCACCGTGTTTGCATGACGCGAGCGCCGCCCCCGTGGTCGCCGTGGTGATGGGAGATGAAGACGCAGTCAATGTCCTCGGGCGTGAGGTCAAGGCGAGCGAGCCGTTTCTGCAGTTGTGCGCCGCTAAAGCCCTGGTCGATGAGGACCCGAACCTTGGGGGTTTCCAGCAGCGTCGAGTTGCCCCGGCTCCCGGTTCCAAGGTGGGTGATGGTCATCGTCATGCGAACAAGTACAAGCGGTCGCGGGAGATTCTTGAACACACCGACAGAACCCGACGGTATCGAGTGTTTTGGCGTGCTTTCGCACGACGTCAAGGCGTGCATGTATGAACAATGTTCCATCACCCTCATAAGCAATCTGAGCAAGGTATTCTTTGAGCGAAGCGTATGCTTTGCAGCAGGCGAGAACATGAGGCGCAGTCAAACCACGCTCCTGACCACCCTCGCTGTCGTCGCGAGTTTGCTCTTCATGTCGCAATTTCCTTCGATTTCAAACGTGGCCAACGTTCACCCCGACGACACCACGCAAACCCCTCCGCCCAACACGGATTCGGACGGAGATCTCATTCCCGACGTTCACGAAACGCTTTTCGAGGGTTGGATGAACTGGACGGCACCCGACGGTCGTCCCGTTGCGGTGAAAGGTTTGGACAAGGACGACGCTTCCGATGCTGACACCGACCGAGACCTTGACGGTTTGAACGCCACCGAGGAATTCTGTTGGCCCTATCCCGCCAACTGCACCGCTCCCGGCTTCCCTCGTGGTCTCACCGGTGAGCTGGATGAGAACAACGACCGAGTCTATCTTGACCCTCGCATGGCTGACACGGACGGCGATGGCATGCCCGACGGGTTTGAGGCGTACATGTGTCAGCGAATGGGCGGTTTTGACCTCGTGAACTTGCGATTCATCTGCCCTTCTTTTGACCCGTTGAACGGCAGCGACGTGACCTTGGATTCGGACAACGACGGCTTCGATGTGGACAGGGACGGTTTCATGAGCGAAGCCGAACGTTACACCGCACCCGAAGAATACGCACACGGCATGCCGTCAAATTACACCACCGAACTTGACGGCTTGTGGTGCTTTGCAACGCTTCCCGACGGGGCTCTTCTCAAAAATTGGCCGTACATCCCTTCGGGTGCCAACGCCACGTTCCACAACCTGTTGCCCGCCTGCACCAACCGTGACGTCGCACACGTCGGCGAGGATTTGTGGCTCGGTACCGACCCGTTGCTCGATGACTCTGACCGCTACTTGTGGGACGGATTTTCCATCAGGACGTTGTACCCCTCGTTCGGAGACGGTATTCCAGACGGTTGGGAAGTTCACTTTGGTCTTGACCCGCTGAACCGTTCAAACGCCCTTTCCGATCCCGATCGGGACGGATGGGACGCCAATCGAGACGGTGGCATTTCCGAAGACCTTTCTCGGACCTACACGGCCCTCAAGGTCGGTGAAGCGCTCTCGACGCTTGAAGAATACACGGTTCACTATGACAACGGAAACATGGTTTATCCGGGCTTGAAAACCACGTACGTTGGCGATGAGGAATCGTTTTCCACCTTCCCTCTGGTCTACGATGCGGAAGCTGATGCGCTTTCCGTGTTGCACCATGACGTGCGAGCGCTTGACGAGCACGACGGTACGGTCTACGTCATGACGCGATACGGTATCAGCACGGTCAACGAGGAGGAGTCCACCCAATCCCATCAATGGCTTCCGCAGGGCGTTGAGTTGACCGACGGTTTCCTCGCTCGCTCGAACAACCTGCCGTTCGGTTTGGTGATGGGCACCACCGCCGGTTTTGCCGTCGCCCCTTTGCTGGCTGACGGAAGCCTCGGTACGCCCGCCACCTGGGATTGGTCGTTAACGGGCCATGTGAACGCCATCGCCCCGCTTTCCGGGGACGGGACCTCGTTGTACGTCCTCGGTTTGGCCGATGCCGGTGAGGGCGCGTTGATTGAGCTCGGCAACGCTGCTGCGATTTCAGAGACCCACGAACTAGGTATTGGGTTGGTCTCAACGCTTGCCGAAGCAAACGCTACGGTCACCGATATTGAACACGGCATGGCCGGAGGCTCAACCCTCACGCTCTTTGTTGGAACGGACCGCGGTCTCCTCGTCGTTGAAACCGCCTCAGCCCGGGACGAGGCGACCGGCGACTGGCGCTTCTCGTACACCCAAGACGATGTGGACCTTCCAGCGAACGTGGACGAGGTTCGAAGCCTCCCCCTTGGCTCGACCGGCAACCCTGCTGAAGTTCGTACCATGATTCTCGACGGCCCCACGTC
Source organism: Candidatus Poseidonia sp. (assembly GCA_030828165.1). Classification (GTDB taxonomy): domain Archaea; phylum Thermoplasmatota; class Poseidoniia; order Poseidoniales; family Poseidoniaceae; genus Poseidonia. Next base: position 29,395 of record JAURDA010000004.1, read on the forward strand.
CACCAACGCCCAAGTGCTCTGGTTCGGCACCCCTGCCGGCTTGCACAAACTCAACCTTAACGACGATTCCATTGACCACAGCGGGCTGCTCCTCCATCCGGGCGTTGACGGTACGATGGCGCGTGAAACGAACAGCATTCAGAGCATCCACCCCACCGGTGACGAAATTTTGGTCGGTTCGGATTGGGGGCTTTGGGCGGTTGCTGGCGATTACGCCTCGGTCTACGGTCTTCAGGACCAAACCCGACTGCCGGGTGAAATCGTCGCCATCACGACCGCCGTCGGCGAAGGGAACGTGACCGTTTACGGTGCAGCCTCCCCTGGCCAATACGCCAACCTCTTGCTCATGGACCCCGGGGCAAACGACTCCGATGCCGACGGGATGCCCGACGGTTGGGAGGTCGTCCACGGATTGGATCCCACCGATCCTTGGGACGCCCTTTACGACAACGACGGGGACGGCATTGACCTTGACCAATCCGGCGACATGAACCTCGAGCGACTCTGGACGAATCTCGACGAATTCAGGTACACCAAACTCACACCTGAAGGCTACGATTCAACCGACCCTCGTGTCGGCGATACCGACGGGGACGGTCTGGGAGACGGCGCAGAATACTTCGGTTTCTTCTTTGAACAATCCACCCTTTGGTGCCATTACACCGTTCAGTTGGTTCACGTCTGCGATGACGCAGCGGGTCAAGCCGCCAACGCAACCTATCTTGCTGTTGCGAACGTTGACAGCGCCACCGATCCGACCAACGAGGACTCCGACGGCGACGGCATGCCCGACGGTTGGGAAATTGAACACCGACGATGGGTTGGAAGCACCTTCTCGGGCGGAAACAACTGGAGCCTTGATCCTCTGCGAGCCGAGGATGCAAACTGGGATGCTGACGGGGACGGTTTGCCGAACCTCTGCGAATATCAGTGGTCTGTCGTACGCCTCATGGGCTTGAACGGCGACCTTTTGGCGGATTACGGTGAATCGCCCGAAGCCGTTGAGTCCTGGGCGGTGGCCGACCCGAACCTCATCGATTCTGACGGGGATACACTTCCCGACGGATGGGAGTCCAAGGGCCTGTGTTCGTGGGACCCTACCCGCGTGGGCGTCAACCCCCTCAACGGTTCAGATGCCTTTGAAAATCCCGATGGGGACGGGTACGACATCGACCACGACGGTGTTTTGAGCCAGGATGAAGCCTTCGTGAACTATCTTGAATATCACGTCCGGACCGACCTTTTCAGCGGCAACATGACGTTGTCCGGTGTCCCTCTCCCCGAAGGCTTCAGCACCCAACTTTTCGACCGTATTGATGAACAGGGTCAACCCGACGCTACCTTCGCAGAGCGCGCCTCGGGGGCCGTCACCTCCGGCCAATCCGCCTACAGCGTCGGAGCAGCTGACCCGCTGAGTTCGGACACCGACCAAGACGGCATGCCCGACGGATGGGAAATATGGCACGCTCGGTGGAACCTGCTTGACGATGCATGGACGCTGAATCCCTTGGATTCCACGGACCGTTGGGACGATGCTGACAGCGATGGCATGACGAACTGGGAAGAGTACAACGCCGTCTCACCGCTTCTAAGTGAGACGGATGCGAACCGCTCATCTCCGCAATGGTTTGTGACCACCATCGGGACGGCCTTTGCCCTGCAACAATGGCCAGGTATCCCAACGGAATCCTCGTTCGGTGATTTCCTCACGCAGGACCAGATTAACCTCACGGGTTGGACATCCGACCCCAACAACGTCGACACCGACGGCGACGGTATGCTGGACGGCGTTGAATTGCTCTTCACCTCGTGGAACGTCTCCGCCGCAACATGGACGCTCAATCCGCTCGTTGCAGGTGACGGTGATTTCGACGGTGACGAAGACGGTCTCATCGACCGACAAGAGTTCGCTCTCGCCACCGAACAGCCTGACAACGGCGTTGACCATCCAAGCGATGCTCCGTTGATGCACGTGGACGGCGATTTCCAACAACCCACGGAAAAAGCCCAGCGCGTGTTCAACATCCTCATCTCGAAGGAGACTCGAGGGAAGCGTTTGCTGAACGACTTCAACGCTTGGCAACAGGGTGAACCTCCCAACGCCTTCATCGAAGTCGTCCTTGGAATGACCGACCCCACCATTCCGGACACGGATGGCGACGGGATGTACGACGGCTTTGAGTACTGGTTCACGTCGTGGGATTTGGACCAAAACCGTTGGTCCATCAACCCGCTGATCGACGGTGACGTTAATCTGGATTCGGATCAAGACAGTTTTGACTGCAACGCAGACGGTGAAATCGACGGAAACGAAACCTTCTCAAATCTGCGCGAGTGGGAATCCAGAACGTGGGGGAAATTCCTCAACCGGAACACAGTTCCCGCTTCCATGGGCATCATCGACTTTGGCGAGGATGCCATGCTCGCCTACCAGGAAGAGCTGGGCTACTCGCTGATTCAGGCCCAAGCAGCCCTCTACCAAGACTTCGTTGAGAAAGGGCAAGAGTCCGCCGACAGAATGGCAAAGATCAACTCGCTGGAAAGCGAGAATTTCAATCGAAGTCTTCGGGGCGTTGCTGACCCAACACACGCCGATTCCGACAGCGACGGCATCCCGGACGGGTGGGAATATTGCTATGCGATTTTCGGGATGGATGACGCCACGACGCAGAACCATTGGGCAGCCAATCCGATCAACCCGTGGGACGTGGCTTACGACGGCGACCACGACGGATGGTACGACCGAACGGCGTTTGACATTCCTGCTGTTCAAGGCACGTGGGACGATCGTACCTTTACGCCCTCCGGCATCACGATTCAGAACGGAATCGGCGACTTGCCGTTCACCAACGCCATGGAATACGATAATGAAACGCGCCCCGATCTCAACGACAGCGACGAGGACAGCCGCACCTTCATCACCGTTGTAGAGAACGGAGCGGTGGTCTCTCACGAACGGGATTACAACTACTCCGATGGCCGTGAAGTGTTCAAGTACGGCTCCAATCCCAGCGACAACGATACCGACGGTGACATGCTCCCCGATTGGTATGAATACAAGCTCGGATGGAACGAAAGCAACGACAATTTCAGTTCCTACCTTGAAATCCAGGTCGTTTGGATCGATGTCGCTACCGGTGGACCTTGCGGTACATCGACCACGTCGTGTCTCCCTCTGTCGCAGGACGGTGGAGGCGGTACCTTGAGTCGCCCCGACATCGATATGGCTTGGTTCACGATGAATCCTGCCGATCCAAACGATGCGAACGCTGACCCCGACCAAGATGGGAATTGGGATTGTTCAGGGGCGGGATGCACCTACGAACCCTACACCAACTTCCAGGAGTTTTACGCCATCACGCTCAACGTTTACGCTTCTCCAAACGCCGTGAGGTTGAGCGGGTTGACCTACGACGGGTCGCCGGTGACGGAAGGCTGGCAGTTCCGTGCCGCTCTCCTCGGTCTTGGCCAGTCCAACGAGTTGGTTCTGAACTATTTGAAGCTGGACAAATACGCCGGCCCAGACCGCCAATACGGCTACATCGTGGACGACAAAGATACGGATTTCTTGTCGGTTGATCCAAGCGATGACGTGGTGTTGATGGCCGGAAACCGAACCGACCAGTGGGACATCTACTATGCCGGATCGCCAAACACCGCTCCTGTGCGAAGCGTTGGCGAGCACGAGTTCGGTTGGTACCTGCTCGATTACGACGACGACCACTTGGCCGAAGGTTCAAACCCCATGAACTGGGATACGGACGGGGATTGGATGAACGATTGGTTCGAGGTTCGGGACGACGAAGAGGACGGTGTCCGGGGCGATTCCTCTCCGATTCGATACGACTCACGTCAAACCAGTTGATGTCGGCCCCCATCTGACCTTGAACCGCATGGTTCAAATCGTAGGTCGGCTGTCTTCTAGCCATGCAGAGCGGCGGACAGCATACAATCGGCACTCGCGGCGTCTTTTTACTCCTCGTCGGCCTTATGTTTCTCACGCCGCTGAGCCCTCTTGCCAACATGACGGCGCTGGACGCCGAAGCGGCTCCCGGGACACGGCACGTCTACCTCTTCAAGGACGGGTCAACCGAACACATCGCCCTCTACCAAGGCGCCAACCCCGACCTCGGCGCCATGGTCGAACTCCCTCGAGGTGCCTTGGTGACCGACGTGACCATGACCCTTTCAGGCGCTTCCGCCACGGGATGGTCGCAAGTCGTTGCCGATGACCGTGTCCACTGGGTTCGCGGCGCTGAATCCGGAACGGACGACCGCAGCGGCGATTTGACGCTTGCCCTCTCCAACGTGAGCCGCAACTTCCTGCCGCACGGAAACGATGCTTACATTCATCCCAATTCCGATGCATGGTTGGACAACGGTTCCTATGCCTTGCGCCAACCGCACACCTCCAACGCAACGGAGACCCTCTTCTCCCAGCAGCTGACCAAGACCTCTTCGTCCTTTATGGCCCAAAGCCAAGGGGCCATTCTGAAGCATCACGATTGGTTGTTCCTCTCCACATGGTCGTCCTCGACCTTCCACAACGTGGTGGAGCGCCTGTACCCCAACAACGCCACCCGTGAGTCGGTCATCACGCTTGAGCAGGCTTCGTGCACCTTGCCTCAGAAGCATTCCTCCTCGTACTACGCCTATTACGGGTTCCGTGATTGGACCGTGACCGACGACGAACGCTTGTTCGGTATCCTTTCGGGCTACCGCTACTCCTACGGTTCCACGGCTCCCGTCAACTACCATCGAGTGATGGAAATGGACATCTCACGTGACGACACGTGGACCTGCATTGATTCCTATGACATCTCTCCATCGGTTGGCGAGTACACCGGAATCGCTTACGATCGGGACACTGGAAAGGTTTGGGTGGCGCACAACGCCATGAATCGGCTCTACGCTTACGATTTCGCTGGAGACGGAACGTCCACCTACACCCGCAGTCAAGAATTCTACACCTACACCTCGTCCTCCAGTTCAACCTGGGAATGTGGCGGTAGCACGTCGAACAACCAGAAGCAAATGCTACGCGGCTTGGAAGTCAACGGATCGACCTTCTACATGCGATGCCAGAAGGACTACTACTACAATGACCGGGACCAACTTGAGGCCTGGTCGGTTTCGGGTTCCTCCTCTGCTCTGATTCCCGAGTCAACCGTCCGCCAAATCTCTCGACTTGGGTACGGCTTGCAATTTGACGGCGAGCGCTTTGTTACCGTTGATTGTGGCTACTCAACGTGGTCCGGCGCTACGCTCTACTACCGTGAATTCGGAACCGGATGGCTCTACGAAACAACACCGTCGCCGGGCACGACCACTTGGTACGGCGATGTGATTCAAACGGGCGACCCTGTTTTGGCTGCGAACGTTCAGACCTACTGGTCCGCCGCATCCATTGGTGACCGCGTTGACTACTGGGTCTCCGCTGACAATGGAACGCACTGGGAACAAGTGGAATCGAACTCGACCATTCACTTTGACTACCCCGGAACTGAATTGGTCTGGAAGGCCCAACTCATCGGCTCCACGGCGGTCTCTTGGTGGGTTGACATGGATTACGCCACGGCCTATTCTTCGCAAGGCGATTGGACCTCTCCGTACTTCAACACCGGCACCAAGGTTGGAAAGGTTCGTCCGCAATGGACCGCCGATGTTCCCGCTGGAACCACGCTGACCGTCCAAGTCTCAAACGACAACGGAACCACCTGGCTGGACGCCACGAACAATGCAGAAACGAGCTTTTCAACCGAAGCCGCTGGAAACACGCTTCGCTATGCCGTGGTGATGGGAACCAACGACGCCACCAAGACGCCCAAACTCGACCGCTTTGTCTTGGAATACGAGGAAGGTTACCCGGACCGGCCCATGCTCGATATTGGCGGTGACGGGACGTACGATTGGGAATCCGATATTTTCCTCAACGAGTCTTCCGTCGTCGCCTCCGATGACTCGCCGGTCGGTGAGATCGTCAAGCGAGCTCCAACCCTCGTGGACGCCTTCAACGACCACATCCCCGAAAACGGAGACGGCATGGTGACCGTTCCAATTGGCGTGAAAGCAGCGAGTGCAGGCCGTGTGAAGATCTCCAACATCGACATCACCTATGCCATGCAGACTCGCGCCGTGGATGCGTCCTTCGAGGGCGGCCTCGCTGCCCCGGACGGGATCTACAGGAACTTCATCACACGGGTTGCTCCGGGTGACGAAGTCGACCGTGTTACCAAGGCGGTCATCGCCATCGACCACACGTATGGCGAGAACCCTTCGTTCAACTGGGAGCGAGGCGATGTTTGCTCGGTCAATTCGGACGGCGGTGGCATTGTCGTCTTCGACGTCACCAACTGCACCTCAACCGTCGATGCCAACGATGTCGTCTCCATTTGGATGCCAACCAAGGTGAACTGGAGTTGGAACGACGAGGCAAGTACCGAAGCCATCATTTCGGTCGAGGACGACTTGGGACCATCGGTGACCCAGTGGATGACCTCGGACATGGAATTGGTCGTTGAAAACGACATCCAGCTTGACGGCCTGCGTGTCTGGGAAGAAACCGGTCGGCAACTCTATCCGATGGATTGGGTGCGTGGAGGATTCAACCTCAGTTTCAGCGGCTCGATCCACTTCCAGGACTCACAACTCATGCCTCCAGCAGGGAGTTTCTCTCTGCGCGTCATCGGTCAGAACGTCACCTTCGACGGCGACCCGATGGGTGAACCCATGGTGCTCTATGAAGAGGTGAACCCGGCCTTCGGTGCCTACAACATGACCTTCACCTCTCCCATTGAATCCGCTCCTGGAGGAATGATCTTCTACGTCCAAGCCGTCGACCTCGAAAACGGTTCAACCTTCACCAACCCCAACTACAACAGCATCCGTTTGATTCTCGACGGCAATTCACCGCTCGTGCTGAGCGCCACCCCGCTTGACGGTACTGAACGCCATGCTGGCGCAGCCGGCGTCGGTCAACCCGTCTCCATCGTGGTCCAAGATTCGGTTGACCCTCCGCGGCAGTTGAACCTTCACTACTGGGTTGGGTGCAAAGCCAGCGAAGCCATCGGCTGTACGGATTACAACTTTGACGGGCTCCCCAACGAAGACGAGTACGAACTGGTCACCCTTTCCTCGCCTGAAACGCGAGCCGGTGGCCTCAACATCTTCGAAGGGCTCATTGACGATTCCATGCTCCTGCATCGACAGCGGGTTTCGTTTTACGTCTCGGGTGAAGACGAGCAAAACAATCAGATCGCCATGGGCCAAGGACCCGTATGTCCCGCCTCGACCATCACCTGCGGCAACCGCCCGGGTGAAGTGCTCCCCGATTGGGATGCAGATTTGGTCACCTACCACATTCGTCAAGAATTTGAACCTGAAGTTGACCTTGGGAACACGTCGATCCTCGGTCACGATGACTACGCCCCCCTTCACCCCGGCATCCCCTACACTGCGCAGATCAAGTTGAGCGACACGAACGGATGGCAGGACATTCAGTATGTCCAAGTCGCCCTTGGAGGTGACTTCGATGACGACGAATCCTCGTTGTTCATTTCCCTCGCCGAAGGTCAAGACGGTCATCCAAAAGCGGTCATGACTCCGGGTTCGAGCAACATCGCTGTTTCCAACCTGTATTCGACGGTTTCACTGGAGGAAGGTGACGATTCCGTGGTGGTCATTCAAGCACGCTTCCAACTAACCTGGATGTTCCCCGAATCCTTTGACACAAACGGCGTGAGTCACTTCCTCCCCCGGGTCAAAGTCACCGACATGCCGTGCAACGACAACGAGGTGACGCCTTGTTTCGAGGTCATGGAAGGCATGGGCGACGATTGGTGGAGCCTTGACAACGATTTCCGCTTTGATACGGAAGCAGGTCACATTCGTGCCATCGAACTGAGGAACAGCGAGAACCACTACAACGAAGAAAATTTCGAAACGATCATCGGTGCTGGCCAAGCCCTCCGGGTTTCCGGGCGGGTGCTGTTCTCGGAAGACGAAACTCCGGCTCCTCCCGGTGCCTTTGACGTCGTGTTTGGGGATTTCCAAAACAACTGGAGAACCTCCACTCGCGAGGACGGTGACTTCAGTCTTGATTTGCTTGTTCCTTCGGTGCGTTCGGGCCGTTTGGACCTCCGTTTGAGCATGGACGATTTGCCCGGTTTGGCCGTTGACGAAAGCGAATTTTCGCCTCGGGTCCGCCTCGCCGTTGACAGTTCACGGCCCACCATCGACAGCATCTCCCTTGGCGGCGTGCCCGTTGGCTCCCCGTTATCGATTGGGGCTGCTGAGAACCTCGAGGTCATTCTTGTTACCAACGATGAAAACGGGTTTGACTTTGAGGAGGCCGCTGTGCTTCACTATCGCGTGAAGGCCGGTGAAGCCGAAATTTCTCGAGGCAGCGTTCTGCTCCCCGACATCACCAGTTTCGGTCAGGAATACTTCTGGAGCGGCAGATTGGATTTGACGGATGCGGGTGCAACGACGCTGTTGCCGTCGTACACCGTTGACGTTTGGGTTTCGGGCTCGGACAAGGCAGGAAACCCCTTCAACACCGTCGACAATTCGATGATGGAACCGTTTGCTTCATGGCCGCTCGCTCTGCTGGGTCCCCGCATCGATTTGCAGCATGAAGCGTCCAGTCTTCAATGGGACATTCCGTCTCCGTACGAAGGCGAAACCGCAACGTTGTTCGTTGAAACCGAGAATCTGGGCGGTAGCGGTCAAGTTGAGTACGCTCTGCAAACCTTGGTCGAGGGTGGATTCTGGTCTACCGTTGAAATTGCAGGCGTTGAAGCGACGGCTGGAGCGACCCTCACGGCTGCCTTGCCGGTAACGCCTGTGGAAAGCGCCGGCTCCACCATTGAGTACCGGGTTTTGGTCTTGGTTGACGGCGTTGAAATGGACCGTGCCACCGTTGCCTCGTTGTTCATCAAGGAAGAAACGGTTCGTGACGGCGAAGCGCTCACGCAACAACTCTCCAGCGATGTGTTCAGCGTGACGTTGTTCGTCATCGCCCTCGCCTCGGTTTCGTTCGGGATGTACGCTCTCGTGCTTCGTCGGCGCTTGCTCGCCCCTGAAACCGAGGAAGAACTCGCCGATCAAACCGATGTGGTCGTCGAGGAAATGGTCTCGGGCAAGACCGTCCCAACGCTTCAGGCTCCGCCCGTACCGCCTGCACCGTCAGGCCAAGTGCCGCCACCGCCTCCCGGTGCCAAAGCACCGCCTGCTCCTCAACAAGCACCGGCTGCGCCCGGTCCTGACCGAAGTTCACCTCCTCCGGTTCCTCCAACCGGCCTTCCCGAGGGTTGGACCCAAGCACAGTGGGACTCGTACGGCTGGAAGTACATCGACGCCCTCGCCAAGAAATGAGGATTGATTCAGCGTGGTTGACACCCCTGTTGACGGCATGGTCACCTTGCAGGAGCGTACCGTGAACTTGGTGAATCAACTCAACATGCCGCTGGTTGAAGTGTCCTTGGTTCTTGCCCGCCACATCAATCGGCTCATGCAAACGTTGACCGAGCATCTTGACGCCACCAATCAGTCAGCGAGCGAACGCGTTACACGTCCGTGGCCTCTAGATGTTGAGGCGGCGGCTTCTTCGTCGAATTTCTCGCTTGACAAGGTCATGGACATCGTCGACCAGCAACGAATGGACATTCTGGATACGCTTATTCGCGTCACCTTGGTTGAAATCAACGCCTCGGTCATCGACGCCCTGCTCGCTCTCCGGGCTTGGGAACACCTCGCTCGTACGCAGCTGGCGCTTGCAACCGGACCGGGGCAGTTGTTCTCTCCGTTGGAGATTCCAGAAGACTGGTGAACAAGGACTTCAAAAACGAGGGCGGCGAGGTCGTGTCATGACCCATGCCCGTGGAACGGCCCTCGTGCTCGTGACGCTGGTGTTGTTGGTGCCGGCCTCAGGCTGCTTGGGCGAAGATGGGCTGCAGGTTTTCCCCGAAAAGAAAGGCGTTCCCGGCGGCCTTACTTTGGCGTGTTTGCGGGACGCTTCGTTCACGTCGATGGTGATTGAAATCGACCACGCCCCCGGTTACCGGCCGTACACGAGTTCCACGGACCTTTTGGTGGAGCGGTTGGAACAAGTTTGTGAAAAACCCGGAGGCATCCGCATTCAATACAACGAGGTGGCGTTTGGAGAACAGGCTTCATGGAGCGCCCAAGATGTTCGCGACGAAGGTTGGGAGAACAAGGACGCCTCTCCCATGGACGGGAACACGCTTCAATGGCAGATCCTCTTCCCAGAGGGGACCTACGAAGACGAGAGTGTTCTCGGTGTCGCCGTCGATGCATCGACCATGGCGCTTTTCAGCGATGCGATTGAGGAGGCTGACGGCCTGTTTGGCCGACCTTCCGTTGAAGACGTTGAGAACAGCGTCATCGTCCACGAGGCAGGCCACCTGCTCGGTTTGGTTAACCTCGTCTACACCTCTCCCGTGAATCACGAAGATCCGGATCACCCGGGGCACTCAAGCAACGACGATTCGGTGATGTATTGGGCCATTGAATCCACGGGACTGGTGAATTTCATCACGGGCGACCTTCCAACGGCGTTTGATGACGATGATTTGGCGGATCTTGCAGGTTTGGCGAGCGGGGACATCCCGGTTCGAGATCAACTCTGGCCTTGACCCATCCCTGCCACGGCGTCCCGCCAGGCATCGAAGATGGACCAGACGTAGAGCAGAACCCAGAGAACGATGGTGAGCGCCAACGGAATTTGCAACAAACTCCAGTCCGTTGCTCGCTGATGTTGTCGGTTGAAATGTTGGCCGAGGAACAGGAACGGCACCGCGGCGAGAAGGGCTGCAATCAGCGGTCTCAGGGCGCCCCACATGCCTACGCCAAAGGTGATTTCACGCCAAATCTCTCGAAGAATTCGGGTGCCGAGAAACCCTCCCTCGTTGGCGTTGGAATCCGGGCTGAGTTGGACCACCAATTCCTCTTCCATGGACTGTGCTCGTCGTGCTCATTTGTGAACTTGGCGCATGGAAGCGGGGGGATTGGATGAAAAACCCCTGCCTTGATGGCCGTTCAATGTCGGTCAAATCCGTTCTTGTCACGGGTTTTGAACCGTTTGGGGGTCACACCAAGAACGTCAGCGCTGAAGTGGCGAGACGGTTGAGCGACCTCACGGAAATTGTGCATCCGTGGACGGGAACATCGGTTCCAGTTTCGGTAACCATGGATGTCTTGAGCGTTGACCGAAAAGGTGCATGCAAAACAGCTGCGCGTATACGAAACGGGGAGACGTACGATGCCATCCTGCACCTCGGCCTTTGTGAGCGGTGCGAACATCCGCAAATCGAACGCTTGGCCAGAGATCGAATGGACATGCGAATACCGGACAACCTCGGTCGTCAAGTCCGTGAAACGCCGTTGGACGGAGAGGGGGATAGGGGCATTTGGGTTGACCCTTCTCGTTGGCCAGCCAACGCCTTCAACGTGCCTTTTCACCTGTCGACCAACGCAGGAGCCTACTTGTGCAACGAGACGTTCTTTGAAACGCTCAAATCGCTCGGTGAAACCACCCAAAAGCCTCTGCCCCCGCCTTGCGTATTTGTTCATCTCCCCGATGCTCACCGTTTGCCGGTCGAAGCAAGCACGGCGTTCTCACAACACGTGCTGGCCTTCCTTCTTCATCCAACGCCGAATGTCCCTGTCCATGTCGTTGCTGGCTACCTTTCGGATGGCATGGGCAAGCACCTCATTGCGAAACGAAGTCCGGGTGAATTTGACGCCGGGTCATGGGAATTTCCCGGCGGGAAAATTGAGGCAGGTGAGTCGTGGGCAGCGTCCGTTGAGCGTGAACTTCGTGAAGAATTGAGACTTGATGTCACTGGCCGTCACCTTCTCGGCACGGTGGTGCGAGATGTCGGCACGACCACCTATGCGGTGCATCTTGTTCGTTGCGATTGGTCCGGGGCGTTGGACCGGCTCGCCCTCGATGTCCACGATGCCGTTGCGTGGGTGAATCTCACGGACAGCGACCGACCTTGGGCGGGTCGGGATGCCGAATTTCATTCGCTGATCTGCGACTTGACTCACAACCAGGTTGAGGCGTCTCCGTCCTCGGTCATCGCTCGTTCATCGTTGATGGAACGCGGGACCTGACTTCGGCCGGGATGCCAAGTTGCCGCTTGGAGCCACTCGTCCAGTCCGTTGCCCTCAATGGCGACGGTGAACACGCCGCCGAGCGGTGCTTCCCCCGGAATGGGGAAGGCAATTTTTCCAGCCAGAGCCGCAAGCCGAGAGATGGTGAATTCGGTTTTGTCCCCTTGCAGTCCTCCCGCTATGGCGTCCAGAGCCGTATCGAGGATTCGCTGTTCGTGGAGCAAATGGAGGAAGGTTTTGAGAGAGACGCTCTCGAAGGACCAATCCACGTTTGAGGCCTTTCCAAAGACGGGTTCGGGTGTTTCTTGCCCTCCGCCTGCTTCGGGGAACACGTTGAGAAGGGCGGTCGTCACTTGAATCGGAGAGTCGGCTCCCCGAAGTTGCGTTGAAACCACGACGGAAAATCCCTCCCCAACCCCGCTGAGACGGAGCCGTTGGTCAACCATGCTCCCGGGAGAGGGCCGTAGGCCAAGAAGGTAGGGGTCAAGGGAAAAACGAGCGAAGGGGTGAAGTGAACATTGCCTACCCCGATGGCATGAATGACGAGCGGAGCCCTTCGGTGGCGACCGTCATTCCCGTTTACAACGAGGCGGAGCACATTGAGGCCTGCCTCCACGGACTTCTCCATCAAACACTTGCTCCATCAGAACACATGATTCTCGTTCTTGATGGCGGCTCAAGCGACGGAACCGTCGCCAAGGTGGAGGCCTTCATCGCCTGTTTTTGCGGGCCCGAATATCCGACCCTTCAACTCATGAACAACCCCGGAAGGACCGTCCCGCATGCACGAAACCTTGCCCTTGAGCATCTTCCCCAATCGGTGCGGTTCCTCGTTGAGATGATCGGACACGCAGAAGTTCAACCCGACCATCTCGAGAAACGTTTGGAGAGTTGGAGTCAGTGCACATCCATGGCGTCACGTCCGCTCGCCGGCGTTGGTGTTCGCGTGGTGGCCTCCGAGGCAGAGGAAGGTCCGGTTTCCCGATGGATTGAGTCGGTCCTCGCCTCCAAGATCGGGCAAAGCGGCGGTCAATTCAGTCCGTTTTCTCGAACGGAGCCAACCGATGTTCCGGCGTTCGTGATGCACGATCGCACCGCGCTCGAGGCCGTGAACGGATGGGATGCATCGTTTATCACCAGCCAGGACAGCGAACTTTCCATGCGACTCGTGAAAGCCGGCTACGGTCTTTACCGAACGCCTGAGCCGGCCGTCGCTATGCACAAGCGGTCGACGCTTGGCCAATGGTGGCGTATGGGTCACCGGTACGGTTTTTGGCGAACCAAGGTGCTGATGCGTCACCCACGGCGTGCACGATGGCAGGAGTTCCTTCCTTGGTTTGGCTTTCTTGCGACGTTGGGCTTGCTTCTCAACGGTGCTGTGTTTTGGTGGGCGCTCCCTGCCGCTTACGGCGGCGTCCTGTTCGTTCTTGCCTTCGTCAACGCGTTTGCACACCGTTCCCTCGCAAGTCTGTTTGGCGTGCCGCTCTGCTTCGTCATGCTGCACACGAGTTTTTCCATCGGTTTGGTGGACGGTCTTCTCCGCAAAGGGCGTCTGCCTCGTGACCGTGGTTGAGAACAACCACCCAATAGATACATCAGCGACGGGACCATGAACAGGGTGAACATCATGAGTGAAACACGACGCATGACCTCTCGCGGTTTGAGCGTCTTGCCCCTACTCTTGATGGGCGTGACCCATCTCTCTCTCCCACCTCTCCAATCGATGTTTGACCTTGAACCCCGGCTGATGTACGGGTACTACGGCGTTGCCCTCGTTCTTGGCGTTGTGCTTTTCCGACGGTCTGGCGTTGTCAAAGACCACGAATACAACCGATCGAAAGCCATGAAAAAAATCCGGCATGTCTACGAGGCTGAAGCCCGAGGTGTATGGGAAACCAACGCCCCCCTCGATCCCAACATGGATGCGAAAACACAGGCGAACATGTCGAAGTCTGTTGGCGAATTCTCGGGTGAGGGTGCCGAAATTGAACTCCCGGACGATGAGCAGGTGGAGGTGAGGATGTTGTCGGAAGCGGCTCACGTTGTCAAGGCAAATGCCCGTGTTTCCGGAGAAGCCTCCTTTGACGATGACCCCACGGGAGGAACGGTTGGGGCAACCCGAAACGTGGGCCCCATGGACCGCTTTTTGGATGCTTTGTTCGGCTTTTTCGGTCGCGATAGCCGTGCTGAACGCGAAGCTCAAAGGCGACGACGTCTTGAACAGGCGGCCTCAAATTCACCCGTGCTTGCTCAACGGCCGGTCGCCCCTCTGCGCTTCAACAAAACCGATGACTCAAGTGAGGTCAACATGGTATCGATGAGCGATGAAGGCGGTGTTGAGACGGTCATCTCTTCAACGGGCATGGAAAAAGAGGTCCCGATGCTTGGTGGGCAGGAGCCTCAACCCAGCCAAATGCAAGAATCCTTGGAGAGCATGGCCATGATGGGTCAAGCCCCGTCCTCTTCCAACACCTTTGCGACAGCAGGCCCTCAATGCCGCGGCTGCAGTTCGCCGGTCTCTCCAACCGAACGGTTCTGCCCGCATTGCGGGTTGGACCTCTGAAGCGAAGCGTGAGGTTGAAAGCGGGCCCCTCGTCGTAGCAAGCGGAGACGAAGGCGATGGCTGACAAACGGGACTATTACGAGGTCTTGGGCGTTGAGAAATCTGCCTCGCAAGCGGATCTCAAGAATGCCTTTCGTCGCCTCGCCCGAAAGTACCATCCTGACCGAAGCACCGAAGAGGACGCCGAAGATCGGTTCAAGGAAATTCAAGAAGCCTATGCGGTGCTTTCGGACGATGAAAAGCGAAGTCAGTACGACCGGTTCGGTCATGGTGGGCCCCAAGGGAATCCCTTTGGTGGATTTGGGGGAGGCTTCAACATCAACCTTGACGAAATTCTCGGGGGGGATTTTTTCTCCTCCTTTTTCGGCGGTGGCTCCGGTCGCCGCCGCCGGAGCCGACGTGGTTCTGACATCTTGCTTCGCCACTCAATCAACCTTGAAGACGTGCTCAACGGAACGGAACAAGAGGTTGTTCTCGACCTACCGGAACCTTGCACCTCATGCGAAGGCACGGGGGCTGAAGGCGGAGATTTGGTGACCTGCTCAGCATGTTCAGGCCAAGGTCAGGTGCGTGTTCGCCAGCAGGTTGGTCCCTTCATTCAGGAATCTGTTCAGGCCTGTGACCCGTGCTCCGGGCGAGGCCGAGTCTCGGACCGTCCATGCGAGGATTGCAACGGGCGAGGTCAGGAATTGAAGTCGAACACGCTTCGGTTCCACGTCCCAGAAGGCGCAGAATCCGGCACGCGTCTGCGGATGCGAGGGAAGGGTGAACCTGCTCCGCAAGGGTCGGGTGAACCCGGTGACTTGTTCATCGAGTTGGAAGTGGATCCTCATCCTTGGTTTGAGCGAAACGGTTCCGACCTCATCATGTCGCTTCCGCTTGGCTACGCCGATCTTCTGCTCGGTACGACGGTGACCTTGGACCATATCGATGGAAAACCGCTTGTGATCAAAATTCCTGCACACTCCAATTCTGGGGAGACCGTTGAAATCCGAAAACGGGGCTTGCCTCGTCAACGGGGTTCCGGGCGTGGCGATGTGGTTGTTCTGCTCAAATTGTACATGCCAAAAAAGGCCAGCAAGGCCACAAGGAAGGCGTTGGAGTCGGTTCGAGATGACCTTGCCCCGAAGGACGTCACGCAGAGCATCCTCGACGATGCAGAAGAACGTCGAACCTCATGAGTTCTAATCGGCACGTTCGACGGTTTCTGGCATTCGGGCAGCGAACGGTTCTCCGCCGACTCGGCCGTTGAGTTCAACATCAACGCGTTGTCCAGGCCCTTCAAGCTCAACGACCACGTAGGCTCGGTGGCCTTCGTGAAGTTGGTCTAAGAAAAGTTCCTCGCCCTGGTGCAAGAAACGAGGTTCCACGTGGACGACTTCAAAGGCCTGGCCTTCGGGCGCGTCAAACCGCAAGGCAGCGAGTTCCCACGCATCGGAAAGGATGTGCACGCCGACGACCAAGACCCAATTGCCTTCGGTTTTTGCGAGCCGTGGGTCCACCTGCCACACCGCCAGTGCGACGGATTCAGTGCGGTGTTCAACCCGTTCGTTCCCCCATGCATCCATGCCTTCCTGCCAGTCAAGTTGAGCCACCGCTTCAAGCACGTTTGAGAGGTCCGTTCGGGCTTCCTTCACGCTCGTCTCACCGCTGTCAAGGCGGGCGGTGTACCACGCCAGCCGTTGTTTCTGTTCGGCCAGCACACGGGCAAACCGCCGGTTCCGTCGAAGTGTAACGGTCAAGTACATAACGGGAAGAAGGAACAGGAATCCGAGGAACCAGCGAGCAACGCCACCCCAAAACACCGCATCATCGCTGGGAGGGAACCACGGTTCTTCGCCCTCATCGATCAGAGAGTAGGCTGTCTGCACCGTGTAGGTGCGTGATTCAACATCTTCTCCCCAGAGATGAGGTGTCGCTTCGGAGGCGTTTTGGAAGCGAAACTGGACATAATGCGTGCCCCGACCGACTTGAAGGCCGATGCTCAACGTATCGCCGACGGGCCGTGTAATGTCCGTGAGGAGCACCTCGCCCGTCTTTTGGTCGATGTCCCAGAGTTGCGCTTCCAAGCCCGCCACGTCCCCATCGATGCTAAACTGAACATAGTGGATGGAATCCAGCCAACCGTCCACTTCAAGCCGGTACGTGTCAGCAGTATCGTGAACGGAGAGGGTGAATTCCCCGGTGGTGGTGCTCGTTAAGTTGAGAAGGGGCCAACTGCTGTTGTTGGCTTCAAGGCTTGAAGGACGATAGGCCGGGGCTTCCAAGCCGTCGTGGTCAGCGAACGACACGCTCAGGAGTTCAAGGGAAAAGACGGATGTGTTGAGGACATTGAGGCGACCAACGGTGGTGTTCGGGTACGGGCGGACCGTCAGGGATTCTCCGGAACCCACGACGGAGGGGGTGCCCGTGACCCAAGAACCGCTCATGAGTTGGTCGATTTGAACCGTGGCTCCGGAGAGTCGTGATTGGAGGTGGAGCGTGTCAACATCGGGCCAAGAAAAGAGGACCTCTCGGGAACCGTGTCCGAGGACTTCCGCACCGTATCGCAGGTCGTCGTCGACAAGATTCAGCGTTTCTGATGCCGGATGGAGCATCACGTGCGCCGCCCACACAGCTCCCTGTTCGTGCGAGGAAAGGCGAGCGATGAAACGGCCATCCTCTTCCGCCGTCCACCATGCAGCGTTGGGTGGTTGTCCTGAGAGTTCGCTAAAACCGGCAACGGCTTCGTGAACGTTCTCGTGAGTTTGCTCGGTCGTGTTGGATTGATGGTACATTCGTACGTCGACGGCTCGGGTGGCTGCCAACCACTGCCACTCCAGCGAATCGCCGGCTTGGACATCCATCACGATGTATTCGTCGTTGGCCGAATCCAAGTGACCTGCGAGGCGGAATTCCATGTCTTGGGAGGACATGATGCGAGAGGCGAGGGTCCCCGTCTTGGCGTCAAGGCACGCTTCGACCGGATCGCAAATGCCCACAGAGGTTGTGGTAGCGATTTCGCCGGGTGCCGGGCGAACGGTAGGATGCGCTTCATCGATTGGCGAAACCACCATCAACGAAACCGTTTCTTCGGTGGAACTCGTCACGCTGATCGTCACCTCCGTTGCGTCTGAAGCGATGATGGCCAACGTGTTCAACGCTCCTTCTTCCGTGGTGATGTCGCTTCCAGCCACCTCCACGGCGCAGGCGTTGCAATCCCAAGAAAGGAGGGCGAGTTCCCCGGTGTTGAAGGACATGCGCTGTTCATGGGGTGCCTCCGGCGAGACGTTCACCACGGTGATGCGACCGGGATCTTCCGCAGTTCCTTGAGCCAGCGCATGGGTCATCGGAAGAAAGCAGAAGGAAAGGAACAACAGGAGCAATGAGCAACGCGCAACACCCGAAGCCCACCTCATGTCTTTGCGTGGGGGAGGAGTCTTTCAAATCCACCCCTTTCAAGGGTTCAAACCTTTCAAGAAGCGAAGGTCTCAGCACGGTTCATGGCGGATGTCTTGGGGCGCACGGTGTTGTCACGACACCGCTACGCTCGAGTTTGGGGTCTTGGGGACCGGAAACAACCAAGCTCACAAACGCCGGGCGTGGTGCTTCTCGAGGGCGACCCTTCGTTGCCCTTGAACTACGCACCGTTTGAATCAAGCACCACTCCAACTCTTCCTGCGAACCTTAACCTCCGTTCACGTGGTCCGTTTTCGCCGCCACAATTTTCCGAAAACCTCCCGAATTACAGCGTCTCCATCGGTCACGTCTTGCCTCCTTCGCTTGAGGACGCCAACGCTGGTGAACCTCAGGGTACAAGTGAACTCTTGCCCGTCTCTTGGCAGCGTATGCACCACGACGCCTCCCTCACCGACGCCGCTCTTTCTCCCGAAATTGTGGTTTTGACCGATGCCGTCCAACTCGCCAGCCAACCAGGAAAACTCCCTTCGGCCATCATCGCTCTCAAACATCGTTTCCCCGGAGCGTTGTTGTGGACTCCGGGCATCGGCGGTCCGGACAACCTTGCTGCGTTGGTTCACATGGGTGTGGATTTGGTTGACCTTGCCCGCTGTCACCAAGCGGTGGCGGTTGGCCTGGTTCTTACTCAAAACGGCCCCCGTCCCCCCCTCGAACATGAAGATACGAACCTCGAGACGCAAGCCTACCACATGATGAAGGCCATCGATGAAGTTCGTTCTTCCATCGCCCAGGGAAGCATCCAAACGCTGGCCGTTCGCTCATCGCTATCCAGCCCACGCTTGGTTGAGCACCTGCGCAAGCACCAAGCCCAATGCTCTGGCCAAGCCGGCTTGCTCGCCTCCCATGTCGATGCATCCCACGTTCTCGAGTGTTTCTCCCCCCACATGCTCGACGATCCGGTGGTTACCGACTGGGAACGTTTCATCACCGAGGCGTACGTTCCGCCAACGCCGGTTCAAGATGTGATGATCTTCTTGCCGTGTTCGGCAAGAAAGCCGTACCGCCTCTCCAAATCCCACACGCAGTTTTTGCGAGCCATCCAATCCACGGGTTGTCACGAGGTGATGATGACCTCCCCGCTCGGACTCGTTCCTCGTGACTTGGAGGATGTTTGGCCAGCCGCCAATTACGATGTTCCGGTGACCGGAGACTGGTCGATGGATGAACTTGACAGGGTGCGACGCATGCTGGCTGCCCTTGTCAAGAAAGGGGGCTACAAACGCATCATCAACCACACCGGAATGGCATTGGATTTCTTGGACATCGATGTTGTCAACACCCGGGACGGGGACGGAGCCACGCATTACGACGCATTGCAACGGCTCTCTTCCGCCGTTAGAGAAGCAGTGGAAACGTTTGAACTTCGCAACCAAAAAAACAGTCTCCGCTTGCTTGAACACTTCAAGAGCATCGCTCGGAAAACCACGGGCACCGATGCATGGCTTGAGGGTGCAAAGGTCAAAGGAAAATTGCCCCGATGGAAACTTGAGAAAGACGGGGTTCAACTCGCCGTTTGGTCGATTGACCGCAACGGTTTCTCTCTTTCCCGATCATCCATTGATGTTCTTCACGAACACGGTGCACTCCACGAAGTGCATCTGCACTCGGATGTGGAATGGAAAGGGGACGTCTTTTTCCAACATGTGTCGTCCTTTGATGCTGAAATCCGGGCGGGCGATGATGTCCGAGTGTTGCAAAACGGTGAATGCATTGGCCTTGCAAGGTCACTTGCGCCGGGTTGGGAATGGTCAGGGACGCCGGGGATGCTGGCCAAAGCCCATCAACGGAAGAAAAAATCCTCCTGAAAGCAACGCCGCTCGTTTGCGGAGTGATTAAGAAGGGGAGATAGGTCGGAAGTTCGCTTGGTGATGCTAAATGGCACGTATGTACAAGTCCCGACGAGGCCAAAGCGGCTCCTCCCGTCCCCACGTTTCCGAGGCACCTTCGTGGTCCAACACCGATAAGGATGCCATTCAGTCCCTCATTCTCGAAATGGGGAAATCCGGAATGTCTTCAGCAGAGATCGGAACGGTCCTGCGGGACAAGCACGCTGTCCCCAACGTCCGCCTTGTGCTCGGCAAGCGAATCGGCCAAGTCTTGGCTGAAAACGACATGGGGGGTTCCTACCCAGAGGACATGATGAACCTCATGCGTCAAGCCGTCGGTATCATCAACCATCTTGGCTCGGGCAACCACAAGGACATTCACAACAAGCGAGCGCTTGAGATCACCGAATCCAAGATTCGAAAACTCGCCAACTACTACAAGGGCGAAGGGCGCCTCCCAAGCGAGTGGCGCTACAAGCGGGACGAACTCCGCTTGATGGTTGAGTGACCCCGGCACCTCGCCAAGGACACGTTGATGAGGGGCGACACGCCCCGTGGATTTGTTCACCATGAGAGATTTGTTCTCTGCACCGTTCATTCAACCCGTTTCGGGATTGCTCCAGCGGTACCTCGAACGACTCCAAGCGGCTGATACCGTCCAGTTGAGCGCGCCTGCGACCTTGGAGGGTGTGCTTGCGCTTGGGCAACTTGAGGGGGCGTTCTTGGATTGTGGAGTCAAGTACAGCCGCCGCTTCACTGCACCTCGTGAACACGTTCCCAGAGATGAATGGGGCTTGCCCGAACCCCCTCCTCAAGGCCTGGGGGTCTTTCTTAACGTTGAAGACGAAACTTGGTCGGCAAGCGAACTTCCTGAGGAGGCGTTGGTGAACATTGCTCCTGTTCAAACCAACGTGGTCTTCGGTTCCAAAAACAAGGCCCACGCTGGGGCCCTCGACCCCGTTCTTCAAGCAGCAGCCTTGGCTGCGGCTTTGGCTCCAAACGGACGAAGGGTGCGTTCGTTGCGCCCTTTCATTTCGCTGGGCTTGTGGATGCGTGGTTCCCTTGATACGAGTTACGATCCCATTCACTCAGCCACGGTTGCGCATCTCCAAGACGAGGGAAGCATCCGAACCGTCCCTCTTCCAGAAGTGGGCGATCCGGTGGTGGACATGATGCCGGGGATGTCGTCTCGCCAACTCAAACGCTTGAGCAAAGCATGGGAGGGAATGGACGTGGACCAGCGAACGATGGCTTTGAGTGAGTTGGTTTTGCCTTGTTTGACCCATCCGGCCCTTTCCACCCCTCGTCTTGAGGAATTGGTGTGGCACCGAATGGTCCTCAAGGGTCACCCGCAAGATGTGGTCAGTCAGGCCCACAAGGTGCAAAAATCGTGGCCAAAAGAACTCGACAAGGCCCGCCTGTTCGCCTCAAAAACACTTGATTCCTGGCTGCAAACCGGCATGTTGATTCCGTCAGAACAAGCGACGGATTGAAGCCACCTTGGGCCTTGGGAGGTTCATGGCGATTGAACGGTTGTTGACAGGAAGCATCCAAAACCAAATTCAAGAGTTGATGTCAACCGAAGATTTGGTCATCGAGGCGTTCCGTGATTTGGTCAAGGATGAACTCAAGGCACACATCAGGGCAAAGGTTGACGATGACCCCGATCTGAAAGCCGAAATCAAGGAGGCCGTTGCCTATTATTTCCACTCCAAGGCCCGTAGCATTTACGCGGAGTTGAAAGCCACCAGGGCCGCAACCCGGCTCGGCTTGCGCCTGCTTCCCGATGAATTGCAAGGCGAGGTCGGCGAGGCTTTGGTCACGCTGTTCGAAAAAGAACTCGGGGCTCTCCTCGAAAAAGCACTTTGAGGCTCATCGGCTCACCGCGAGGCGTTCATGTTATGTGCAGGTCGTCCGTGGAACGGCTGAAAGCCATGCGTGGTGCCGTCCTTCTCAGTTCGCTGTTTGTTTTGACAGCGTTGCTGCCGTTGGTGCAGACGGTCCAAGCGGCTGAAACGGAGGACGTCCGGGTCTGTTGCGATGCATCCGAGGTGGAACTCTACCTTTTGGGCAACGATGCCAACAAAAAACTCACGCCGTTCGCCTCGGAACTCGCAGAAGAGGCCCAGTCCCTGTCGCTCGAAACCTCAATTTCCTCCCAAGAAAGCCTCGGGCGCTGGGTTCTCCCGGACACTTGGGGTGGCGTCATCCCCACGTCTACCTGGCAGTTTCAGATGAATTACGAGGTCACGAACGCTGCAGGGGTCCAAATCAACGCCACGGCCACGGTCAACATCGGCTCCAAGAGCTTCAGCGCTCAAACCGACCCGGGCTCTTCCTTCCTTGCGCAAGGAACCGGCGTTCTGAGTTTTGACATTGAAGTGGACGAGTTAACCACTTCAGGTTCTTCCAACATCGAGTTGGAATTCACGGCACAGGCCGTTGTGTTCAGCGTGCCGGGTGCCGATGCCAAGTTGGAGTTCTTGTGGGGCGGTGAAGACGACGCCTCGTCCATCGAGGCCACGATTCCTCTCATGGATATCATGATGCTCAAACCCGAAATCGAGGGCTCGGACGTCTACTTGGCGGTCCTCCTCGATTCACCATGGGGTCTCTCGACCCTCGCCCTCGCCGAATCCATCAACCTCCGCGTGAACGGGAATACGGTCAGCGGTGACCCGATTGAAACGGGTTCAAACGACGCCGTCCGCGTGACGTGGACGTGGATGGGTGCCGCTGGAGGTGAAGAAACGATCAACGTTGAAGTCGAATTGCTTTTCCAGCAAGGCAAACCTTCGTTGCAAGGGTCGACCACCTATGACATCGAGACGTTTGATTCCGGTGGAGGAACGGGCACCTATTATCCGCCCGATGAACCGCTCCGAACCGACGGAAGCGGGAGCGAGTTGGACGTTGAGATGGACATCGCTCTGAGCAACGATGGGAACGGTTTGATCCTTGAACGTGTCACCAGTTTGACGATCGATGATGAGTTGGCTTTCTGGATGCGTTGGGGAATGGACCACATCGGGGATGACAACCCAGCTCTCTCCTCCATGCTTCGTGCGTTTTCAGCCGGTCCGGTGACCGACGATGACCGGGTCAGCCGCTTCATCGAGGACGTTGAACTTGCTGAGTTTGAGCGCCAGATGATTTCGTTGGGCCCAATGTATCTCAACGCCGGTTTGGGGCTTGAGACCGAAGAATTGCTCGGCGATTTCCGAGAGTTCAACGAAGTTCGAATCGAGGTTGACCTCAACGGGGAAAACGCCGTCATCAATCACCCCGTTACGTTGCGATTCTCCACGACACAACTCATTACGGACGGCGTACGGTTTGACCTGTTGCGAAATTTCGTGGTGGTCCAACCCGCCCCGCTTTGGAGCGGCATGGACATCGACGTCACGGCAACTTCCGATTCCATGACGGCATTGAGCAGCAGTATTCTTCGAGAATCGGATGCGTTTGAGTTCTCGGTTGTTCGTCTTCCTTGGGGCGACCGCATCTCCTTGAGCGGAGAAGGCCTCGAGCAAGATGAGAAATTCACCTTGGCCACTCTTCCAACCTCGTCCATCGCCTTCGCACCGCTGGCCCTAACGGCTCTGACGGTTGCCGCCCTGTTCGCCTCCTTCATCATCGGATTGCGCTTGACGCGACAGCGCCGCCGAACCTACCTCTACCTCGAACTCGTGCTCGTTCCGGTGGCCCTCATGGTGACCTTCTTCGGTTACCCTCCGCTGTTTATCGGCATTGCGTTGGGCGTTGTTTCCTTTGTTTGGTGGGTCACGGCCATCGCGAGCCCTCGGGTGATTGGTGGGCGCCCTTCCCGCGCTCAGGTGCACCCGACGGTCCCGTGTCCGGCATGCCAGACCATGAACGCCGTTACCACAACGGAGCGGCCACACCGCTTTGCTTGCGTGGGATGCCAGCGCACCATCAAATTGGTCGCTTGATCACAATTTCAAATCTTTGAGATTCTTGACAAGTTGAACCGCTTCCTGATAGTCACCCGGTGAAAAGTAGCCGACGAATTCGTCGTTGTCATCCACCGCCACGACCGCCTGTGGACTCCGTTCCTGTACGTCCGCAAGAACGGTCTTCAGATCGTCGTCCAAACGGACGGTCATCAAATCCATCTCCATGTGCTCGTGACATCGATCAGCGGTGGCATCAACGCCATCGGCAAGCGCTTTCACCAGTTGGCGTTGCCCAAGAACTCCTTGGACTCGGTTTTCATCGTTCAGGACGACCAAAATCCCGCCGGGGACGGTCAGCAAACGCTTCGCCGCCTCCTGGACCGTATCGTCGCTTCCGATGGTCATGTGTTCGTCGTCAAGCGTGAGGTCCCGCACGGTCTTGCCCATGGTACGCCACAGGCGTTGGGCTCTTTGTAGATTGGGCTCAGGGTTCGTCCGTTGTTTCATGGCACAACATGAGGCATCCGTCGTCCATGACACGGGCGTAGCCGATTCGCTCCAACTGAACGATGGTTCCCGCTTTGTGGTTGTGGTGTTCAAGTTGGCCGCTGATGCGTTGAATCTGGTTGTTCTTGGTTTCCAAGAGAATCCCTTCGCTTGCGTGCGAGGCGGGCAACCAGTGAACAATAGGATGCGAATCTTGCCGCTCAATGGACGTGATACGGGCTTCGTTATCGTGGAGTTCAACATCGGCAAATTCCTTCAAACGGACGTCCATTTTTGCAACGTCATCGGCTTCAAGCCAAATCGTACCTTCGTTCAGCGTCCACGTTCTCCACCCCATGTCGTCATGGTTTGGGTGAACGGGGACCTTGACGTCAAGGGGGTGTTCTCCTTCGAGGTTGAACGCAGCGGCATCCCTTACGAACGAAAGTCGAGGAGCTTTGTCGTCCACCGCCTTCGTGTTGTGTGCGTAAAGCGTCGCCAACGGTACGGAAATGTCCTTTTGCGTAATGCCGAGTTCAAGCCAAAATTGCTCGAGGGCTTTGGCTTGAATGCCCCGGTCCCTCAGTGCCGAGAGCGTGGGCAGTCTCGGATCATTCCACCCATCGTAAAGACCCGATTCGATGTCCTTGCGCATCTGCGAGGTGGAAAAACCGCCCCATTCGTGAACTTTGACCCTTCCCCAGTACAAGGTTTCGGGATACTTCCACCCGAAGTGCTCGTAGAGCAGGGTTTGCTTTCGGGTGGAATCCATCAAATCCTTGCCTCGCACGATGTGCGTAACGCCCTGGAGATGGTCCTCCACCGCACTTTGGAAATCCAAGAGGGGCCACACGGTGTAGGTTGAACCCACTTCTGGCCGTGGATGGGGGTGGGCTTTCGTGTCTTGGATTCTTAAGGCGGGCCAATCCCTTAACGCCGGGTTTTTCAGTTCCATATCCGTCTTCACCCGAACCACGGCGTCCCCGGGCTTGTACGTGCCTTTGAGCATGCCTTTCCAGAGGGTGAGGTTGTCCGACGGGATCTGGTCTCGACACGGACAATTTGTCTTCGCTTGCCGGTGTTCTTTGAATTCCTCAGCCGAGCAACGGCAAACGTACCCGAACCCGTTCTCCAACATCTGCTCAGCGTGTTGGTAGTAGTGGTCCATTCGGTCGGAGGCGATGATCACTCGGTCCGGTGCCCGGCCCGTTAACCACGTCGCTTCTTCCACAATCTGTTCGTAGGCTTCCAGCATGGGGGGCTTTACTTTCGTGTCCGTGTCGTCAAAGCGGAGGATGAAGACACCATCGTACATGTTTCGGTAGGTGCTGTTGATGACAAGACCGCGAGCATGACCGAAGGACAACGGACCGTTTGGATTGGGTGCAAAACGCAGAACGACCTTCCCTTGGGTGGCGTCGGTGAGTTCGGTCAAGCCCTCCTTCCGTGGCTTTGTTTCCCGCTTTTCGAGAAGGTGAGGGGCTTCGTTTTCAAGTATGGAACGAAGATGGTCCAAGCCTTTTGTTTCGGCGAGTTGGTTGGCCTGTGCCACCCGTTGAGCGACCAAGCCGTTGACGGCCTTCCCGTGGGGACGAAGGTCGCTTCGTGTTGCCATGATCCGTCCAATCACGGAACCCACGGCCGCCTTCCCTTCATACTCCAGAGCGTTTTGGAGAGCTAGGTGATGGATGAGGTTCTCCGTTGCTTCATCGGGTTTCCAATTCATGCCGCTCATTCCTGCGTGGTGCCGCCCCTTCAAGTAATGCGTGGACGGGTGTCGTCAAACAGCGTTCGCTGCACGGTCAGAGGTTTTCCTCGAACGGGAACATCACCTGCTCGGTTCGTTTCCCAAAACCGCTTGACCGTTGCCCACCCCCAACGGAGATCAACGTCAAGACCGGTTTGAGGGCAGAGGTCGGGAAGCACCCGTTGCGTTGCGGGGTCGCTTGGATATCCTGAGCCGATGGCGAAACCAAGCCGCTGTTCAATGGCGCTGACAGCACGTTCTCTCGCCTCTTTTGCGAGAATGCT
Source organism: Candidatus Poseidonia sp. (assembly GCA_030828165.1). GTDB lineage: Archaea > Thermoplasmatota > Poseidoniia > Poseidoniales > Poseidoniaceae > Poseidonia. Next base: position 55,815 of record JAURDA010000004.1, read on the forward strand.
GGCCATGCTGACGACCGGATGCTGTTCGTCGGCCTTGTGCTCTGCTCGAAGGGTTGAGTTCGGCCAAGGCCAATTCGGCAGACCGTCCATGATGCGGCGTGCGAAGCGTTCAGTGTTCACGTCGCATGCATCCGCCATGACCGAGACATCGGCCCGGTGGGGCAACAAAAGCAGAGCTTCTTGGAAGCCCTCAACTTCGAGCAGATTGAGACTCGTGTCTTGCATAGCGAGGTCAATTCGTTCAGCAGGAAGAGTGATGACTCCACCAAACCAACGGCGCTCTTCGCTTTTCTCGTTGAACCAAGCCTCAAGTTCTCGCCTCTTCTTGGGGGATAGGTCTTTGGAATCGCGAACACCTTGTTCCTTTAACAACGCAAGATCACCCTCGGGAATGGCACACACGCCGACGATGAGGGGCCCGAGAACCGGACCTCTGCCGGCTTCGTCAACGCCAACATGCCAGTTCATGCTCAAAACTCCAGATCATCCTCAGGTTGTTGCTTGGAGGGGGCCATCGCCTCTTGGAGCGGTTGAACATCGGACAACACGGTGGTCGGGACTGGCTCGCTTGCAGAGGTGGGCGAGAGGGGATGACCTGGGTTTTGAAGCGATGACAACCCATCGTTTGCCTTGGTTTTGCTGATGTCTTCGGTTCGTTTGTCCAGCACCAAGGTTGCGGCACTCACAAGCGCATCGTCAACCGGGGACTGAGGTTGGCTTGCCTGCCCGTGGGCATGACGAAACATCGCTTCGTAGGTCTCTTTTGGAACCGCTTGTAAGGGCTCGCGAGGAGGCTCAGGATCTTCAACGGGCGTTGGTTCTTTTTGGTAGCGAGCCATCCAGTCGTCCTCCGCACTTTTTTCCTGGTAGGGCAACACGTTTTGCTGTTCCAGTCGACGGTCACGGTCAATCACCGCCTTGTAAATCACGAGGCTCGCGAACACGATGGCAAGCAACACGCCTGACCATGCTTTGAGATAGAGCACGGCGGTGCTGGCCATGCCGCCCCAATCGATGCCTGCGTCCTCTTCGTCGACCGGTTGCCAGGCTTGCCCCAGATAGTCGCCGGTCGAGGTGTGAATAAACGGCAATTCTGGAGCGTAGCGCGACCGAATGCTGGTGGTGATGGTGACCGTGCCGTTGTTGACCTGGTCTTGAGGGAGTTGAACCCAAGCACGGATGGTGAAGTTGGAGTTGAGAGGAACATCGTTGATTTCGAAGGAACGTGGGAACTCAACATCCTCCTCGTAAACAGCGTTTTCAGGAGGGATGAACCCCATATCGACCACGTGGCTTGATTGCAATTGGACGATGAGGCCATCCACGGCATTTCCATCGTTTCTCGCCTCCATGGCGATGGTGAGGCGACCCCTTGCATTGACCTGCTCAGCAACGTTTCTGAAGGTCCAATTGATTTCTGGTCCGACGACCAACGGAACGCTGACCGTGTCAAGGACGGTTCCAGCATCACCAAGAACCTCGATGGAGGCAAGGCCGGTCATGAAGGCAACGCTCCCTTCATCGGCGCCCACGCTGAGAGGGGCGAAGGTTTTGGTTTGGCCTTGCTGAACGAGCATGGTATTGGCAGGGAGCGCGACCTCAAACCCGTCCGTGACTTCACCGAGGCGCAGGAGATAGGTGTTGTACGAATTGCCCGTGTTGAGCACGCTAATGCTAACTGAACATGGTTGAGTGGACAGAATGTTGTTGCACCCGTTTTCGCTGTAGCTTGCCGATGCCGATGCTGTGCGGTTGATGGTGGCCGTCATCGGGGCCGTTCGCAACAAGGTACTCGCTCCGTTGGCAAAAACTTGCAGTTGAATGCTGAGGCCACCTTCGAATTCATTCGGTGCTTGGAAACCGATCTCAACGGTTCGGCTCTCGTTGGGTTGGAGGACGATGTCTTCCAGACCGCCGAAGAGGGCGACGACCCATCCTTCCTCCGTAAACCGGTCGGACGGTGATGAGCCCGGGAGGAGTCCTCCGTTTTCATCCAGCGGTTGAAGGGTGATGTTCAGCGTGTTGGGTGTGTTCCCAACGTTACGAACGACCGCATACAGGCGTCCGTCCTGGTTGGGTGCGACTTCCAAAAGCGGGTCGTAGGCGTCGATTGTCGCGTTCTTCTTTTCATTCATCATCAAATCAACGGACCATTGAACCGCCGCTCTGTCAAGCGAGGAAGTGGCCGTGAGCGTAAATCGCGGGCCGGTTTCAAAGAGAGGCATGCCGTTTTGAATGGCGGGGACATCCACCCAGAAATAGGCGTAGACGAGTTGTCCTGGCTGCACAAGGAGGTGGGCCGTTCCGTCGACGATGTTTTGCATGTCCCAGCCCCATGCCCAACCGGAATTGGAGGAGAGGGAGAAGGACACGTTGTCAGCCATGGTTCCGTTGTTGGAGAGGTTCATCGCAACGGAGGTTCGTACCTTTTCATCAACCGTCAGTTGACTGACGCCTTGGGCTCCAAAGTTGAGGTTGGACCAAGGGGCAACGATGACGTTCATGCTGATGGTTTTCGATTCGGCCCCCTCAAGGTCGCTTGAGACGCTGAACGAGACCGTGTGGTTTTGGAACGCTGCGGTTGCGTTGGCTTTAATGGAGAACGTGAGCTGTCGCAGGTGATTGGGGACAACGATTTCGGAGAGCGGCAGGCCCAAGACCGTGAGCGGTTCGGGCACGCTCAACACCTCCACGGTCAAGGCTTGGTTCGCGTTTGCTTTGTTTTGGACCGTGATGTAGGTCGAGACGGTTTCGTTTTGATGCACGATGACCTCGCTCGGGGCGATGGCGCCGATAACGTCTTCATCACGTCCATCCGGAAGACTTTCTGCCCCAAAGACTGGGCTCATGGTCGGGAGCGCCAAGAGGACCAAGACCGCTACCCAGCGCATGAAGTCGGCTAAGGCAGGCCCCCTATGAAACACTCCCCTTCATGCTGGATTTGGCCGTAGCGTAGGTTTCTTCAATCATGTTGAACAGGCCTGCTCATGCCTCCGTTCTGGCCGTTCAAAAAGAAGGATGTCGTTGCTGAAGTGGATGAAGCGCCGCCTGCGCCCATGGTCTACAAGCGGGGCGAAGACCCGCATGCCCGCCCGGAGGTGACCTCCGATGCCGAGGCGTACAAGGATGCGCTCGCTCTTTTTGGCGATGGTTCTCAGACCGTCAAAGCGGCAACGGACCAATCGGTTCACTTCGACGGTATAACGGCCTCGGATGAACCAGGGTCACCCTCGGAGGGAGAATCACCAAGCACGGTTGATTCCTCGGACAATGCAGAAAACAGTCCTGTTGAAGAGGACGTGACCTGGATTCACCACACCGATGGTTACCACTACAAACAACGTGCGGACGGTTCGTTTGAGCCGACACCGTACACGTTGGGCGAGGACGGCTCGTATCAGCCGTATTCCTGATCAAACAACGTTGGAATCGGTTTGACCAATCCAGGATGGTTCGCCGTCACGCGGTTCACTTCCTTGGAAACGGGATGGCGAGCGATGGTTGAGTTCGGTGTTTCGTGGGGTGAGTCACCTTCGCTTAGCCACGCACCGAGGTGGTCGGTTGTCATCAACACCGGCATCCGGTTGTGAACCGGTGCACAATCGGCGTTCGCACTCCGCGTCAACATGGCAAACGATTCGAGGGTTGTACCCTCTGATGTCCATGTGTCCCATATTGCCGCAAAAAGGCAAGGATTCTCGTCGTTTCGCCGGTGAAAAAAGGGAATCTTTCCCTGCGGTGTCGTCATCCACTCGTACCATCCATCAGCGACGACGACCCCCCGTCGTCGCTCAAAGGCCGAACGAAACATCGGCTTTTCATGAACGGATTCAAGGCGTGCGTTGATGGGTTCACGATGACTTTGTTTCGCCCAAGATGCCCGAAATCCCCACCGCATCATGCGGAGGTGCCTTGGCACTTGACCTTCGCCATGAACACCGTGCTGCGTCATGACGGGGACCATGGTGGTGGGAGCGACGTTCCATGAGGGTTCGAACGGTGTCAAATCAGATAGGGGTTCAGATGCAAACTGCGCTGCGATGTCATCAAGCGGGGTCGCAAGAGCGAATCGACCGCACATGGTCTTCCCTCAAACGGGGTCCTCGATCAAACCAGCAAGCGTTGTCACGTCAAACTCGGCCCCGTTCAAGGGCACACGCAGGTCGTAGAGCACAGCGACGGCGGGATCAAGTTCTCCAAAGCAACCCACCCATGTTCCGTTGACCAGAACCTTGGCGGCCCGGCCAGCGAGCCACGGCCCCTCTCCGTCCGGCAAGGCTTCCACCGACCAATCGGTCACGCCCAAGTCGGTGCAGAGGGCCTGGATTCGTCCACGAACCGCTGCAAACCCTCCCGCCCGCTCGGCGGTCAAGAACGCAAGACGTTCCGTGTTGGCGTGGTTGCGCACCACCGTTCCCAATTCGTACACCGATTGGGGCAGGTCGTGATGCCGATTCGCACCGAGGAGTCGAAGCAAACCTGGGAGAAGGTGTTGCCTCAAAACGGTGTGATCCACCGTGATGGGGTTGGTGATTTTTGTAACCGCGTGTTGAGGCTCCCAGCGCATGTTGGTGAACTGGTCCCGTTCGTTTGAGAGGGTGAGGGATTGGATTTGCATCATTCCCAGTCCTTGCATCGCGTCTCTCAAACGCCGGCGAAGGTGATGGTCAGGTCGGGCAGTGGCCGTAAATTGGGCTTTGGGGTGGTCCACCCCCAAGTCTTCGTAACCGTGGCCAATGGCCAATTCTTCGACGAGGTCCACGGGATGGAGAAGATCAAATCGCCATCGAGGCATGGTGAAAACAAGTTCGGAGGTTCCAGCGCTCGCAACCGCCATTTTTGTGCTCTTCTCGGGAGCGTCATCGTCAACGGGCTGGCGTCCTTCGAGCCGACCGCCCATACGATTGATGGCGCGGTGCAATTCCTCGTCGGTGAAACTTCGCCCGAGCAGGCTGGTGACCAACTCTTCGGGAACGAGGTGGCGTTGGCCTTCGCCAACGGGCAGGGTTCGTTGCTCACCGGAGCACGTTGTGACGTCAACGGTCTGTACCGCCCCTCCCCGTTCCATCAGTTGGAGACAGATGAGCATCAAGGAGGATTCGCAAGCACGCTCGTCCCATCCGGTCACGTCGATGAAGAAATCACGCGTGGTGTGCGTCACGGTCGTGTGGTCCCCGTTGATGATGGGTGGGAAGGAGAGGACGTCGTCGTTGTCGTCCAAGATCAGCGGATAAGCCTCGGCTCCCTCCAACAAATGTGCGTATTCCGTTCCTTTGGGGTGTTGTTCCAAAATCTGTTTGACCGTCATCGGCTTGTCGCAGGCGAGCGGGACAAAGGCAACGGTTTCAGGAACGGTGACAACGCGAAACGGAGGGCGAAGTTTGGCCAAGTCATGGACACCAATGGAGACCCGTCGTCGCCCTCGCCCGATGGCGAAATGCAATTTCTCCTGATGATCCATCAAGCCCTTGATGAAGAGGTCAAGTTCATCGGCATCCTCCGGCAAATCGACGCCTCGAACGACGGCACAATGAACCACCGGGCGAACGGTGCTGAGGCTCGGATCCACACTGACGGTGATGCCGCTTGGAGTAGTGGGCATGTCGGGTTGGGCTGGTGCGTGGTGCAGGAACGGAGCCATGGCAAAGGCCAAGGTTTCGCCGCTCAACAAGTCTGGACGGTCGGGAAAAATTTCGATATCGAGGGTTTCCTCGGTGCATGCATCAATGTCCGTTCCCAGCAACGGCAACTCTTCGTGTGTTTGGCTTACGTCGTGGGCGAGCCCACGCTTTTTCATCAACGAGCGGAGGAGCGATTGCGGGATGGATATGGTGGGCATGTGTTCACCTACCGTGCGAACCAATGGGGAAGAGGGCGGCCGTAGCCCGCCAGACGAAGGCCGCTGACGGCAGCCGTCTCCTGGTCAAGAGCTCTGAGGTGCTTTCGGTCCAACAGGTCAATGCTGCTCAGTCCGATACGGCGAAGGTGGTGCGCAAGGTCGTCTTGGGTTCCCTGAAGCCAGTACGCGATGTCCTCGCCGTCCGCCATGGGTGCAACGCACGCAACGAGGTCAACGCCCGAGGCCATCAAAACAGCCAAGTCGTGACCGGATGCCGCAAAGCCCAGTAGGAAGCCTGCTTGCGTGGTGGTTCCTTGCAAATGTTCTTTCTTTGAGCGGCCCATCATGGGGAGAGCCGCTGCTTCGGAAAGTCCAGAACCGTCTTCGATTCGAGCCAGGGCAACATCGACGCCGTGGTAGGCGGCTCGTGCGTGCAAGGCTTGGATGCGGCTAATGCCTTGGATGAGAATGACCGGCACGTTGGTTGGAGCAATGGAGCGCAAGGCGACAAGCAATCCGTCAAGTTGCTCGGCGTTCATGGGCGGAAGTTCGTCGAGGTCAACGGCAAAGCCGCCGGCGTCGGGGAGCCAAGAAGCCACATCAAGGAGGTTGGATTGACCGATCAACATCACGTCGACGGCGCGTGGTTCAGCCTCGACAAGGGCAGGGTGGCGATTGAGAATTGAGGTCACGTCGGCGGGGGTGTTCCCGTCCGGCGACATGGTGCTTCCACTGACCACGTTGGCCAGGAGCGGGACCGGGAGTGCCAGGGACTTCACGTCGTCGCGAGTCCCAATCAAAGCCACCGTGTCAACGGTTTGGTAGGTCCTCAAGGGAGGATTTTCCTCGTTGATGAGGCCGATTTGAGAGAGGTCGCCCGAAGACACCACGAACCCTCCGTGCTCGACATGGAGTTTTTCTTGGGCCATCAAACAGACCGCATCGGACGGGACATGCAAGGATTCGTCGTCCAGCATGGCGTTGATTTCCTTCACTTCATCCGCTTCCAAGGGGCGGAGCATGGCACCGGGTGCAGGAGGTGGACAACGACCGTTGACAACGATGCGACCCCCGCTCATGCCTGCTCCGGGATCGGGCCCAACATCGCCGTGAACCACGATGAGCCCTCCTTCCATGCCACCACCAACGCGGGCTCCGCTTGCACCTCGGATGACCAAGATGCCGCCTCGCATGGCCGCACCGGCGTCGTCGCCGGTTCCGTCGAGGACCGTGATGCTGCCGTCGGCCATGCCGTAACCGGTAAAATGCCCAGCCATCTGTTCACAGACCACGGTCGTCCCGAGATTGCCAGCGCCCAAGAACGACCCCGCATCGCCTTGAATCGTGAACGAGCCGCCCTGTCCAAAGGCAGCAACCCACGACCCGAGAACGCCGAGTGCTCGAAGCCGAGCGCCTTCGGGGAGCGCAGGGCACAACCCCAACTCGCCGTTCTTTGGAACGGGGTCACCCGCATTGGTCCAACCGATGCGGAGGATGGCGTTTTGTTCGGCTGCCGCCTTCAGGCGGGGGCCGAGTTTCTCGTTGATGTTCAACGACCTTGCGACCACCTCGTGGATATCCGCCATGACCTTTGGTTTCAACCATCACCCAAATAGCCTGCTATCCATCACTTCCCGTCGGTCGCTGTTTTCACATCGCTGCGGCCTTTGCAGAGGCGAAGAAGCCTTTATTGACGGGCTCAATGAGCAGAGCATGGAGAAGGTCATGACCGTTAAAGTCGCCATCAACGGATACGGGACAATTGGAAAACGCGTTGCAGATGCTGTTGATGCGCAAGACGACATGGTCGTCATTGGCGTCACCAAAACACGCCCCTCGTTTGGCTGCGATTTGGCGGTTCGCAAAGGGTTTCCCCTGTATTGCACCTTCAATGACGCCGACCGAATTGCTGCTTTTGGCGAGGCAGGCTACGAGTGTCACGGTGGCCTTAGCGATCTCCTCGCTGTTGCCGACGTGGTGGTGGATTGTTCTCCCGGCAAGGTCGGTGCAGCGAACAAAGAAGCCTACCTCGCTGCCGGTGTGAAGTACATCTTCCAGGGTGGGGAAAAACACGCCATGGCGGGGATGTCCTACACCTCTTCGGCCAACCATCTCGAAAACCTCAACGCTACCGGAACCCGAGTGGTTTCCTGCAACACCACCGGACTTTCCCGCACCCTCGTCCCGCTGTACAATCTCTGCGGGAGTCTGAAGGTTGAATGCACGATGATTCGACGGGCTGCTGACCCGGGAGATTCTGCGAAAGGCCCGATCAACGCCATCAAACCCGTGCTCAAAGTCCCCTCGCATCACGGACCGGATGTGATGACCGTCAAACCGGAGATTCAAATTAATTCGATGGCGGTTGCCGTTCCAACGACCTTGATGCACTGCCATTCCATCGTTGCAACGCTTCCTGAAGGCCACGGCCTCACCACCGAATCGGTGATTGAGTTGTGGAAAAAGGAACCACGTATCATCATCATGAACGGTGCCGAAACGGGCATTTCCACAACGGCGGAAGTGATGGAGTACGCCCGTGATATTGGCAGGAAGTGGGGCGATTTGCATGAAATCTTCGTTTGGGAAGACGGGGTGAAACTTGACGGCAACACCTTGTACTATTTCCAAGCCATCCACCAAGAATCCGATGTTATTCCTGAAAACGTGGATGCAATCCGCGCCTTGATGGGTACGGAAGATGACTGGCGTGCTTCGGTTGCAAAGACCGATGCCGCCATCTCTTCATACAACGGCTTGTGACGCTTCAGTGAGCGGATTCAGCACACGCAAGAGGTTGATTCAAAAGACGAGCGGGAGTCCGAGAGCCATGAAATCCAGAGCATGGCTCGTTGTCGTCCTCTTTCTGTTGGTTTCAACCCCTCTTACCGGTGCAGTTGAACCGGTTGCATCGAAGGATTTCATCAGCGCATCCGACGAGGTCAACGCACCCGCTATTGAGCCTTTGACGGAGGCCCAACGGCTCGTCATCGCCAAAGAACACTGGTCACCGATGCCAGCAGCAACGATGTTCGAGTCGTCGCTTAAACCCTCATCGGGTCTTGTCCACCAAGCAGCAGGTTCGTTTGATCCCTTGCTCTCGATGGGTCCGACCCTGCCAGGCGAGCTCACCAGAGCGGAAGACATGGCGCACACCGGCCTTGTCATCGTCCAATTGAACACGCCGAACGGCGACCTCATGCAATCCATCGCAGAGGACCTCGGCTTGACCGTGCTCGACGCTTCCGGTGACGAGGCTTGGCTGCTTCGACTTCCGGAAAGTCCGGATGCCGCCGTTGCCGGACTCGGCTCAAGTGAACACGTTCGCTGGTTCGGCTCTCAACAACCCGGTTGGCGATTGGCTTCATCCCTCGTCGTCAATCCAGCCTCCTCGCCCACCGTTCATTTGGTGCCGGCATCGGATCTGGCATTGGGCGGCTACGGCGTTCTTGCAACGGATTTGGTGCGGTACGGGGCATCCGAAGTTGCTTGCGATGCTTGGTCGTGCACCGCTTCGGTGAACCCAGAAATCGCTCAGATCTTCGTCCAAAACATCGCCCATGATGGACGAATTCTCTGGACAGAACCCGGACATGAACTTCGGGTGCACAACGCCTTGGCCTACGCTGTTTCGGGAATCCAAAACACCGCGAACAACGCCACGTTCACCCTTGACGGCTCCGGTGAGATGGTCGCCATCGCCGACACCGGTCTTGACAGCAACCACCCCGACCTTTCCGGTCGAGTGGCTGCTACCTACACCCAGTTTGGCCTTGACCCCTCACCCGCTGACTCAAACGGTGGCCACGGCACCCACATCGCCATCACGGTCTTGGGCAACGGCTCCGGTGACGCCGCAGCTCGAGGCATGGCGCCCTCGGCAACGCTGGTCATGTATGCGCTTGAACACGACCCCACCGGGACCTTCGGACGAATTGGTTCAATCTACGACATGCTTCGGGATGCAGAACAAATGACGGCCCGTATTTCGGTCAATGCTTGGGGATTGAACGGGAATTACGGGCAATACACAGCCGATGCACGTTCCGTCGACACCTTCGTCCACGACCGTAAGGATTTGACACCCATCTTCTCCGTGGGCGACCGAGGTGGGTCCGGTGCCTCCCAAGTCACCTCCCCGGCGACAGCAAAGAACGTCATCGCTGTGGGCGCATCAACCACCGGGGCAAGCGGAACCCCCGGAGCAGGGGCCGTCGCGAACTTCTCATCGCTCGGTCCGAGTTTGGACGGTCGTGTGAAACCCGATGTGGTGGCTCCCGGTGTCGGCATTTGCTCCGGACTCGCCGAAGAGGCTCGCAATCCAGCGGGTTCGAATTGCCTCTCCGGGTCTCACGCAAGCGGGAATGCCTACTACATGTCGTTGAGCGGCACATCGCAAGCAACGGCCGTTGCATCAGGTGTCGCTGCGTTGACCCGAGAATTCATCCGGGAACAAGCCATGGTATCCTCGCCTTCCAGCGCTCTGGTCAAGGGCGCCCTCATCAACGGGGCAACCGATCTGGGCGACCCCGACATTCCCAACGCCGCTGAAGGCTGGGGTCAAGTGAATCTCGAACGGACCGTGCTTCCGATGGACGGCTCCACGCCCCTGGATACCTTCTTCGACGACAAAAAATCCCTTGAGCCAGGCTTTGGGTTGTTGTATTCATTCGACCTGAACCCGAGTCACGGTCTTGACTTGACGTTGACGTGGACGGACCTCGCAGGGAGCGCCAACGCAGCTCAATCCGAGAGCCGCCTCGTCAACGACCTCGATTTGGTCCTCGTCAGTCCGGACGGCACGGAATGGCTCGGGAACAACTTCGTTTCCGGGTTTTCAACATCGGGAGGCCTGGCCGACGATGTCAACAACGTTGAACGGATACGCATCGCACCGGGGACGTTGCCCTCCACCACCGAAAGTTGGATTGTTAAGGTGCTCCATCGAAGCGGGTCGACGCAAGATTTTGCCCTGGTCATGACCGCCTTGGCCACGCCCACGCCTCGAGCCGACCTCGTGGTCTTTGACGGAAGCATTCTGACCTCTTCAGCGAACCCGCTCAAAGACGATTTGATTTCCATACGAATCGCTTGGGCCAACCAAGGAACAAGCCAAGCCCCTGCCTTTTCGGTCAAATTGGAGGACCTCACCACCCAGACCACCTTGGCGACCGCGACACGGCCCAGTCTTGGTCCGGGCATGATCGACTCAACCACCATCTTCCATCAGTTCACGACCACGGGGATTCACCAACTGCGCTTATCCATCGACACCAACAACACCGTCGTGGAGATGAACGATGCCGTTAACGGTGTTGACAACAACGTCTTGGTACAGGATGTCGAGGTCAAGGCCTTGGGCGTTCGCGTGGTGGTTGAGAATGCGGACGGCAGCATCCCCACCTCGCCTGAGGACCGAGCGAACAACGCCAACATGGTGCTTGACGTTCGCAACGACTCCGGCATTGATATTCCGCTGTCCATCCTGCACGAAGGTACGGGCAACCAATCGGTGAAACTCTCGGTGACCACGGTTCAAATCCCTGCTCCCGGGCGTGATGATTTCTTCCTCCCAAGTGCTGACCAGTGGACCCGAACGTTCAGCGAATCATCGACGTTCATGCTCACGGCCCAAGGGACGTCAACCGCGAACAATTCCCTCAACCTCCGCCTCGAGGACATTGATGCGGACTTGACGGGCGACCCCTCAAACCCTCGCTATGTTCGTTCCGGAACATACGTGGTGGATGTCACGGCGAGATACGAAATGCAACCCACCGTCGCCCACACACAACGGATTTTTATCGAGGTTGAACAACTTGACCAAGTTCAAGTCGTCGCAGCCGGAACGATCGGACTTGAAGCGGCTCCGGGGGCCTCCAGCTTCTTTTCTATCTCCGTGCGCAACACCGGCAATGCCCCTGCACAATACAGCATGGAATGTCTTTCAGAGAACCGCTGGCAGGTCATGTTGGGTTCATCCAATTCGTCCCAGTTGGATTTTGAAGCCTTGAACATCCTTGAATACCTCCCGATGTCCATCCGCGTGATTGTCCCGGAAGTTGCCAACGGGTTGCCTGCTGCTGGTGATACGGACCAAGTGACCTGTTACGTGACCTCTGCGACCGACCCGAGCATGAATTTCACGGAAACCGTGACCATTGCGGTTCTTGCACAAGAGTCGTTTGACGTGCACTTGATGGACGACGATGGCAGGGTAGGACCCAACCAGCTTTCACCCGACCTTGCGGTCGATAGCGGGCAACAAGTTCACATGAACCTCAGCATCGAAAACACCGGGAACATCATGGTCGAACTGGACGTTTCGGTCCTTCCCAACAACCCACAATGGGCGATACAAGTCAGCTACGATGATGTGAGCGACACCCGTCGCCTCTCCCTCTCTCTCGGCCCTGGTGACGAGGCCGTTGTTCACTTTATTTTCGCCGTGCCGCTAACGGCAGAGGAAGGAGACTCCAACTCCTTCACCATCCGCACGGAACGATCCCTGTCGAACTTCCGGCAAAACATCACTCGTTTGGTGGTGAAGGACGAGTTGGGCGTTCAACTCACGGCCCCTGAGAGCATGCGCATCGATGCGGTCATTTCCGACCTGTTCACCTACGGTGAATTTGTGGTCAAGAACACCGGCAACACCAATTTGGGTCTGAACTGGACACACGGGCTGGCTCCCGATGGTTGGCGTGTTGGGTTTGCCAATCCCACCGTGTATCTTGAACCGCGGGAAGAGAAGGTCGTCCGATTCGGTTTGGTCCCTCCTGCAGGCACCCCCGCAACCCAAGAGGCGTTCGAACTGCTGGTGATGGTCAACGCCACCAACAACGGACGTTTCGTGGAGGCCTCTCAAACCGTGACCGTCGGCGTGTTGGATTCGATGTTTGGCAACATCACTTCGCCGTTGACTGGGAAGGAATTGCTTGGTATCTCTCGGGATGAAGGGCGAACGTCCTCCTTCGTGGTGCGTAACGACGGCAACGTGCCTCTGTCAGCCGACCTCACCGCTTTACTTCTCGATGATGAAATGGTCCAAAAGCAGGATTGGACGATTCGGGTGGAACCCGATGTTGTCGCTAACCTCGACGTTGGCGAAAGCGTGACGGTTGAGGTGACCCTCAAGCCGAAGGAAAACGTTGCGCGCGGCATTTCAAACCTCTACCTTAACCTCACCAATAACGATGGTCTCCTTGGCCAACTCACGCTCGAGGTCAGCGCATCGACCGCCACGGGTTCATCGGGTCTTTTCAGCATCTTGCCTCCCGCAGTGAGCATTGGTTTGGTGACCGTCTTGCTTGCCGGTGCCGTGGTCTTGGCTCGGCGCATGAAGAAGGGCGGTGAATTGGTTGACAACAGCACCGATCTCGTTGCACCCGACACCCACGGAGACCCCGACACGCTTGGCCTCCGAAGAGGAGAAGCGTTGGACCTTGGTACGGCCGTTGACGAACTCACCAGCGGCGAAGTGAGCGATGAGGAAATTGCCCAAGCCATCATGCAATCGATTGATTTGCCCGTCGTCCCTGCAGCCGTGCCCTCGGGTCTGCCGCCCTCGGGCATGCCTCCAAGAGCAGCCCCTCCAGCAGCGCTTCCTCCCGCAGGGATGCCACCCGCTGGCTTGCCTCCCTCGGCCTCGAAAGCCCTACCGCCGCTCCCCCAACCCACCGCTGTTCAGCCGGTAGCCCGCTCCGTACAACTCCCCCAAGCACCTCCGCTACCGCCCACCGGTCTTCCCGCAGGTTGGACCATGGAACAGTGGCAGCACTACGGTCACGAATGGCTGGCCCGGCAAAACCAATGATGAAGGTTGAAAGGGAGGACACTCTCCCGAACCTATGGGCAGCATCGTCTTGTTCGGTCCTCCAGGTGCTGGCAAAGGCACGCAGGCACAACGCATCATGGAACACACCGGCCTTCCCCAAGTCTCCACGGGCGACATGCTTCGTGCCGCCGTCAAAGCCGGCACGCAAGTGGGCTTGGAAGCCAAGCGCTACATGGACGAAGGCGCTTTGGTGCCTGACGAAGTGATTCTTGCGCTCATCAAGCAGCGCATTCAGGAACCGGATGCGGTTGATGGCGTGATGTTTGATGGTTTTCCACGCACGGTGCCACAAGCAGAAGCCCTGAGCGAACTCGCTGATATCAGCCATGTCCTCGCCATTGAAGTTCCGGATGAGCGAATCGTTGAGCGTATTTGTGGCCGGGTTACCTGCGGCAGCTGCGGTTCGGTCTTTCACGACACGTTCAATCCGGTACCTGCCAACGGATGCAGTTGCGGGAATTTTGAGGAGAAGCGACGTGTGGACGATAACGAAGACACGGTGCTGAATCGCCTCGATGCCTACCATCGTCAAACCTCCCCTCTGGCGGCATGGTATTTGGAGCGGGGCCTTTTCCACCGCGTTGATGGTGACCGAGACATCGCTGCCATCACGGCGGATTTGCTGACCCTCTTGGAGTGAGGCGGACACCATGGGGCGACGAAGGCGGAGGTCAAACAAAACCGACCGCCGCGGAAACGCTCTCCTTGCTCAGCAACACCTTTCCTCCATTCTGCAAAAACCAGCCATGGTTCCTTCTGAGGTCTTGGATTCGGCTTCCGTGCACCTGATCAAAACCTCTCGGCGCCATCGTTTACCGCTCCCCGCAGAGGGCCGAAACCTCGTATGCAGAGCGTGTTGGTCGCATCTTGCGAGCCCCTCAAGATTCCGAGTTCGGATCAAGGCAGGACAGCGCGTCAAGACCTGCTTGCGATGCGGAAGCGTGCGCCGTTATGGTGGTGGCCCGAAACATCATCGCCGTTCGAGGGGGGGCACGTCATGAGCGATGTTCCGAAGCATATCCTCCGAGAAGCAGCATCGCGCGACTTCAAACCCAGCGTTCGCGTGGGGAAAGCAGGGCTGAGCGAAACGGTCGTTGACGAGATCATGCAGCAATTCAATTCACGCAACCTCGTGAAGGTCAAAATCAACAAAGGTCTCTATGAGCGCCAGCAGCGAAGCGAGGTGTGGGCGTATCTCGCTTCGAACACCGGTTCAATAATGGTCTTGCAACGCGGGAACATCGGTGTTTTGTGGCGGAGGTAATCCAATGCGAACCAAAGGGTCAAAGGGGGCCTTCATCCCCCGACGAAACGAGGCTTGCTCATGAATACGCACCTGTTTACCAACCGAAGTCGGCAAATTGCCTTCGGCCTTTTGATGTTCATCGGCGCCATGATGTTTGCCAATCCAACACGGGCAGGCGGTGGCGGAGGGATTGACCTCGGCATTGAAATCCGTGATGGACTCGAATCCCAAGCCGTTTACGTCGGTCTTGGGATTCTCGTTGCGGTCTACGTGCTCATCATCTTCGAAACGGTGCACCGCACCCTCGCTGCAGCCGTTGGTGGCCTTGTTGCTTTGTTCGCCTTGAACCACTACAAAGTCGGCGATGCCTTGACGCTTGCAGAAGTTACCACGCTCATTGACTGGGAAACCATCGGCCTGTTGTTGGGGATGATGGTGATGGTTGGTATTCTGTCCAACACGGGCGTGTTCGAGTATTTCGCCGTTCTTTCGTACAAGAAAAGCGGTGGCTCAATCTGGACGCTGGTGGTCATTCTCTGTTCGGTGACGGCTGTTTTGTCGGCCTTCCTTGACAACGTGACGACGATGCTTTTGCTCACGCCCGTCACGATTCAACTCGCAAAAGTTCTGGATATCAAACCCATTCCTCTCCTGATTTCTGAAGTGTTGTTCTCAAACATCGGCGGGGCGGCGACCATGATCGGCGACCCCCCAAACATCATGATTGGGTCCGGTCTTTCCCCAACAAAAATCGAGGAAGCGGGTTACCCTGAATTGGCCCAATTCGGTGTGACGTTCAACGACTTTATCTTCGAAATGGGGCCAGGGATTTTGATGTGCATCGTCCCGAGTTTCATGCTGCTCAAATGGTATTACGCCGATGAATTCTCGGGTTCACGGATTCGTGATGTTGCTGAATTGGAGGCCAAGTACGGCATCAAAGACCCGCAAATGCTCAAAGTTGCGGGTTTTATCCTTGTTCTCGTGATTCTCAACTTCTTCCTTCACCCCATCACCCACATCGCCGTCTCCTGGATTGCTCTTGTGGGCGCCGTTGTGATGCTCCTGGCCACCGACCGGCACGAACTGGAAGAACCGCTCCATCATGTCGAATGGACCACCCTTCTCTTCTTCGCAGGTCTCTTTGTCCTGGTTCACTCCCTTCAAGAAATGGGAGTTATCAACTACATCGGCAAGTACGTCATGGCCGCCATCGAATATTTCGGCAGCGACACTGGAGACGGCCAAACCGTTCGGCTGGCAGCAGCCATTCTGATCGTGCTCTGGGTTTCAGCCGTAGCCTCTGCCTTCATCGATAACATTCCTTACACGGCAACCATGATTCCCATCGTCCTCCAAATTTCCGACGAATTGGGAGGTTACTTGCTTGATCCACTGATCTGGGCCCTTGCCTTCGGCGCTTGTTTGGGTGGGAACGGGACGCTGATCGGTGCGTCGGCCAACGTGGTCACGGCGGGAATGTCAGAGGAGGCCGGTTATCCGATTTCGTTCAATGAATTCTTCAAAGCGGGTTTCCCAGTGATGATTCTCACCACGTTCATCGTATCGCTCTACATGCTGCTGGTGTTCATCGTCGGCGGCGAGGACAACGCTGTCTTCGTGAAACTCATCCTCGTGGGGGTCACGCTTTTGAGCATCATCGGTCAATTGGCTCGTGGTCGAAGCAAAGGGAAAACGTTCGCCGAAGCCCTCGTTGATGACGAGATGCAAGGCCTTGGTGAGTTCGTCGTCGAAGCCAAGAGCAAAGCGACCAAGATGCTTCGCGGCGAAGAAGAGTGACCGCTCAGGCGGGCGTTGACTTCAAGTCCTGTCGGGCCAACGACGCATTGGGGCAGAGCCATGTTTGAGTGTCAAATCTGCGGATTGCTCTCCTTGGGCGGGACGGCGTGCCCTGCCTGCGGTAGTCAACTGCGGACCGACCTGGCCGTGGACATGGAAGGCGGTGAAACCCTCCCTTCCGAGGTGCCGGGCTTGGACGATGCTGCGGAAGCATGGTACGATTTGGAAGGCATTGAGCCTCCAACCGAAGAGACGGGGGATGAGCCCGTTTCCGCTCAACAAGAGAGCGATTCAGGAGGGCTTCCGTTTGGCTTCCAAGGCGAGTCCAAGGTCTTCGCTCCACGGTTGCCTTTTGGCATCGGGAGTTCTGCCGAAGGTATTCCGTTCGACGCTGGCAACGGTTCTTCTCCAGTCTCCGGTGGTTCCACCGATCATGCAGTCGCCCCACCGCAAGTTTCGGACGTCCCCGCCGCCCCCGTTCCTGTCGCTTCGCTACCAGCGGAAGGAAAGCCAACAGAGCCTGTTGCTGTATCCGAACCGTTGGAGAATCAGCCTACGGAAACACCGTTCAACGAACCCGTTGCTGCGGCTGATACTCAACCCATATCCCAACCGCCCGTGTCTGAATCTCCAGCACCTTCCTTGGACCACCCACCAACACCGGCGCCAGCCTTGGAGGCAACGCCAACGACGCCATCATCGGTCCAAAGCGAGGTGGCGCCCATCGTTCCGGCCACACCCACTCCCTCTACATCCGTCACGCCGATTGACTCAGAAGCCACCATGGTCGCCGCACCGGTCGCTACGGACTCCGGTCATTCAACCGAACCCGTTCGGCTCCAAACCGCCCGTTTGGTTCAGCCCTCACCGGTTGCTTCGCCCGTTGAAACGATGGCTGTATCGGAAGCACCGGCTCAATCCGGGGCGGAAGATTTTCCTGACTACTGGAAAATTGACGCCGCCATTCCAAACTACGAAGAAATCTACGAACAGCAGGAAGACGTCGTTGAGGTGGAATTCGGTTCGTACAACGAGGATGTCGTCGTCTACGACCACACAACGGATTCGCCCGCAGCCGTCTTCCACACACCTTTGGAAGCAAGTCCCGCTGCGGCTGCTGCGCCCTCCATCACGCTCGCCCTTCACCCCGTACAGGCCTTGCAGGTCGACGTGGGGGCGTCGACGGAGCTCTCTGCTGCGCTGAGTGAAGGATTTGCGAAGATGCAACAAGCATCTTGGTCCCAGGCCGCTCGCGTGTTTCAACGCATGGCAGCCAGTTTGCCCAACAACCCGGAGGTGTTCAACAACTACGGGATTTCGCTCCTCCAACGGGCCATCGGCATGCGTGATGGCGCTGACCCCCAACAGCACGGTTTGGCCGAAGCTCAGTTTGAGTCTGCGATTCTCGCCCTCAGGGAGGCGGCGAAAGGTGCGCCGTCAAACGGGGACATTCTGGTCAATCTCGCCGTTGCCTTGGTCGAGAGCGGCCGTGCTGAGAAAGCGCTTGGCATCATGAACGTGCACAACGCCCGCTCACCAGGCTCAGCAAAGGGGTTGAACACGGCAGCGGTGGCGATGTTTAACCTCGGCCAATTGAGTCAGGCCAACGAAACGCTGCGAAAGGTCAGCGGCGATGCGGTTGCTCAGGAAAATCTTCAGAAATTGGCCCCCGCTCAACGCGCTTGAAATCGGAATCGTCTCAATTTCCCAAAAAAGGGACACTGTCCCTCAATGAAGCACCGAACGGTACCGATTTCTTCATATACGGGGGGAAGGTCGGGTGGTTGCTTAGCACCCTGTCATGCCTGTCATGGTGGGGGAAGGGCTGAGGAGAATCACCCTCGAGGAGGTGGTTTTCTGTTGAGGCCGAATTGGCATGACTAGATACCGAAGGGTTACTCATATGGTGTGGAAACATACACATGTGATGCTACAACCCAACTGGGGGATCGCTCGGCTCGAGTGCCGATGAAGGTCGTGACAAGCTGCGATAAGCTGCGGGTAGGCGCATGTATGCCTAAGATCCGCAGATGGCTGAATAGGACTTCCTGTTTCTTCGGAAACGGTCGCGTTAGCGATAGGGAACCCACCGAATTGAAGCATCTTAGTAGGTGGAGGAAATGAAATCAATTGAGATTCCGTTAGTAGTGGCGAATGAACACGGATCAGGACAAGCCGAATCCCAAATCGAAAGAGAGGGAGATGTGGTTGGCAGTCTTTTGTCTAAGTCATGGAAGGAGAACTCA
>JAURDA010000050.1 GCA_030828165.1 Candidatus Poseidonia sp.
TCTTCAGCACACGCTCGTGTCGGGTGAAGAATGGGTGGAGCGTTCAATTGCGCCGGCATCGACCGCTTCCTTTGAGGTGGCCTTGCCCACCCGGGGTGTAGACGCTTTTTCTTTCGCCGTCGCTTCACCATCGGCACTCATTGCAAACCCTTTCCTCGCCGTCGCCGTGAACGGGCAGGACATTTTGAGTCGGAATCTTGCCAACATCAACGACATGGTTGAGGTGCGCTTTACCTCAAGCGAATTGCAAACGCTGAACGACGCTCTGGGCCAAGCCAGCAACACCCACGGCATCCCTGACTTGCCCATGGCTTCGGTGGAACTCCGCATCGGTTCTTCTTTGAGCACCTCGCAACTGAAATTTGGGGGTGTTTTTGCCCCGTATGCAACGCCTCTCAATTTGAGTTTGAACGCCGCAGCACCGCTTGTGATGGGGTTGAACCACGCCCTTGCTGACATCGTTCCCGTTCAAGGCCAACGTACGGTATCGCTTCCGGTTCGCATGGACGGAACCGGTTCGGTTTACCTCACCGTGAACAGCCTCGAGACACAGGCTTCCGTGAAACCGCTTACGCTCGAACTCGTAAACGTGACCGACACCCTCGTTCCAGGAAACGAGTGGGTCGAGACTCGAAGCACGTTTGATTTCTCACCAATCAATGTTGCCGACGCTCTAACGCATGCACAGCAGTCTTCGTGGGAAGTTGAGTTGCAACTTGTTGGTCAGCGCCAGCGCTCGATCCTCCGTTGTCCGGTACAAAACTTGCCGGTCACACCGATTACGATTTCCAGTTGTACGGCATCCGGTACAGCCCTCCTCTGGTTTGATGAAGGGCTGGCTGGGTCGATTTCAGCGGTTGGCTCGGGAACCTATCTTGAGGTCGATCACCGTTTCAAATTCCCAGACGGTTGGGACGATGAGCCGTCTGCAGTGCTCACCGTTCACCTCATCTCAGCAAGCGGCCCCATGCTCCCCGTATCAACCGTGCTTGGTCTCGGTGCAGACCAAGGGGTCGAGAACGACCTCGAAATCCTGTCGTGGTCGGTGGTCTCCGATGAAGGCATCCGTTCATCGTCAGCATTCCCTTACTTGAGGTCCGGCGAGTTGGTGGTTGTTGAAGTCGTGTTGGGTTTTGAGGGAACCGATGAAGGCACGCCTCGTTCGGGGCAAGCGCTCGTTCGTTTCCTCGTGGACGGCACGGAATACGCAACGACCACCCTGCTCGACAACGGTGTGGCTCAATTTGCATGGAACGTCCCCACCGGTCGTCCGTCCATTGACTTGGGCATCGAAGTCGTTCCCCTACGAGGTCAGAGCGTGGTCAGCGATGTAGCGATGGAACATCGCTTCCTCTTCGATAACGTTGCTCCGACCCTCATGGTCAGCAGCGTCGGCGCTTTTGACAACCGTAATGTTCAGCCGGTGAACGAGTTCACGTTCACCGTTGCCGACCGACCTCATCTCCCCGTCCATGCCGTTGCGCACGTTTGGAGTTCATGGGCGGACGATGAAAACGCCAACGGTGTGTTCGACTACGGTGAAGAGCGCCGGAGTTCTCTCTCGTTACCGGCGAACCTCACCGCTCTGATGGGAGATTACGGCTTGTCCGTCGACACCTCCGAGGCTTCAGAAGGGGACTATTTCCTCGGCTGGCTCGAAATCGCCGATAGTGCCGGACATCTCATGGAGGACGGCGGTTCTCCCAGTTCGCCCATGTTCCATGTCCAACTCAACAGCAACGGGGCACCCTCTCTCGGAGCGACCTCGCTGGGGTGGCCGAACGGACAATCCGAGCCTTGGTTCCATCCTGGCGAAGAAAATCAAATCCGTGTCCCGGTTTGGGAGCAGAACGGCATTTTCGATTTGGCCGAAATCGAACTTGACCTCGCCTCAAACACTGCCCAATCCTCCGTTGTGACCTGGAATCAAACAACCGAAAATTGTCAATCATCGCACGCTTACATCGAAATCTCATCGTGTGAATTGGTGGCGATGGAGGCCAGCGATGTGTTTTCGAGGAACGGTGAATTTGTGGTGAATTTCACCTTTGAGTGGGGGTACGATCCCGACACCTCCCTGACGCGAATTCCCCAACTGACGATGCGAGACCAATCGGGTCAATCCAACATGTTCCTGATCGAACCTCTCGGGTGGCGCTTCTCGGGGGAACTGGCCATTGATCCAACGTCGATTCGTATTGACCTTGACAACGAGGTCCCCAATGCATTGGGTTATTGGGTTCAGCCCCGAACCACCTTTGGCATTTCAGGAGACCTCGTCTGGCACCGAACGGGCAGCGTTCCCCAGCAAGACCTGAGCGTCGAACTCTCCGTGGGTGAAAACACGATTGAACTGGAATCCGAGAACGGTTCGTTTGAAGGCACCATGCTCGCACCGTTGCAAGACGGCACCTACGGGTTGTTTGGCGACTTGTTCGACGCTCCAAACGGCGCCGTTTACCGGGGCGAAAACTCAGCCTTTGTCTGGTTCATCGTCGACAATGAAGCGCCCCAAGTCGTCGCCGTCGACCAACCTGGGTTCAATTCTCGTTTGGCCGAAGATGAGTGGAAGGATTTGAAATTTGAACTCCGGCTTGCGGAGAACGCTCAATTGGATGAGGCGAGCCTTACGTTGCATTGGTCCTTGAACGAAGCCGGCCTCGGCTTGAATTCCTATGTGTTTGACAACGGATCGGTTCCGTTGATGTTGATGGGAGAACGCCTCAACGGTGAATCGGTTCCCGTTCAATGCACGTTGGACCTTGACGCTTTGATGTTGCCCGCCTTCCGAACACGGGCCGTTGAGCTTCGGGTCTGGGTCACTGGTTCCGACGAGGCCGGCTTGGACATTGACAGCGTCTTCAACGACATCGATGCCCCCCTTCGAGTGTGGTCGCTTGAGCAACGGATTCCTGAGTTTACGCTCTCGACCGTTGAAATGAAGCAGAAATCTGACATTCGTCAAGGTGACCTCGTCGAGGTCGTCGCCATGCTGAGCAACGTCGGTCTTGCCGACGGAGAGGCCAACATGGTGCTCGAGTTGGTGGAATCAAGCGGGGCGCGCACCCGTTTGGATGCTCGGACATTGAACGTTCAATCGGGTGAACAAGTTCTCTATCAGTACCTTTGGAAACCCGGGCGTGAGGGAACTCAATGGTTGGAATTGAGCGTCATCAACGGCCCCGGAACGCAATCGCCAACCGTCTTTGTTGATGAAGCGCGCAACGATGGCGTTCTTGGAACGATTGGGGCGGTCAACCCCGTCTTGATGTCGGTTGTCGCCTTGCTTGTCGTTGCGCTCGTGGGATTGCTCGTCATCGGATTACGGCGCCAACCCTCCGCTCCTGTCCAACTGAGTCAACCGCCACCAACCAAGGCCGTGGCGGCGCTTCCCCCTGCAAAAGCACAACCTCCGAGCGGACCGTATGGTGCGACTGAAACAACAGCTTCGCCCGGGGAAAACCCCTACCAATGAGCCGCCTTGCTTGCCGACTGGTTGAAATGCAAAGCGGACCCGCACCGTCTTGGAGGGAGTAGGAGGACCGCTGACAGAGTTCGACTCTGAGGAAAGTCCCCTCTCCAAAGTGCGAGCGGCTACCAAAAGGAAGCAAACAGAAATGGTTGGGTTCAGGCTGCAGAAACGAACGATGCAAGGTGTGTACGATGACGTTGAAAGACCGAGGTTGCCTTGTGGTCGATGAGACGAGCCACCCCGCTGGAGCAAGTCCAAACCGTCCCGTTGACTCGGCACGACGAGGGACAGGTAGGATGCACAGTTGAATGCGGTCACCGAAAGGGAACAGAAAGGGGCTTACTCCCTACTCCCTCCACTCATTCGTTGAGGACGGCATCGAGCGTTTTCATTACGCTTGGACGGGTTACGGAAACGTCCTCACCAAAATCAATCCACGAAGGGTGTTTGTTGATTTTTGCCCGGGCAACGTGCTCGGCCGTGATGACGGCTGGAAGCAGGAAGGCGCTGGTGATGAAGGCGAAGAAAATCAACAAACACATGAGCATGAAAAAATTCTCGAGGCCTGGGAACGCCGCAAGGAACCCCGCCCCAATTCCCGAAACCGTTGTAATCGTGGTCTCGAAGATGGTCTGTCCGGTCTCCTCGACCGCTGAAGCCAGCCCTGTGGGGGATTCTCCTTCTTCGCGAATACGATGCATGACGTGGATTGAATCGTCCACGCCGATACCGAACACGATCGTTCCGATCATCGCCGTGAAAATGTTGACGTTGACGTCTCCGCTTCGCATCAGCAATGGCTGCCAGAGAATGACAATGGCCACGGGAATCATGGTGTATATGCCCAAGCGGGCCGAGCGGAACACCACCATGAGGAGCACCGTGAGCAAGACCAGCGTCAACAACGTGGTAACGGTTTGGGTGTCGTGAATGCCCTCGTTGATGTCCAAGGACACGGGAAGCCCTCCCGTTAGAAGGGAGGTTTGGGTGTTGAGGAGCGAGGGTCCTTTGCCGAGAATCGCATCGATTTCTTCCCTTAACTCCCCTGCAACGTTCAGATTCATGTACGGTTGGGCAACGTAGACGATGGCTTTTGTTCCCGCCTCGTTAAGAAGCATGGACTGGACCTCCGGGGACAAGGTGTCTACGGCAACGTTCACCATGTCCTTTCGAAGAGCTTCCCGTTCACTTAACGGAACCAGCGTCCAACCCGCACATTCGGGGTCGAGGAGCGACTCGCTTTCCCAACAAGGGTCATGCAAGAGATCCCAAAGGGAACCATCCCCGATGGTGACGCCTTCGACAAGCGTGATGGAAGCAGGAACGGCTTTGAGGAAGGTGATGATGCTGGTCGTGGAGGTTTCGTCAACGTTGTCGACAGCCTGCTCGATTTCGTGCATGGCATCGAGAACCGGCAAGTCGCGGATGTTGTCCGTCTCGTTCACGTTGGGC
The DNA here is from genome assembly GCA_030828165.1 of Candidatus Poseidonia sp. GTDB lineage: Archaea > Thermoplasmatota > Poseidoniia > Poseidoniales > Poseidoniaceae > Poseidonia. The sequence continues at coordinate 4,925 of JAURDA010000050.1, forward strand.
CTTTCCGAGGCATCGAAGATGTACAAGGACGTTTGGCCGCTGCTGAATTGGCGCGAATATTCGGCAAGGGAATTGAGGGATTCAATGCCGTCCGGAGCTTCCGATGAGCCCGTGATGGGTTTGTTCAATTCGTCCATGTTCGCAATGCCGTAGGTCGTGACGGCAGAGGCGAGCAAGATGATGATGAGGAACCCTTTCACCGGCGCTTTGCCGATGTTTTTCCACACACCAGGATTGGTGCGTTTGTTGAATTTCAACATCCACGCCAACGTTGGAACGAGCACGATGCTGAGGATCAACGTGGAGGTGATGCCGATGACGAGCGTGACGCCAACCGAGCGAATTGGGCTTACGGGGACGATCATCGGAGCGATAAGAACGGAGAAACCGACGATGGTGGTCATCGCAGAAAGGAAAACGGCGACGCCGGTTGAACGGGTCATCTCCATGACGCATGATTTATAGAAATCCATGTCCCACATGTCGGGAATCGGTTCAGGCGGTTGACCTCGTTTTCGCCTTCGCTCGTTTTCATCCACCATTTTGTCGAGCTCTTTTCTTCGTACTTCCTCAATGCGGTTCACCATGTGTAAGGCGTAATCCACGCCTAAGCCGATGAGAATTGGAAAGGTGGCGACGATCATCGGGGTTAGCGTGACATCGAGAACAACCGATGAACCGAAGGTGATGGCGAGGGCCATGAGGATGGGTGTTCCGGTGATGACCACCACTTTAGCGGAGCGGTGAAGCGCCGTGATCACGATGATGGTGAACAGGACCGACCAAGGCAAAATCATGAGCAAGTCTTCGTAGATGGCGTCCGAAACGTCCTCCAAGACTTTCGTGAGCCCGGTCACGGTCATGTCCGTGCTTCGGTATTCTGCTGGGCGGTCGTCGATGATGTCTTGGAAGTGGTTGAGCAGGGCGGAGAAATCTTCCCAATCGCCCGTTTCTGCGGGGTTGTGATGAAGACCTACAACAATGGCGGTCGTGTCCCAAATTCCGTCACCGTCCATGTCGTTGGTGTAATTTCCATCCCCGTCGCTGTCGACGGTCGGGTCCATGTCGTTGGTGTCCTTGATGAGAGCATCAAAGGCGCCATCGGATTCTTCGATGATTTGATCGATGCGGTCTTGGCTGGGGATGGCGTATTCTCCTCCGGGGGGCAGCATGGAGCAATCGATGTCAATGGGGAGTCGATTGTTCACGCCGTGGACGCAAAGGGAATTGTTGAAACGACCGTCAGCAGAGTTGATTTCCTTGATGACTTGAGCCGGTGAAATAACCCACAGGACGCCGTCGTTTCGACCGTGGTCGTCTTTGTCATAGTCCATGCCACGGCCGGTAGAATCGCCGTCGATGTTTCGGTCATCGCCTTCAATCCAACTGATTTCATTGAGAATCGCTTCATCGGTAATGTTCGTGGTGTCGTTGGGATTGAGTGCATTTGGGGTGCGAATGTAAATGACGGCGAGGTCGGTTGACCATTCTTCACGAACTTCCAGAAGCAGTGTGGTTGAGGGCGCACCGTCGGGCAGGAAGATTTCAACATCGTCGTCGATCTGTTGTTGGAAAGCCATGCCTTGTTGAGCAAAAACTGCGCTCACGACCACAAACAGGAGCAAGACGGTTCCAGGGGAGGCGAGTACGGTGCCGTAGAGGTGTTCAAGACGCTCATGAGCGCCTCGCTTGAGCCGGAAGGCGGTCCGTTCCGCGGCAAGTTGGAGGGCTTCAAGCGGCGAGGCCCCCTTGTCCATGACCTACTGAGGGGGTGCAGGCTCAAGAAGCATTCCGCTGACAACGGTTCCAACGGAGGATTAGCAAGCCTCGTAGGCTTCGATGAGGTATTTGGTGAGCGGACTGGTCCAAGCCAACTCGGAAATCCCGTCTTCGCCCTCGGCCGCATAGGTCCGTATGACATCACGAACACGGACATTGCCCTCTGATGATCGGGCGAGAATCATCGCTCCCTTGATGGGTTTCCCGGTGCCGTGCGGGTCGTAGACCGTATCAAGAGCTTCCGCAAGGAACCATTCCGCTTTCCCTTCAGGTTCGCCTTCGTAGGTTTTCTTTGGCTTCTTTGCACCAAACAATCCACCAGCCTTCGGCTTAGGTTTCTGCTTTTTCTCTTCCTTTTTGGCGGGTTGAACATCTGCAGTGGATACTGCGGCCTCTTTCCCTCGTTTGGTTGATTTTTCATCCGCCTTTGATTCGGCTTTGGGCGCTTCATTTTTCGATTGTGAGGCGAGCGAGGGCGTGCTTTTCGCCATCTCTTGAGCGTCGCTGAGTTGGTCCTTCAATTCACGAATCGTCTCTTGGTACGATGCTGCAACGTGCATCATCGAGGCTCTCATGGCCGCTTCAAGCTGCACGGTGAGGGCATCCGTGGACATGTCCGTCCATTTTTTCCATTGAAGCATGGCGTTTGCATGGATGTCTGACCCGCATTTTGGACAGAAACTCTTGGTCGGCGGCTGCATCACTGGAATTGCTTGGAGGGCATCGTTCGCCGGAAGGACCGCTCCTTGGGTCACTTCGAGGAGATGCAGGGTGGCTGCCCGACCGACGTCCATACCTTCACGGAAGACATCGTCGTCACCCCCAAATGCTCCAGATTTCTTCAACTTCTCGAGTTTGGTACCAGCGGCAGCGAGATCGATGGCTGCGTCTGCAGCCTCATGATTCCACTGAGCAGCCCTGAGGCCAGGGGCAACCTCAACCTGCATGCTCGCCGCTTCTGCTGCTCCGCCATCATCGTCGTCTCCGGCTGCTGCAATGCCGAGGGCGATGGGGTCTGCTCCGTCCTCAACCTGAGCGATCATGTCAAATTTTTGCGCCATCGAGAGGTCCTCTCGAAGTCGGATGACATCTTTCAACTGGTTGAGATCGTGACCTGTTGCGGTGATTGGCCCTTGCCTGTTCAAATCGTGACCGCACGAGAGGCAGAAGGTGGCCGTGACTTCGACGCCTGCCTCACACGTTGGGCAATAGACCCCTCCCATGTGCGGTCAAGAGTGCTGACACCTTTTGAAGGGTATGTCGCATTTTTTTCCGAGACTGGATTTCTCAGCCTGAGGCTGGCTTGCGCTCAACCATGTTGCTGCACGCCACTACCAGATCCAGCATCTCGGTTCGGTCGCAATTCGCGAGGATAGGGGCGAGGCGTGGACCTCGCTCTTTGCCCATGAACACGGCGTAACATACCCGGTAGACCTGGCGCATGCCGGTGGAGGACGATTCCGCAGCGGCTTTGAACGCAGCGGTGATGCCTTCATTCGTCCAAGGTTGGTTGCTCAGTGCTTTATGCAAGCAATTGATGACTTGGAGGTGTTCGGCTTCCAAATCCGCAAGCGCTTCCTCGGAGGGCGTTTTGCGAACAGAAATTCGCATTTCATCAGGGAAGTGTGGGGACGCAATCCAGTTTCGCATGCGCCGAAGCCGGTCATGGAGTTCAACCGTTGGTTCCTCTAGGTCATGAGAGGCGGCAAGGCTCCTCCATACCTCCACATCCTCCGTCTTGATTTGAGCGAGCAGCGCCAAATGGCGAAAACTCACCGAGGTTGCAGAGACCGCATTCCCAACCTTCGGGGATGCGAGGGCGAGAGCCGTTTCGGTGTCCTCGAGCTGAACCCGTTGCCGTCGGCTTAACGACGAATCGCTCAATTCTTCTTGCAGGTCACGGCTTGACCAGCGCTCAAAGTCATCGGCCAAGTTCACCAGCCCCATCCCCGTGTCAAACTCAATGGCCTTGTTTGGTTTTGAGTTGGCGATGAGGTATCGCAAAATCTCGGGAGGCACGAGTTCGAGGGCTTCGATCGGTCCGACGGTGTTCCCCGTGGAGGAGGACATTGCGCCCTGCCCACGAAGGCTGATCCACTCGTAGGTGAGCGGCGTGGGGGGTTCATGTCCAAAAAATCGTGCAATTTCTTTTCCGGTGTCGTACGACCCTCCTGCCGCGCCGTGATCCTTTCCGAAGGGTTCGCAGGTGATGCCGTTGAATCCCCATTTCGCAGGCCAGTCAAGGCGCCAGGGTAATTTTCCTTCACCTTTGGTGATGTCCGACACCCCTTCAATGCCGTGAGCGTCCCGCCAATGCACCATCGGGTATTCGTACCCGGTGACGACGACACCGTCGAGAGAACCTTTGGAATCAAGGGGCTGCCAAGGGAACCAATCCTCCGACAATTCACGCCCAGATACGCGTTCTATAATTTCACGAATCGCTCCGGGTTCGTCGCACGCCCGCTTGGTTGCAGCAGCAAACTTGCCAGACTGGTAGGCCTCCAAATTCGGCAGCAATTTCGGCTCAACACCGATTTGAGCCAAGGCATCGAGAAACGGCGCAAGAAAGTGGTCGCCGTAACTCCACCCCTCGTTCTCGAACCGGCTCCAATCGGGATGTCCGTTGGCATCGGGTGCCGGGATGGAGCCGAGTTGATGACCGATCAAGGCATGATAGTCGTCGCTCAAGAAAGGGTAGACTTTGCGTAACGGGTCAGCGTTGTCGACCACGAACACCAATTCTGCGTTGAGGCCCGCTTTCTGAGCAGCACGAACGATCATGTCACCCGTGAGAATTTCCCTCAAGTGACCAATGTGGAATTCACCGCTTGGAGTGATGCCGGTTGCAACGATGTGGTTTTGCCCCCGTTCTGCGAGGCGTTGGGCCATCACGTCGCTCCAGTGCATGGATTCACCTCAAACGGCGACGGCTCGAATCAGACCCCGAAGGGGGACGTCGTCAATTTCGTTCCGAGTGGTTTTGTTGACGAGCACAATGGCGAGGGCGACTTCTCCGCCGGCTTCGCGTATGGCTTGAATCGTTTTTGACATCGTCACGCCCGAAGAGAGGACATCGTCGATGATGATGACGCGTTTTCCGGCGACTTGTCCGTATTTGTTGGAAAGAGAGCCGCTGCCCGCGCCCTCGTCGGTGGTCCGGAAGACCGTCACGTCGGATTCCAAGGTTCGAGCTACCTCGTAAGCGAAGGCGATGCCGTTGATCGAAATGCCGACGACGGTATCGATGTCGTCGTACCCAACTTCTTCATCGGCCACGTCAGCCATGATGCTGCCGACGGCTGCAATGCGTTGTGGGCGGACGCCGAGGGTTCGCCATCCGATTCGAACGTCGCTGGGTCGTTCGGATTCTCCGCTTCCCGTGAGCAGCCACGTGATGGTGTCCTGGGACAACGAGAGTTCATCGGCAATTT
>JAURDA010000051.1 GCA_030828165.1 Candidatus Poseidonia sp.
ATACCCCCAACACTTCATGTCGCCGTTGTCAAGGATGGCACAGGTGTACCAATCTCCAGCATCTACTGCAACGGCCGTGCGGCCCGTGCCGAGGTTGATGGCGGTGGATGAAGGTGCGTCGGTGTCGTAGCCACTTCCTCCATCGCCCAACTGTCCATAGGAGTCATATCCCCAACACTTCAGGTCGCCGTTGTCAAGGATGGCACAGGTGTGTCGATATCCAGCAGACACCTTGTCGTTCGTATAAGCAAAGGACGAGGAACTCGAAGAGCCGCCGCCTGAGCCGCTACCGGAACCGCTGCCTGAGCCGCTTGCCGCACTGGCGTTGTACTGGAAGGTGATGTTGGTCATGGCCTCATCGATGATGAGGTCTGCACCTTCGACGCTTGGATAAAGTGGTTCACCAACAACAGCAATGTTGACCTCGCCACGGTATGTGCCTTCGGTTTTGTTTGCAAAGACGGCGTAGGTTTGATTTGAAGCAAGCGCGGTTGGTGTTCCGATGATCTTGCACGTTCCCTGTGTCAAAGAAAGTCCTGATGGCAAAGGAGGTGAAATCGAACAGGTGGCCCCGGAAATTAAAGTTGGGAGTGACGATTGAATGGGCGATTCGATGTCGATAAAATCACCAGCTCCAGTCGACGGATTACCGCACCACAGAGAACCGTTTTCAAGCGCGTAGCAGGCTTTGTTGTATGAAGCCGCAAACGAAGTAATCTGCATGGAGCCATAAGGGAAACTTGGTATGGTCGGTTCAACCACATGAGTATATTGAATTGCCCCCCAACAAGCAATTGAGAAGTTTTCTAGTGTAGCACAGACGCCGTCATGGTGTGCAATCAAAGCAGTTGCGTTCAACCCGCCTGGCATGGTTGCAGTTAGAGTTGGCGTACCCGTGGTTGATGCTCCAGTCACTCCCAGAGCATGATACCAAGCGTTAGAACCCCAGCATCGCACTGACCCATTATCCATGAGGGCGCAACTCACTTTACCGATGGCCGCAATCGATAGAACCGATTGATTGGAAGGGAACGGGACCGTGTGAGGGACGGTTATGGATGAGCTTCCAGTCATGCTGTTGTTTGATCCCCAACAGACAACATCGTTGTTGTCAAGTAAGGCGCAAACGTGTTCAGAACCAACACCAACATCGACAGCATGTCTCCCTTGTGGCAGAATGCTAACATAACCGGGTGAATTCTGTCCTGATGTTGCAGTCGTACCTCGACCGAGTTGACCTTCGTGATTTCTGCCCCAGCACATGATGGAACCATTGTCCAAGAGTGCGCAGGTAAACTCATGGTCGGCACTGATTTTTTCGACTGTTCTTCCTGTTGGAAGAGGAATGTGTACTGGCGTATATTGGCCGTTGTAGTTACCGTTACCAAGTTGGCCATAGGAGTTTCCACCCCAACAATACAAAGATCCGTTCACAAGTATTGCACATACATGCGAACTCGCTCCTGGTAAAACATGCTTTACAACGGCATCAGCAGGTAAACTCGGCTCGACGAATTCGCCATTAACTCCAGGGTGATTGACGATATTGCCGTTTCCTTCGATATAATCCTTTCCGTCGCATCTTAATTCTCCTGTTTCTAAAATAAAACAATAACCATCATGTCCAGCATAAATTGATTGATAACTATAGTTGACAGGCTCACCATAACCACCATCTCCCGGCTCACCGAATCCACCGAAACTGATGTTGGTGATCGCAACGCCAATGCTTGCTTCAAGTTCAGCCACGCTCGGCCTCATCGGCAGATAGTCGGTTATCAACGAAAACGTTGCTCCGTAGGTTTGCCCGTTGATGGTCGCTGTGAGCGTGTAATTGGATTGGGGCGTGACGACCGTGGGCGTTCCGCTCACCGTGCAATTGCCTTGGTTGAGCGCCAATCCAGATGGGAGGGTGGACGAAACACTGCAGGTTGCACCAGCAACTGGTGTGGTCATTGGCGTGAATTCGCTTGGGGACCAAGCAACAAGGGCTTCGTCAATGGGATTGATAGACGGACCGTGGCCGCCGTTCATGTAGATTGTACCGTTCACAGGAAGGAAGAATCTAACCCCGGTCTGATAGTATCGACCGTCAGGGAAATTAGGGACTTCATACGTGATGTTGGTGGACATGGAATGTGCGTAGAGGTAACCCGAAGAGCCACCGTTGTACTTGGGGGCACTGAAGTACAACGTATCCCCAACCAAGCGTTGAATATTACCTACATCAACACTAAGGTTTGTCAACCGGTACGTCTCAGCGGTAGAAGGGTCATGCACCCACACCTGGTCACCGTTCGTTCCATCATCAGCAAGAATGAACAGTTTACCCTCATATGCTTGCAAGGGCGGATAAAAAGTGTTGGTAGCAAGGCTACCAACACTCCCTGGTTGGATGTCATCCACGAGCCACGTTGAATTGTTGACGATGCTGTAAGCATGGAGTTCATTGCCGGTTGAGGTGTTGGTAGCGTAAAAATAGTACACGTCATCAATGAGTGGATTCGTTGCTCCAATATCAGTACGAGGAAGAGTAGGCGTGATGTCTGATTGAAGGTATGTTTGATTTGTCGTGGTGTTGTGGGCCCAAAGTTTAGAGCCCGAAGACGAGGTATTCCTTCCGTTTACGAAGAGTAGATCATCGGATACTTGCATCAATCCATAGATACCGGATCCTGATGGATTAATATCAAACGCTAAGGATGTTTGATTCGTTGCAATATCGTGGAAATACGCTTTATGCCCAACGGCAGTACTTTTCGCTATAAAGTAAATACTCCCATTTGAGGCCGCCCATCCGCGTACAATTTGGTGTGTGCATTGGTAACAGGAATCGGTGAAATTTGAGCGGACTTCAACTTCCATTGTTGAACCGTTGATTCGGTAAAGTTGGGAACGGGATCCGCCCTCAAAACCCCAAAACCAGAAATCGTTGCCGTGTTGAAAGAGTTCGTCTTGTGATCTCAGGTAACCACTCGTATCTGAAAAGGCTCCTCCTCCGATGCGCCACGACGTTCCGTTTGAGATGTTGTGAGCCCAAATTTGTTCGGAAGATGATCCACGATAAAGTTGGAAGAGAAAGTGTTCACCGGAAACGAAGAATGATTCTTTTTTGAAGACCGAATAGGGCCAAGAGTTAGAACAGGAGGAAATGGAGAAGGCTTCCCACGTCGTCCCATTGCTGGTGTTGTGCATGGAGATGGCGCATTTGCCATTATCGAAGAAGAACACCCCGTCGCCTACACTGAAGTTCCCGTTGCCAATGGCGATGCTCCTTCCAATGAAATTTGAAGGTTGATTGACCGTCCAAAGCGAGCCGTTTCCGTAAATCGTTGCTGCGTCGGAATTTTCACGGTATTCAAAGGTGATGGGTTCAATGGCGGTGTTGAGCGCAAATGCTTCGCCGTACGTTGATTGACCAAGCGAGTAATTGGCAGAACCTTGACCTCCCGTTTCGAGAACGTCGGTGCTCTGGTCCAGCGTTTCTTCGCCGTTTGTCCACGGGTTCATGGATTCAAGATAACCCACTTGGGTCATCAGGACCATCAAGATGGACAGGATGAGAGGGGTTCGTACTTCGGCAAAGCGTCCGCTGGCCATGGTTTCTCACGTGTTTGAACACAAATAGAGGCGGGCCCTATCATGATAGGAAGGCGTTGATTTCTCCACCTTTCACCATCGATGGCCACCGTTGAAAACGCCCTGCACGCAAGCGGAGGCGGGGGTTCAGGGCTCGTTGGCGAAGGCGTGAATGATCGTGGATTCAGCCGATTGGAGATGCTCGCTGACCGTGGCTTGTTTGATGTTCAAGGCATCGGCAATCATTCGTTGAGTGCAACCTCGCGGACGGTCGTAATAACCCAGTTCAATCGCTTTGTCAAGGACCGTTCGTTGACGAGCGGGAAGCAATTCAATAAATTCGGGATTGTAGACCGATTGCGCTCCCAGTTTCATGCTGAAGCCTCGACCCAACAAGGCGGGAAGGCGGTTGCGAATGTTCACCAAAGCATCCTTCGTGCCCCGAATCGTGAACGTGAACCCTTCGTTGTTGAGCACGGTTGGCGAAACCCACCAAGCGTGTTCAAGCGATTGGAACAACTTCGGAAGCGGTCCGGAAAGCAGGACTTCCGCTAAGGCCACCGTTCCGTCATCCTCGAGAATCCGAACCACCTCCATGGTCTCGTAGGTGTTCTGAAGCGAGTTCGGTTCCGTGTATTCAATGCGCACCATGCAGCGGAACTCTTCGGGAACAGAGGGGATCATGGTGAGGAGTTCCATGCGACGGAACGCCTCGTAGAGTTGCACGCCGGGCAAATGGTTACCTTCCTCGGGGGTGAGCGAAACCTGCATGAAGCGAAGGTCCACTGAGGGCATACTATCATGAACGGTTTGGGTTTTATAAAACTGGCGTCACCCAATTATGCCGGTCACCGTCCAAATCAAGCGACGGCATCGTCGCTCGCCGTGAAGGCTCACCTGCGGTTATCGTTCAACTATCGCCGGCCTCAAACATGCCCAAGACGCGGTTGAGTTCGCGCAGCGCATCCTCCAAATCATTGCGCTCCTTTTGCGGGATTTCGGGGTTCTTGAGACGGTCGTTGATGGCCTCGATTTCCCACTTGGCCTCGGCGCGCTCTCGCTCGAGGGCCTTGTCTTCTTTGATCATCTGCAAGCGAGCACGGCGAACGTTGGTGGACTTTCGCTGACGGTCGTAGGTCTCGGTGTGAGTGGCACCGATTTCAACAGCGGTGGGGAACGGAATGCCGATGCCTTCCTGGCCAAAGCGCTCGTCGATGGTCTTGAACAACCAATCCTTCGCTACGAACTCGTCGGAGTAGTCTTCAACCCAAGCGTACATTCGGAAAATCTTGGCGTATTCGCCCAACTCGTTGAGCAGCACACGGGGTTCGGGTGCGTCGAGAATGTAGGGGCATTCTCGCATCAGTTGGAGGATGGTGTACTTGACGTGGGCGATGTCTTCGTCGTATTCCACGCCGATATCCAACACCAGCGAAATACGGCGGCCTTGACCGTCGCCGCCACCGCGAGCGTGGTTGATGACGGTGGAGTTGACGAGGTTGTTGTTGGGGATGACGACGAGGTTCTCCCCGATGGTGAGGATCTTCGTGGAAAGGATGCCGACGGAAACGACCGACCCGAGGTGGCCGTCCACCTCAATGCGGTCGCCGACTTCGAAGGGCTGGTCGAGGGCGAGCATGAACGAGTTGACGATGTTGCCCAGCGTTTGCTGCATGGCCAGACCGATGATGAGCGAGAAGACCGCAAGTGAGGCGAGGAGGCCGAGCAGTTCGAAGCCCAACTCGTTCAGGGCGAGGTAGAGGCCGCCGAACCAAAGAGCAGCACGGAGCAAGAACACCACGAGGGAGTTGCTTCCCGAGACGGTCACCGTCCCGGCGCCTGCAAACCGGTCGATGATGACGGGGATCATCACCTTGACGGCGACGCTGGCAAGCGAGGTGGTGAGAAGGATGTAAACGGCACTGAACACAGGGTCCAGGGCTTCGTTGAGTTCGTGCTCACGGCCCATCACCCAGAGCATCGTGAGTTGGACGCCGACGAGAAAAATGAAGCTGTACAGCCGCTGGGTCACCGGCCGATAAAGCGCATCGTCCCACTTGAACGAGGTTGCCTTGACGAAGTCGAGAATGATTTTATTCATCAGGAAGCGGACGGTCAACAGCGTGAGCAGGGTGAGGCCTGCACCAAGGGACCACTGGGCCCACGTGTCCAATGCATTGGCTCGGTCGATAACATCGTCCACGGTGACCATCAGCCTATCCTCTGTGGTGCTGCGGCTGACTTCCCGTTCATAATAGGTTCGTTTTCCGGCTGGATGAAGGTTGGATACCGTGAATGACTTCGAAAACCGAGTATGGAAGGGTTGCTGCTGGACGGCGGTAGAGAGTAAGGAAAGAAAAGACAAAGAAAACATTCCTTCAAAAGGCAACGAGAAAGGCTGAGACCATGAGCCGTCGCTACGACCGATTCGCGGCATGGCTCTTGCCCCGCAAACGGGGGGCGCACGTGGCGGTGTTTCTGCTCACGCTGTTGATGATTCCCGGAGCCATGACGGCTCTGCAACCCATCGACATGGAGTCGTACGAGATGGAATCGCCCGAACTCACCGCACAGACCATGATCAACGAAGAATTTCCGAATTCAGAAATCATCCTCGGCTTCTTGGTCTCCGTGCGCGACCCGGTCCATGTCCCCAGCGTAGAGGATTGGGAGCCCGTCCCCCGAATGGCCGACGGTTCGCCGGATTATGCATCCCTCGTCCAACCGTCGGAGATGCTGCCGGCTGGCGAGGCGTGGAGCGGGATTGATGCTCCCACGGGCGGCATTCTGAACCTGACCGTTCTGCGAGAGCTCGACACCAAACTCAACCTCGTTCTCGAGCACCCGCTCGGGCCCGCCCTCAAGCCGCTGGTCAACGACGTTACCGGCCACCGGTCCAACGGTGCCATCTCCCTGTCCGACCACTTTCGCGGCTTCATGAACAACACCTCCATCCTCACCCAGCCGGGGCTGACCCCGCTTGGCGTGGTGACCGAACCGCCAACGAACTGGTCGGATTGCTTCCCGCTCGACTGCCTGACCTTTGACGACGCCAACGTCACCCAAGCCCACATCGACATGGCCGCTGCTCGAATGGCCGAGGCCTCGGACAACAACTTCCTGCGCTGGTTGTCGCTTGACCGCGGGTTCAAGGCCGATTTTAACGCCCACCAAGAGGGTCCAATTTACGGGCAACTGCAACCCGACGGAACGTGGGATGGCGCCCTTTGGGGGAACGGACGCTGGACGGCCTCCACGACCTGGTTGCTGGTTCAACTTGACAGCACCCAACTCGCCAACATGGGTTGGGAAGTCGTGTGGAAGGACGCCCACCAGGAGAAGAGCGTTCAGTTCACCGACGAGGGGTTCCGAGTCGGAGGCTACCGCTTGGCCGAAGGACAACTCGTCCTCCATCCCCCTCAATACACCGAAGAAGCCTGCCTTGAACTTCAGGCCGAGGGCGCTGGCTGCGCCACCGAATGGACCTACATGGACCTCGAGGGTCATTTACGCTCTCACGACCGAACCACCGTGACCCTGCTGCTCGGTCAAGGCGTGAACGTGGAGGTCAACCGAGAACTCCAATCCAGCGCCGGCCTCATCGCCCTGATGGGCCTCGCCATCGTCGCGCTGCTCTTTGTCAGCCTGCGGCGTTGGACCGATGTCGCCATCACGATGGTGGCCTTGGGTGCCGCCTTGTTGTGGATGCAAGGCCTCATTGGCCATTTTGCCAACCTCACCGGATGGTTCGGCCTCAGCCTCATCGCCCGTTCGCAATTCTCCAATCTGCTGCCGATTTTGGTGCTCGCCCTCGGGATTGACGACTCTTTGCATGCCCTCCATCGCTACAAGGAAGAACGGGCCAACGGCAAAACATCTGAGGAAGCGGGGAGCATCACGCTCTCAAGGGTTGGTCGAGCCATCACGCTCACTTCGCTGACGACCATCTCCGCTTTTGCCGCCAATCTCTTCAGCGACATTGCTGCATTGCGCTCCTTTGGCATTGAAGCGGCGCTCGGCATTCTCGCTGCCTTCATTCTCACCGGGATTTGGGCGCCTTTGGTCCGCGTGAGCGTGGACGATTGGTTGGAGGCTCGCGCCGCCAAACGTCAGCAAAAAGAGGTCAAATCGCTGGTGAATCCCCAATGGCTCCGGAAAGTGACGCACGGTTCGGGTCAACGTCGCAACGCCTTGCTCATCGCGGCCGTTGCGCTGATCCTGACGATTCCAGCGGCCTACGGCATGGCCCAACTTGAGGGAGATTTTGCCGTGGAAGACTTCCTTGACGAACGCTCGGATTTCGCCATCGGCGTGGACGAATTGTCCAAACGCTTTGCCGACGAAGGCGAACCGGCCAACCTGCTCATTTTGGGTGATGTGCTGGACCCGCGCGTGTTCGCCGCCATCGACACGTTTCGCCAGGACATGGACGCGTTGCCCGACGGCGTGCCCGACAAGATCACGCGGCAACCGGACGGCACCATCGACATTCTCGCCCTCGACGAGATGGTGTTCGCCGCACAAGGCAGCCTCGTTCTGGACAGCGCGCCCTTCGAAGCCGCTGGGTGGGAACCGGAAACGGACGGTTTCGGCATGAATTGTTCACTGGCCGGCAACGGACCGCTTGTCGACACCACGGACCGGGAATGTTTGGCGTTCTTCTACGGCTTCCTTTCGCTGTATGGCGTGCCCGGTGTCGGGCCGATTCCCGACATCCCCGCGAGCATCGTTCAACTCTACATCATGCCCGTGGTCGAACTCAACCCGAACCAGCCTTGGCTTGACATCAACGGAAACGATGCGGCCTACGACATGATGCAGATTCGCTTTGGCATGACCCAACCCGAAGATTTCCCCGGCATGCAAGGCGGCGTAGCGGAAGTTTGGCGGGACTTGGACGTCTTCACGAACCTCTCCAGCGGAACCTACGAGGCCCCCGGCGAGGAAACGGAGGACAAACCGCTGACGTGGGTCATGCTGACGGGCCGACCCATCACTCGGTTCACGGCTTCCACGTCGATGCAAGACGAGATGCAATCCTCGCTCGTTCTCGGCTCGGTGTTCGTGTTGGCGTCGCTTTCCATCGGGTTCCGCTCGCCCAAGCAAGCGGTCGTGACCTTCGTGCCGATTTTGCTCGTCGTCATCTGGCTCTACGGCCTGATGTTCGTCGCCGGCTCATCGCTCAACATCGTCACCGTCACCATCGCCACCATCTCGTTGGGGGTGGGCATCGATTATTGCATCCACGTGACGGAACGCTATCGGGAGGGCAGAGAAAACGGCGAATCCCACGCCGATGCGCTCGCCGCCGTGGGCGGAGCATGCGGTTTGGCCCTGCTCGGCTCGGCCACCTCCGACATCGCAGGATTCCTCGTCATCGCCCTCTCGCCGATGGGGCTGTTCGCAAACTTTGGTCTCTTCTCGGCGGCGATGATCGCCCTTTCCCTGCTCGCCAGCCTCGTCCTGACCACCGCCGCTCTCGGCCTCATCAGCAGACCCGATGAAGCGATGCCTGCGCTTGCCCCTGTAGCCTCCGCCGACGGCTCCACCGCCGTCCTCGCGCCCGCCGACGAAGAGGCGTGATGGACGGATAAAACATCATCAAACATCCGAGTCAAGGCGCCGTCAATGTCGGCCGCACAAGACTACTACAATCAGGTCTTCGGCATGGGCCACTCGCCTGAAAACGCCCTTGCTTACACCCGTCAACACTACCCCGATTTCGTTCCGGGCATCGCCGATGCCGTGCCTGCTCCTCCGCCTCATGCCGTCTTGCTGTGGTGGCTCTTGCTGCCTGACACCGAGACCGCCACCAGCGCGGGCATGGGCGTGTGGATGTCCGTTCTCGGTGGCGTGCTCGGTG
>JAURDA010000052.1 GCA_030828165.1 Candidatus Poseidonia sp.
CGGTCGTCACGGCGTTGGAAACCGTCTCTCCGGTCGTCACGGCGTTGGAATCCTTCACGGCGACCGCCGCCTTGGGGGCGAGGCGCTTGACAGCGGTTGCACTCCGTTCGTCGAGCAAAGTTGGAGTTGTTGCATTGGGGGCAATCCCAATCATCGTTGAACTCTTGTCTGTCTGAACGTCCGTTGCGATGGTTTCTGTCGTTTGACCTTCCGTTCTGTCGCTGGTGGTCGGACCGCCCTTGATTTCGCTCCCATCGACCTCCCGAACTTCGGTCGTTTCGGTTTCGGTCGTCAAAGCGGCCTCCGTTTCGAGAACGTTCTTCTCGCTGTTTTTTGGCACGGACCGTCACTTGGACACCAATGAGTTTCTCCATGTCAAGCGAACGGTCAATGTGAGCGATGTGAGCCAAAGCGTGTTCAGTGCTTCCAAGCACGCCGTCCACCTTGCCGATGTAGGTGCCATCGTCGCTGCGAACCATGATGGCGTTCAAGGAAGGAGACGATCCTTCGAAGTGAACCAGCAAGCCTCCTTCGTGGCTTTTTGATTCAACGGTACCTGAAAACATGGTGAGGCCTGCTGATTCCTGCTACCATCGCCTTTTGGTTGTGTCGGTTTAGGCGTCGGGTTTGCGGCGGACCAGCACCGCAGCACCGAGCATCCCGAGCACAGAGAGCAGGCTTGCTGCAGGGAGAGCCGTATCGGGTTCACTCGGAAGGGGGGCAACCGGCGTGTCGTCGATCACGGGGGAGTTGATGCCGACCACCACTTGGGTCGTGCCTCCGGATTCGTCCGTTGCGGAGATCACCACATCGTAATCCGTGAGACCGTACGCCATGCAAACAGCGGTTGAAACATCGACGTTCCAGTTGATGCCGTCGATGGTGAAGCCTTGGTAATCGCTTCCGCAAATCGTCAATTGCATCGTGACCGCTTCGAGGTCGGGGTCCGAAACCAACCCGTACATGGAGAATTGCAGTTGACCCTCGTCCCAGGTGGCGTTTTCCCCGTTAAAATTCGTGGCTACTTGAACCACCGGTGGCGTGTTGGGTTTCACCAGCCCGAGGTCAAACGCCGATGCAAAATCAAGCATGTTTGCGGCCTGCGCTTCGGTCTTGAACCCGAATGCACCGGGGCGGATGTTGTCGAGTGAAACGCTGAGTTCGGTCGCCATCGCTCCGCTCACGGTTACGGCGTCGCCCTCAGCGCCCATCGCCTCGCCTTGCAGGGCACGCGCTGAAAAGATGAATTCGTCCACGAGTCCAGCGGAGGTGACGCTCATCACCACGCCGCTGCCGTCTTCGCTCAAGGCTGCGGTTGAGGTAAACAGCGTTCCGAAGACCCATGTGCGAGAGTCGTTTTCGTCGGTTGCTCCCAACGGGTCAACGGCATGGCAGGTGGCCGTTGCCATCGTGGAGCTCGCAGGTTGGGTGACGAAAAAGTCGCCCAAGACGTTGTTTGTGACGCTCCAACCGGCTTCGTCAAAGGTGCATTGCAGGGCCCAACCGTTCTCGTCGGTCGCCCAGCCGTTACCAACGGCAGCGGTGGCGAACGGCCACGTGCCTTCACCGGACGTCGGCACCTTCGTTCCGTTGGAGGGCACCGAGGCGGTCCAAGCGGGGATATCGTTGGTCGCCGGCTCCTCAGTTGTGAAATCCATGAACATGTTGCACTGGAGGTCCCACTGGGTTCGGTCAAAGGCAACGAGCTGCGTCACCTGAAGCGAACCGTCGCCCAAGTAGGTGAACGATGGTTGGTTGATGTGGTCGCAGGTTTGACCGCTGTCGGGAGCGTTGTCCGTCACTCGGAAATCGTACATTCGCAGCCCTTGAAGCACGGGGAAGGTCACCCTGAGGGCTGCATTGCTCATGTTGGTGATGTTCATGGCAAGGGTGAAGTTTGACACGCCGCTGTTCGGCAATTGGTCCCACCGAACGTTGTTGGATTGGCCATCGGCCACCTCAAGGGTGATTTCCATGTCGTCGGAGGTTGAGGTGGGCACTTCTTTGCAATCCGCTGCCGCACCGAAATTGGTGCACGAGCGGGCGTCAGGATGGTTCTCAGGAACGAGGTTGACCTCGTCCAAACCGATGCCGTCCTCAACGAATTCGAAGTCGTTCCAATCAACGCCGCCCGAATGGGGAATGCCTTCTCGCATGCCGAGGCGGGTCTCCATGTCGGCGATGCACTTTGGTCCAATGCTTCGGACAGCGTCCCGTTCATCGGTGCTGATCCAATCGTTGTCGCCACCCGGCAGACCTTCGAACAACCCGTCAAGGTTGTCGCGGACGATGGGCGAATTTGAACCGTTGACCCATGCATTCGCAAACAAGTCGCCGGTCGCCCAGTCATCCAAGATGTCAAGTTCAAACAGCGCAAAGTCGTATTCGAACAAATCTTCGAAGGAGTAACCGCTGCAGTCCACGTCAAGACCGTCTTGGCGCCCCTCGGTCGGAGCGACGGTTGAGGTGGATTCAAGCGATGTTGTCACGGGGCTGAAGACGACCGAGAGCATCACCAAAACAAGGCAAAGCGAAGCGAGGGCGGTCAGTTGTTGCGGGCGAGCCATATTTATCCGCTGACCTTTCGCCTTCATGAACAATTGCCTGTTTCCGTCAAGGAACAAGCCGTTCCATTCTGCGGTGAAGCGCCCACCAAGGCAAGGCTGTCCACGCCAGGGCGGCAAGCCACAACTGCCATGCCGCCACGCCCCTGTCCACCGTTGGGAGTTGGGTTTCCAAGAGATGATGATAGACGCCGTTTGGCGAGAGCAAATCCAACATCCCTTCCAGAGCGACCCACGCAGGGTCGTTCGCTTCTCCAACCGCAACACCGGAGGCGTAGGCGACCATGGAAGTCACCAGCGCCCACAGGAACGTGAAGAAGAACCACACGCCAACACCGAAAGCAATGGCCGTGCCCTGTTCCCTTGCCGTCGTCGAAGCGAGCAGGGCAAAGAGGGTGTACCACAGGACGATGAGGCCGGTCGATACGGCATACACCAGCATCTCGGTCAAGGACGGCCATGCGTCCATGCGGTGGTTGACGACCACGACCGTCAGCAGGAGCAGTGCATACACCGGCAAGAGAATGGCTTGGGCATGACCGATGATCAGCGCCGCCGCTTGATGGGTTCGTGGCATGGGTTGAGCCAACTGAATTTCAAGCATCCCGCTGGCTCGGTCCTTGCTCACACCGTCAAAGGCCATCAAAACGGCGCACATGGTTGCGCCGAAAACCACCCCGAGGGAGGCGTAGAAGAGCACTTCCATGGCGGTGTCCGGTTGGTGGCCGCCGGGGAGGACGATGTTCGGGTCGGAAAACCCCCAAGCCAGACCGGGGAGGAAAAGCAGCAAAATCGGTAGCATGACCTTCAATCGAATGTTGGACAACCGGTCGTTCCGGATCCGTCGTGCGACCTTTAGCACTCTGCGAAGGTCACTCATCCTCGCTCACCTCCAGGGCTTGCAAGGGTAGCATCGCTGAAGACGATACTTCGAGGCTGATGTCGTCAAAACTCATCCCGGTTGCCGCACAGAGCCATTCGACGAGGTTGGGTCGAACCGGAGCCCAAGACGTGACATCAAGCCCCGAATCAAGGCTGTTTTTCAGGGCGGTGTGGTGGTCACCCCGCAAAACAACCGACCACGTTTCATCGTCTTGTTCCCATGACAACACATCGTTTCCAAGTTCTTCAAGCACCTTGGCGGACGATAGGTCACCCTTGCCTTGGAGTTGGTACCTTCCTTCCAATTCAAGGCGCCTCTCAACTTCTCCGAGCGGACCTTCATCCAACAATTGACCGCGGTGCATCAGCGCAATCCGGTCGATGAGGCCTTCCAGTTGCGTGACCATGTGGGAGGAAATCACCACGCTCACCCCTTTTCCAGCAAGCCGCCGAACCAAGCCCGCAAACGCCTCCGCAGCAACGGGGTCCAAGCCGTTGAACGGTTCATCCAACAACAACACCCGCGGTGACCCTAGAAGGGCTGCTGCGATGGAAAGCCGTTGCCGCATCCCCTGGCTCAAATTATCGAGGGGTTCGTCGGCTCGGTCGTGCAGGCCAACGAGAGCAAGCAACTGGTCGAGGCGTTGCGAGTTTTGACCTCGCATCTCGTTGAGTTGGTGCAAGGTTTGGCTGACCGTCGTGCGACCCTGCCAGCGCACCTGTTCGGGCATGTGGCCTGCCCACGTTCGCAAGTCCACCACCTCCCCCGGTGTGTTCGGCTTGACGTGCCCCGTGACCGTTCCGCCCTGAAGAGGAAGGACGCCGGCCATCATGCGAAGCAGGGTGGTTTTCCCTGCACCGTTGGGTCCGATGAGCCCCAACACGCATCCTGCGTAGAGGGAGATGTTGACGCCGTGAACGCCTGCTCCGGGTCGCGTTGCCCACGGTTTCCACGGTTTTGGAGCGGGGAGTCGGTGACGGTGCTCAACACCCGTGAACACGAGCAACGGGTCCGCCATGGCCATTCGCAGGCGAACCCCTCGCATCAACCTTGGCGAGAGGCGAACCTCTATGACGAACAGGTGTTCGTTCGCAGTCGAACACGATGGTTTGGCAGGGAGCGACGCAAGCCTTGGCTCCGGCCCTTGGCGCCGGTGCTGTTCTTCTCGTTCTTCACCGTCGGAAGGGCGAAGCCACCGAGCAGATGTGGTACGCCCCAATCGGCGTCGACGGGCTCCGTCTCTTCCTTCTCTTGCCGCTTTTGCTTTGGGTGGTTCCGGGCGGGTTGCTCCTTGTTCTTCCCTGCATGTTGGCGCTCTCGGTCGCAAGTCCAGCGGCGCGTGCGGCTTGGTCGGAGCACCGCAACGAGCGGGCGCTGGTCATCGGTGTAGCCTTGCTTTGTTTGGGTGCGAGCGCCTTGCTTCCGGTTGCATCGCCAACCTCTCCAGAGGCCTGGGGCCAGCCGTTGTTCACCGAGAACCCGCATGCTCCGGTGTATCCGGCAAGCCATCAGTACACGTGGGTGACAACCGACGTGGTGGTGTTGCAATCCCTCAGCCTCCGCCTTCCTCATCAGCAAGGGGTTTGGGGGGCGGAGTGGTCAGCCCTCACCCTTGCTTCAGCGTTCGATCTTGAGACCTCTCGAATGCACCAGGCCATCGACCTCATCGACGATGAATTGCCGTTCCAGCTCGACCCCAACGATGTTTTCCTCGAAGCGGTCCCCGCCCCGGGAACCGTCGATGTTCGCTTGACGAGCACCGAGGTGCAAACGGTGGCGTTTCGTCACTTCGACATCAAAACCACCGCCATTGGCTTGGACCCAAGCGGTACCAAGGTCGGTGAGGTGGTCACGGCCAGCGTCGCTTCTTGGGGTGGTGAACTGGACATGCTCATCATCGTCCGCCCCGTTGCCCATCCGACCCTTGACGACGACGCTCGGGGCGAGGCGTGGATGCGGATTTGGCTTCAGGCTCAGGCTTGAGCCCAGCGGTTTCAGTAGCGGACCTTCTTGCGGGTCAAGGTGCGCCAAATGCGTTGCAGTGGGTCGTAATACCGGTCAACCACGCGCTCCTTGAGTTGAATGATGGCGTCGTCCGTAATCTGGATGCCTGCGGGACAGACCTCGGTGCAACATCGCGTGATGTTGCAGTATTCCACGCCGAATTCTTTCTTGATTTCAGGAACACGGTCTTCGGTATCAAGCGGGTGCATCTCGTATTGAGCCAAGCGAACCAGGTTTCGTGGTCCGGCGAAATCATCGAAGAGTTCGTGGTCCCGCAACACGTGGCAGGTGTTGACACAGAGGAAACACTCGATGCACTCTCGGAAATGTTGAACGCGGTCGGCTTCCATTTGGTTGAATTCCCAATCTTTGTGCTCCGGGCCGTTGATGGGCTTGATGCGCTGGGCAACCTCGTAGTTCCAACTGACGTCGGTGACGAGGTCCTTCACGTGCGGGAAGGTCTTCATCGGTCGAATTTCAATGGGTTGGCCTGCCGGCGTTTCGGCAACCACGTCGCTCATCCTGGTCATGCACATCAAGCGAGGTCGTCCGTTGATTTCAGCGGAACATGAGCCGCACTTGCCCGCTTTGCAGTTCCAGCGCACGGCCATGTCGGGTTCTTGCTCGTGCTGGATGCGATGCACGCAGTCCAACACCACCATGCCTTCGTCAAGTTCCAATTCGTAGGCTTCAAGTTTGGCTTTATCGCCTTCGCCCCGTAAAATGTTAAACGATTGCTTGGTTCCTTTCAGGGACATCAATTCCCACCTCCTGCTTCTGCGGCTCGCTCAGCGATCATCGCTTTCACTTCCTTGAGGGCATCTTGCAGGTCGTCTCGCATCGCTTCAACGGGCTCTTGGCGGATTTTCATCTCGCCGTTTTCCATCCAGATGATGTTCAACGTCTTCCCCCAATAGTCGTCTTCGGGCGTGGGGAAGTCGTCCCGTGTGTGGCCGCCTCGACTTTCTTCGCGGGTGATGGCGGCGAGCGTGGCGGCGTGGGAGACATCGGCCATGTTGATCAGATCAAGCGCTTGATGCCAGCCCGAGTTGTATTTTCTCGATGTGCCCGAAGAGCACGCCATCGCACGTTCCTTGAAGGCCCTGATCTCGTCAAGCGCTTCCTCAAGTTCGGTCTTTGTTCGGATGATGCCGACCTTGGCTTGCATCATGTCCCGCATCTCGTCGTAGATGCGACCGGGGTTCTCGCCTCCGTCTCGTTGGAGCGGTGCGAGCATGTCGGCGATGGCTGCCTCCACCTGACCGTCATCTATGGCAGGTTGAGCCAAGTCCTTGGCACGCAAGGCTGCGAATTCGCCGGCTCGCTTTCCAAACACGATGAGATCGGACAGCGAGTTTCCACCCAGTCGGTTTGCCCCGTGCAATCCCGAGGCGACTTCGCCGCATGCAAAGAGTCCGGGAACGGTTGTTTCCTGGGATTCGGCATCCACACGGACGCCGCCCATGACGTAGTGCGCCGTTGGCCCGACTTCCATCGGTTCCTTGCTGATGTCCACGCCTGCCAGTTCCTTGAACTGGTGATGCATGGAGGGGAGTTTCTTCAAAATCGCTTCTTCTCCACGGTGGGAAATGTCGAGGAAAGCGCCTCCATGAGGCGAGCCTCGGCCCGCTTTCACCTCGGCGTTGATGGCTTTCGCCACCACGTCACGGGTGAGCAATTCGGGGGGACGACGAACGGTGGCGAGTTTGCCGCTCACGACCTCTTCGACCCACTGGTCCGCCTCTTCGATGGTGTCGGCGTGGTCGCCGGCAAACATTTCAGGCACATAGTCGAACATGAATCGGCTGCCTTCGCTGTTGGTGAGCCGACCGCCTTCACCTCGGACACCTTCGGTGACGAGGATGCCTCGAACCGACGGAGGCCAAACCATCCCGGTCGGGTGGAATTGGACGAATTCCATGTCTCGCAATTCCGCTCCCGCCCACAGGGCGAGGGCATGACCGTCGCCGGTGTATTCCCACGAGCCCGAGCAAACGGACCAGCAACGGGTGATGCCGCCGGTGGCGAGCACCACGGATTTTGCAGAGAAGGCGTGGAACTCACCGTCAACGCGAGTGTAAGCCACGCAGCCGGTGACACGGTCGCCTTCTTTGAGCAGGGTGCGAACCGTGTATTCCATGAAGATGTCAATCCCTTCGTGGATGCCGCGCTCTTGGAGGGTGCGAATGATCTCGAGGCCGGTGGCGTCACCGACGTGAGCGAGACGGGGGAAGGTATGACCGCCGAAGTTTCGCTGGTTGATGAGGTTCTTCGGCGTCCGGTCAAAGACGGCGCCCCACTGTTCAAGTTCTCGGACTCGGTCGGGGGCTTCTTTGGCGTGGAATTCAGCCATGCGCCAGTTCGCAAGCCATTTGCTGCCCTTCATCGTGTCGTGGAAATGAACCTTCCATCCGTCTCTAGGATCGGCGTTTTGCAAGGCTGCGGCACATCCGCCCTCGGCCATCACCGTGTGGGCTTTGCCGAGCAAGGACTTGGTGATGATGGCGGTTTTCGCACCGCTGCGTGCCGCCTCGATGGCGGCTCGGAGGCCAGCGCCGCCGGCCCCGATGACGATGACATCGTAGTTGTGTTTCGTGACGTTTTCTCCCATCATCTCACCTCAAATCACAAACAGCACCGCATCGCTGATTCGCCCTTCCGCTACGGCCAAGACCCAAAGGTCTCCCAAGAAGACAAAGGCCAACGACGTCCAAAACCAGAAGCCATGGGACCGGTTGAGCACGCTGATTTTTCCAAAGAGTTGGCCACGGACGCGACTGATTCCGGTGGTCCAACGGTCGAGCATACCGCCGGCCAAGTGTCGCAGAGCGTGGCATGAGGTGACGTACATCGTGAGCAAAAACGCTTCAATGGCCATCACGAAGGTGCCGATGGACACGCCGTAGCCGTTGTGGGTGGTGGATTCAAAGTGCATGGTGTGGGTCACGTCCCACCACTTGATGACCAAGATCACCATGGCGGCATAGAGGAAGTAACGGTGGAGGTTGTTGAAGATGAACAGGCGCTTTTCGCCCTTGTATCCGATGGCCTTGTTGATGTCGGGCTCGTCCACCCAGCAAGCGGTGGGGCTGGCGAAAAAGGTACGGTAGTATACCCTGCGCATGTAGTAACATGTGCCACGGAAACCGAAGGGGATCCACAGCACGAGGATGGCGGCATTCACCCATTCGGGGTGGTTCCAACTGCTCAACCCGAACAGGTCCCATTCGAGGACGTTGGGAGAGAAGATGGGCGACATGACGGTGCTGCCGTGAAGTTTGTAGGAGATCAGCGATGTGCCATCCGCTGCTTCCGTACCGTAGAGGAAGAGGCGCCAAAAGGTGTAGAGCAGGGCTGCCGTCAACCCCACCCCCATGGTGAGCGGTTGACTCCACCAGTTGTCGATTCGGTTCGTGCGTCCCAAGCCGTTGATGACCGGGAGTTTGATGCCTTCGCCCATGCTTTTCACCCGTGTTCCCGGAAGGAACATTTCATCGGAGAGGCGCAGGGTCTTTGAGGTTCACCATTGAGCCGTGAGCCGAAAATGAAAGAAATTCAGGCCAATTCAGACCAATTGACCTCGGCTTCCACCGTGTCGATTTCATCCACGTCCATTTGAGCAAGTTGCAATTTGCCCGACAATTCGTCGTTCACGGCGTGCCAATAGGAGTAGGCTTCAAGCACCCAGATGCCCGATTCTCGGGTGCCGTTGCCCGAACCTTTCACCCCGCCGAAGGGAAGGTGAGCTTCGGCGCCGGTGGTGGAGTTGTTGATGCCCGTCATCCCGGCTTTGATGCCGGTTTTGTAGCGGTAGGCTTCGAGGCGGTCGTTCGTGTAAATGGCCGAGGACAGCCCATACGGGCTGGCATTGGCCAGATGCAAGGCGTGGTCGAAGTCATCGGCCTTGACCACGGTGACAACCGGGCCAAAGATTTCCTCGTGGAAACAGGTCATGTCTTCGGTGACGTCGGTGAATAC
>JAURDA010000053.1 GCA_030828165.1 Candidatus Poseidonia sp.
CACGGCCATTCATGACATGTTGTCCTCAGGGACACGGGATGCACACCCGCTTCGGCGGGGGGCGGTGACGCCAATGAACGAACGAGAGAAGCGAACGCCACAACCAAAGGCTCGACGTCCGAGTCAACGGAGGTTGGTGGACGACGATCTCAACCTCCCTGCACGGCTTGTTCACCTTCGTCACCTCCCCTGGAAGACGTGTTACCAACGCCAACTTCAAGCTGAAAACAAATCCGAGAACACACAAAAATCCTACTTCTACGGGCTGCGGGCCCTCGTCGAAACCACCCTTCCTGGCGAAGATGTCCTTGACGAAGCGGCGTTCGAGACCATGTCCATCGAAACCCTCGCCCTCCGAATGGAGCCGATGAACGGGCGTTTGGACCTCTGGGCTCACGGTATTGCCGACCTCCGACCAACGACCTTCAACGCCCGCCTTGCTGCGGCGCGGCACCTCATCAAGTGGCTCGGGCTCCTCTGGCCCGATCACCTCCAGCGCGCCCGTACAGGGAAACGCTTGCCGAGGACGTTGACGCGACGGGAGCTCACCACGGTGCTGGAGGCGGCCAACGTCAGCGAAAACCCCGCGGCCGCCCTGGTCGTGACCATGATGCTCGACACGGGCATGCGGGTCAGTGAGGTCTGTGCGCTGAACATTGAAGACATCGATTTTGATGACGGTTCCGCTCGAATCATGGGTGGCAAAGGCGACAAAGACCGTTTGGTGTTGTTCACCCAGCGCACGCTGGCACGGCTCCAGGCTTGGCTCCCGATCCGTGAGCGCCTCCATCCTGACGACGTCGGGGCCTGTTTTCTGAATCGGCGAGGCCGCCGTCTGCAGCCTCGGGGGGTGCAGCGCATGATGGACACCCTCGCCGAAGAAGCCGGTCTTCTCAAAGGGAAATTGACGCCCCACGTGTTGCGACATAACTTTGCCACGGGCCTGCTCGAGCGCGGTGCGGACTTGGTGACCATTCAACGACTGATGGGGCACGCCACCATCGCCACAACCCGGGTCTACCTGGAAATCTCCGACCAAACACTTAGAGAAGTCTATCATCGAGCCCAAGCGATGCGTGAAGAATTGGACGAGCAACCTCCGGTCGTTGAGGCTGTTGAAGAGACGACGCCTTCCACCAGTTCAAGAGGAATTGTGGAGTCAAGAGGTTGATTTTTTCCGCTTACTCACCCGTTCAGGCCCTGTCCATCCCCGGTTTGGCGCTACGACATTTCCAACATGGCCGTCAACGGGACAGTATTTCCCTGAGCGACATCGAGAACAATTTCCTTTTGCTGGTTGTTCGACGGTTTTGCGGAGACGTCCGTATTTACGCCGAGGCATGCTGGACATTCCAAGAAGAAGGTCTTCAAAGGTAGCGGTGATTTCAGCGCTTCTTGAACCAAGGCATGTCCTTTACTGAACGCGGTACGCTGATGGTGTTGCCCTTTCGTCCCTCGTCCTTCTTGGTTTTCAGCGATGTTGCAGCAGAGGTCGTTTTCTCGACGACGTCCTCCGCAACCTCCTGGCCTTTGGCGACCGCCTTTTGCGTTGCTTTCTTGGCGGATCCGGTGGCCTTTTTGGCCCCTGTAGCGGCTTTGGAACTTGCCTTCTTCGCCGTGGAGGCGGCTTTTGAGCCGGCGTTCTTGACCTTGGATTTGGTCGCAGCACCGGCCTTCTTTGCGGTTGACTTGACAGAGGAGGCGGCTTTGGCAGCGGACAACACTTTGCTCGCAACGGAAGCAGAAAGCCCTGCGTTTTGCAAATCTTTCGCACTTGCCTTGGCGATCTTGGCGACGGTGGTGAATTTACCGTCAGCCAATTTCTTGGCGGTGGCGGCTCCAACACCGGGAAGGGAGGTGATTTCGGCGGACGAGTCTTTCTTACCCATGGTTCCTCGGCAGCCTTATGCATCTGCCCTGTCTTGAACCTTCCTGCCGCATCCAACGAACACCCCCAGCGGTTTCTTCTTGAGCGACGACGAACTCCATCCCCACATGGAGGAGATGCTGCCGGGCGGAACCGAGCCTTGGCACCGCCTTGATGCCAGCAGATCTCACCATTACAGCCAGATGCAACTGAGGCGCTGCATCGAGGACCGCAACCCCCTTTTGGTTCAGATGGAGGATAAATACCGGTCGAGGGAACTTGTGGCCTCGAAAAGCGTTGGACGTTTGACGGAGTTGTTTCACTGGTCGGATACGAGCACGGCTCTGCCTTGGGACGACCTTCCCGAGCGCTGCGTCATCAAAACCAACCATTGGTCTGGCGGGGGCTTGTTCATCATGGACAACGGAGATGAACCGCTTGAGGATTCAAATCGAGCGTTTCGTCCGTGGGCTCGTCACAAGAACTGCTACCGCGTCGTGCGCAACGGCAGGGACCAATACGGAATTCCATGGCCAAGGTGGCGAATTGAACGAAACCTGAAGAAATGCATGGACAACGTGTTCCCTATTCCCTTGGAATGGGGTGCTGCTAACATCGAACCCCGTGGCGTCATGGTTGAGGAGTTGCTGCTCGACGGAAACAAACTTCCCCACGACTGGAAAGTCCATGTTTTTCACGGCAAAGCCGGTTTTATTCAATACGATACGGGGCGATTGGGCGAACACTGCCAAGCCATTTACGACCTTGAAGGGCAGCGGATTCATCAAACCGCGCCACGATGGAACCCGGGTGACTTGCCCATGAATTTGGACGAGGTGTTGACCCCGAACTTGCGCAAGTCCCTGATCGCCACCACCGAACGCTTGGCCGAGGACATCGACTACTCGAGGGTTGACATGTTTCTGGTCGGCGATGAATGGGTGTTCGGTGAGTTCACAAATTATCACAACTCCTGCCATCCCCAATCCATCGAATGGGAGGAATTGGGCGGGAAGTTATGGGCAGCTGGCCCAGAAAACACGACCACAGAGGGGCCCTGATGGACCGAATCGTCGACCCGTTGCGGTCGGTGCTCGTCGCCCAAGTTCGCAAGGCGGACGCATCGCACTGCATGGACACGACCACCGGTTTGCTCCGCGGAAAACACTTCCAAGGTCCAAAATCAACCGTCTATCTCGGCGATGTTGCTCAAGCCGTGCTCGCCCACTTGCTCCTCCCCGAAACGCCTCGCTTCACCGAGCCTCCCGGCTACAACGAACAACGGTGGACGCTCGAGACCCAAAGCGGAGAACTGAGGGTGGAAATCGAATCCAAGCCGTACTGGGGCTTTGGCCTGGTCACCTCGGGCTATCTCAATCTCATCATGCTTGAAGGACCGCTTGAAGATCGCTCAAGGCTTGTGCTCGATGTTGTGAGTTCGCTTGGCCAGCCTCCCTGGGAGATGGCGCATCCGCGTCGCGCCGAGCGGTACATGATGCAACGGGATGGGGTGACCCTCAAAGCCAACGAAACGGCATGGGCAGCGTTGCGGAACAACGCCAAAACCTCCCTTTCTGAACGCATTCAAGCCTACGTTCAACGACGGGATGAAACGGTGGCCGCCATCCAAGACGACGAAAATTCCTCAGGATGGGTGAACGCCGTCGAAGAAGACCTCCACATGGCGAAACAGGCGCTGGCGGAGGACAACGCCCCGGGCGTGGAGCGGGCGCTTGCGCGCATCGAGGCATCGCTCATTCATCTGGATCGGACGGGTGACCGTCCCGTTGTGACCGCTCCCGCCGAACGCTTCGCTCTTGATGGGCCGGTGAGCGATTTGGGCGGCGCGTTCAAACCGAGCGATACGCAAGCGGCTGCCCTGCTCGCTCCCGAGGACGAGGTGCCCTTCATCGACCTTGCAGCCAAGGCCGACGAGGAAGAATAACGCACGCGTCGCGTTGATAAAGGGGAGGGCTTTGGCTTGAAACGGTCCTCATGGCAGCGAAGAAGAAGAAGAGCGACGGAAGCGGTATCCAACAAGCCGCCGGTTTGATTCGGTACTTCGACGAAGAGTCGGAAGATTCGTGGAAGATCACGCCCGCTCAAGTCTACTTCGCTTGTATTTTCCTCGGTGGCTTCTTCTACCTCGTCAACGAGGGCGTTGTTCAAGCCATCTTGGGTCTCTTTTGAGCCTTAAATCGGCTGAATCATCACGACTTTTCCGTCGTTTTCAGCCATGCACCTTGCCACCTCAATGGCGGTTGAGAAATCCTCGGTTACCCCCAAGATACGGTCACCGTCGTCGGAGGGGAGCACCAAGCGATGGGTGAGGTTGTACAACGTGGTCTCCTCGATTCGCTCAAAGACCCAATGTTCGTTTTCGATTCGGACCAGAGCAGGAACTTCAACGCTTGGCCCCATTTGTTGACCCACGCGTTGCGTGCGCGTCGTGAGGGAAGCGAGGTCCCGCACAGGTTTCCACATTCGCCGTCGGAGCGGCATGCTGACTTTTCGGTGTTGTTCAACGCCTGCGCGAAATGCTCGTGCCATAAGGGTCCCATCCCTGAAATCCGAAGATTTCGATTCCTGCTGCGCAAGTGTGGGCTATAAGAAGCGCGACAAAAGAAGGGTTCAAACCGCCGTTTCGCTCAATGCCTCACGAGCCCATCGTCTCGATAGGAAATGGGAAGCGATGGTTGATGCGAGCAAAAGCAGCAAGCCCCCAAGCAGAGCCTCTCGAGGTGTTTGAGCCATGATCGGCGCGACCACAACGCTTGCGATGAACACCAAACCAAGCCCCTGATGAAGGGTTGAGGAGCGAATGTCCTCCTCCAGGAAAAAGGGCAAGAGCACCAACACGGCGGCGGCAGCGAACAATCCAGGAACAAGCAACCACGTCGACGCTGAAAACAGAGGACCTGCTGATACGGTTACCAACCACCCCATGCGAAACCACCACGCCTCGGGTCGTTGCGCTGCGTCGTAACCGACCGAGGGGAGCATCATCAAAAGCCCGCATGCAAGAAACATCAGCGAGACCAATCGCCACGCCGTGGACGCTGCAACTGCCCCGTCGCCGTAGAGATGAACACGGTCCACCACGAGCCAGGTCACCCACAGCAACACAAGAGCAGCGAGCATCAGCCCAACACCCAGCGTTCGGGTTTGTTTCGGGTGTTGGGAGAAACGGTGCTCAACATCGACCAGAGGACCGTGAAACAAAGCAACAAGGGTGGCGTAGCTCGCAACGAGAAGCGCAGCGTGGGGGCGCGTTGTTTGCATGGGTCGAGACCACCAGGCCTGGGTGAACACGTCGGTCTGGAACACGGCAAGCCACGCCAAAACACCGGCCAACCAGGTTTTCATCAACGCCCGCGACACGAGGAGTTTCGTGTCTTGGTTGGCGGCCATGCGGGACGTCCCCACCAAAATCTCCCCTCCCATTATCACCAGCAAGGTGAACAAAACCATCCACCCCAATTCGGTCCATACAGAAACGGGGACGGTCGGTGTAGCTGGCAAGTTTGCCAAGGAAGCGTGCGCCTCAACGGGAAACAACAACAGCATCCCCAACAACATCCAAGCAGCGTTGTGGGCCATCATGCCGATTCGAACGGAATGCCTCGTCGCTTCGCTGACGTGGCGAAGGCTCGGCAGGGAGGGCGCACCGAGAGCGAAGATCGCCAACGCCAACATGGCGCCCTCGAGGCCGCCGTAACCGGTGAAGAGCACTTGCAAGCGCTCGATCATGGTGGCCGACGAACCGAGGTACAAGGCCACCTCGTTGTGGCCTGAATCAAGGGTCAGCAACCCCAACGCCCGGTGCGCAACAAGCCCCGACAACATGAACACCGGCGCACCGAGATAGAGGCGGTGGAGCCAGGGGTTTGGGCGGAGACGAGGTTCGAGCACCCCTGCGCCCAACCACGACACCAACACCAGCACCAAGACGGGGAGGTACCACGGGGCAGCATCCGCCAGCATGGGCCGCAACTGAACGAGACATCCTTTCATCGTGGCGGAAGACCAAAAGAGGCCTTGCATGAGCAAGGAGCGTGAGGGGAAGGGACATCGCCGAGCAAGAGCGGGCGGACGCCGCTCGACGTTCACCGCTCACCGCCCTCGTCGGTCACCTCGGTCGTGACCCGGTGGCTTGGCTCCAAACCGCTCTCGCCCCGCTGCCCGAAACCTTCCGCATCAGCCTTCATCGCACGGATCGTTCTTGGACCGTTGAACAGGTCAAGGCGTTCGGTGCAAAGGCCTTGCCGTGGATGGCTGAAGAAACGGCCTTTGCGATGCCGTTTGAACGAGGAAAAGCAACGGGTGATGCCGGACGAATGATGGCGTTGCTCCACGAAACGGGGCGTATCACCCGCCAAGAAGCCGCGAGCATGCTCCCCGTGCGGTTGTTGGACGACGATGCGAATCGCTTGATTCTCGACCTGTGTGCTGCGCCGGGCTCGAAGACCACTCAAGTCGCCGAGAAACTTCACCCCGACGGTGTGGTCATCGCCAACGAACCCGTCTCTGGCCGGCTAAACATGCTGGTGAGCAATCGCAGCAGGCTTGGTCTTGCCAACGTGGTAGTCACGCAACATGACGGACGCCACTTTGCTCGCCTCCCCCCGCCGGGCGTTGACGCCGTCCTGGCTGATGTCCCGTGCACGGGTACGGCAACGACGAGAAAAAACAGGGATGTTTGGTGGCAGTGGACCCCAAAAGAAGGACGCAAGATGTTCACCATGCAGGTTGAAATCGCGAGCCGGGGTGCTGCGTTGTTGGTCCCCGGTGGCGAACTGATCTACTCCACCTGCAGCGTGGACCCGATCGAAAACGAGGCCGTGGTCGCTGAATTGCTCCGACGCCACCCGTTTCTTGAGGTAGAAACCGTCGAGATCCCCGGGCTTACCCTCCACCAGGGGCTGAATCAATGGCCGCTGTTGAACGAAGACGGCACGCGCTGCGACGAAGACGTTGTCGAGGAATTGCCCTTCTTCGCCGACCACCACCGTTCACCAGTGGACCGTTTGCGGCAAGGCCTTGGCGAGAAGGAAAACGAAGAACGCATCGCTGAGGCTCTGCTCGGATGCGGTCGTTTGTGGCACGAAGACCACAACACGGGAGGATTCTTCGTCGCCAAACTCCGGCATCGAGCCGATGCGTCGCCCGAGGGGACGGCGGCGGCCTACCGTTCACGACGCGCCGTTCGCAATTCAACGGACTGGACACCCCCGTTGAAACGATTACCTCCGGTGACCGTGAACACCGTCGTTGAAGCCGATCACGAGGTGTTGAACACCGTTGAAACCCTGTACGGCATGGATCTGAGCCCCTTTTCGGTGTGGCAGCGAGGAAAGCGTCTCAACGTCGCACCCCCGCTGGTGAAACAGCGCTTGTTTGACCCCCCATCGCCAACCAACAAAGGCGATGTGTGGCCCGGTGGAAGTTTTCATCCAATGCGCGTGGCGCACGTCGGTTTGCCGGCTTTCACGCTCAAGAAAGACTCGTGGCGCTCTCGTCAAGAGGCCGTGTACGTGCTTCGAGACAAGTTCACGGCCAACATCACCGACATCACCGAGGATGTTTTCGTGCGTCTTTTGTGCGGATGGGCACCCTTGCTCGATGAGTTTGAATCTGAAACAGGATTGAACAACCTCCCCTCCGGGGCCTTCCTCTTCACGTCCGAAGTATCCTGCGGCGTCGAGGTCTTGTCCGTTTGGCTCGGCGCCCGAGTGACCTTGATGGTGGACCTCAACGAGCAGAACATCTTGCGTCGAAAATTGGGGTTGCCGTGGCGAGACGAGGAGGAGACAGCATGAGAGGACGCTGGTGGAGCGCCTTGCTTCTCGCAGCCATGCTTACGCCCGTGCTTTCGTCGGCTGCTTCAACGTGGAGCATTCACGCCCACGCACCGGTGCCCGACGAGGACGCCGAGGTGTTGCGGGAAACGTTCCTCTCGGCCGACATGGAGGCCCCTTCACGACCTTCCAAGAGCGCAACGGTGGATTGGGTGTGGTGGTCGTGGAGCGAGTCCACCGGTTCGGATTGGCCCAACGACGACGCCATCTACCGTCAACAGCATTTCAATCTCTCAAGTTCAACCGTGAACGCCACCGGGCATCAGGTGGAACACCGCCGCATCACCACCGATTTGGTGGAGATGAGCGGGCGTGTGAACGTCGTCGCTGCCGAGGACAACGCTCGCTTTGTGACCTTTGAGGTGGACATCACGCCAAGGGTGAATCTCTCGGATCAAACCCTCCTGTACCTCGTGCTCACCGAAGACCGGGCACGGGACGTTCACCATCGTCAGGTTGACCACCTCGTTCGCGAGTTGCGCCCTGAGGTGGCGTTTTCCCTGAAAGCGGACAACACCACGAGCATGACCGCCATGCTCGCCGCGGACCATCTTGCAGCAGCGGGCGTGGACTTGACCGACCAAACCACCGGATGGTCGTACACCATCGCCTTGTTCGGCGGGAGAGAAGGCAGTGAAACCAGCGAGTTGCTCCTCCTCAAACACGACCGCCTTCCGGCGCCAACGCTTCATCTCACGGCTGCTCAACGGTGGTTGCCCCTCACCATCACGGCGTTCGCCCTTGTGGCGATGGCCAGCATTGTCGCCGCCTCGTCCAAACGCGAACGAACCGTTCCCGTCCTGAAAGCCCGATGGACCGACGTTGACCGCTCGATCATGACTTTG
>JAURDA010000054.1 GCA_030828165.1 Candidatus Poseidonia sp.
CATGGGTGCCGCCAGGCCGCCGTCATGCCCGCTCGAGGTGGCCCCAGCCTCCATCCTCTCCCAGCGAAAGGTGTGGCCGTTGAGGTGAACCCACCAAACATCGCCCGCCTTCGCGGCGTGTGCAAGGTGAACCGTTCCGTCGGCCATGGTGATTTTCAAGCGTTCACCGTGGCGTTCCAGGCGATGCCCGTCGTGCGTCCAAGCATCGCCCTCTTTGCTCAGGTTGACCTCGATGGGCTCTCCCGGACCAACGTAGCGATGTTGCATCAGGGGAACCTCCTCGAAATCGTTTGGAACGGGTTGGGTCCATCGCCCGCCTTCCCGGAAGCACCCTGCGTTGTTCGACGGTTGAGGCCGAGGGCCTCGGCAGCCGATGCGGCCAAGAGCGAAGCGGACACGAGCGTTTCGTCCACCTGCGGTGCCCAGCCCTGTGGCCAGACATCGTCGATGGTGGTGGTCGTGGTGTTGCCGGACACCACCTCGGGTACGTCGCACAATTCCCGCAAGAAGCGAAGGTTGGTGGTGGTGCCGAGGACGACGAACTCGTCCAATGCCCGTCGTATTTTCTGCAGGGCTTCCCCTCTCGACGGCGCCCATACGATGAGCTTCGCCAGCATCGGGTCGTAATTCGGGGTCACCTCATCGCCCTGCCGCACCCCCGTGTCCAACCGAATGCCGGGGCCTTCCGGTGGGCGGAACACCAACAACGGTCCAATGGACGGCAGGAAGCCGTTGGCGGCATCCTCTGCGTAGAGGCGGACCTCGATGGCATGGCCTCGTATCATGAGGTCGCCGCAAGCCATCGGTTCGCCGTTGGCGATGCGGAGTTGTTCGCGAACGATATCGACGCCGGTCACCAGTTCCGTGACAGGGTGTTCGACTTGAATGCGGGTGTTCATCTCCAGAAAGAAGAATTCACCCGTTGGCGCCAACAAAAACTCAACCGTACCAGCACCAACGTAGTCAACCGCTTGGGCTGCAGCCACCGCAGCAGAACCCATCGCCTTTCGAAGCGCGTCGGTCATCGTTGGTCCGGGGGCTTCTTCGAACACCTTTTGATGGCGCCGTTGCACGCTGCATTCACGTTCACCGAGGTGGATCGTGCGTCCGTGGCCGTCGGCAAGCACCTGTATTTCGACGTGTTTTGAGCCGGAGAGTAGCCGTTCGATGTAGATGCGCCCGTCACCAAAAGCTGCTGCGGCTTCTCGCCGAGCACCCAAAGCAGCTTGCTCAAACTCAGCGGGGTCGTGAACGGCTCGCATGCCTTTTCCGCCGCCACCGCTGGAGGCTTTGAGCAAGAGTGGATATCCGACTCGCTCTGCGGCCTCGCGAAGCGCTTGGAGCGCCTTTGTTTCGTCGGTTTCCTCCACTTCCTCGCCTGGAATCACCGGTACGCCTGCCGCTCGCATCGTCTGGCGCGCCGTCATCTTGTCGCCCATTTTTTCAATCGCTTCTGGAGAGGGGCCGATCCAAATCAAGCCGGCTTCGCTCACCGCTCGGGCAAAATCCGCTCGTTCCGACAGGAACCCAAATCCCGGATGAACGGCGGTTGCACCCGTTGAATGCGCTGCCTCAATAATTTGGGCTTGATCAAGATACGTGGTGGCGATGGTGTCGCCTTGCAACACCACGACGCGGTCGGCGAGTTCCGTGAACAGGCTCCCCTCGTCGTTTGGAGCGCAAACCGCTACGGTGCCGACGCCCGCTTCCTTGCAGGCCCGGAGAACACGACACGCGATTTCTCCACGGTTGGCCACCAAGACGTTGATGCTCATCCCTCCTTTCATTCGTCAGCCGGCTTCCAGTTTGCAGGTCGCTTTTCAAGAAACGAGGACAACCCTTCTTGGCCTTCTTGCGAGCCACGCATCCTGCTGGTGAAGTCAAGCGTCCATTGGCGCAGGGCTTCGTCGGAATCCGTCCATCGGTCGAAGCCCAACGTGAGTTCCTTGGCGAGGGTGACCGCTGAGGGGCCGGTGGTCAATACTTCGCTGACGATGGCTTCAATCGCTGGCTCAAGTTCATCGGGGCCCTCAACGATCTGCTCGCTAAAGCCGATACGCAACGCTTCCTCGGCCTCGATTCGACTGGCTTGCATCGCCAACCTTCGGAAGGCAGCGGAGCCAAGGCGTCGGTAGACGTACGGCCCGATGACGGCGGGCAAGATGCCCAGTTTTCCCTCGGACAGCGCAATGCGGAGGTTGGCCGTACCCACGACATAGTCGCAACAGGCGACCAAACCCGCTCCTCCGCCGAGGGCGACGCCTTGAACGGCGGCGACGGTGAAACAAGGGTGGGCCCAGAGGCCGTTGAAAAGACGGTCGAGCCGTTCGGAATCTGCACGGTTTTCTTCAGGCGTGTTGGCGCCTGCATCGCGCATCATGTTGATGTCAGCGCCTGCGCAGAAGTGCTTTCCATCGCCGCGCAACACCAACACCCGCAAGAAGGGATTTCCTGCGGCGTCAACGAGCGCATCTTGCCTCCCAGCGCTTCGTTCAGCGGTCCACGCCAGAACCTCGATGATCTCGTTGATCATGGCGACGTTGAGGGCGTTGAATTTCTCGGGGCGGTTCAAAGTCAGGTGGGCCCGGTCGCCCACAACGGTGAGGTTGACCAGCGAGGTTTGGGGCGGGGCGTCCATTGTTACCATGTTGAAAACCTCAATTGATAAATTAAATCTGCAGTTGAAAAATCACATTCTAAATATGCCGTAGCGATGGTCGGGCAACGGGGCATTGCGAGCCGCTGCCAGGCACAGACCCAACACGTCCCGTGTATCGCGAGGGTCGATGATGCCGTCGTCCCACAGGCGAGCGGTGGAATAGTACGGGCTCCCTTCGGTTTCGTATTTGTCAAGAATCGGCTGACGGAACGCCTTCAAGGCTTCACCCTCCAAAGGTGGCAACCCCTCGCGAGCTCTTTGGTCTTGCTTGACGGTGGCCAACACATCCGCAGCCTGCGGCCCTCCCATCACGGAGATTCGGCTGTTTGGCCACATGAAGAGGAAGCGCGGGTCGTACGCCCGACCGCACATGCCGTAGTTTCCGGCGCCGTGCGAACCCCCGACGATGACCGTGAATTTTGGTACGTTCACGCACGAGACGGCCGTGACCAGCTTGGCGCCGTCTTTGGCGATGCCGCCAGCTTCGTAGTCCTTGCCGACCATGAACCCGGTGATGTTCTGGAGGAAGACGAGCGGCACGCCGCGCTGCCCGCACAATTCAACAAAGTGGGCTCCTTTTTGGCTCGATTCGGAAAAGAGGATACCGTTGTTGGCCACGATGCCCACTTTGTGCCCGTGAATGTGGGCAAAACCGCACACCAAGGTCGTCCCGTAACGGGATTTGAATTCGTGGAATCGCGACCCGTCCACCACGCGAGCGATGAGTTCCCGAACGTCGACCGGTGTTCGGTTGTCTTCGGGGATCAGCCCGAGCAAGTCCTCAACATCGTGCGCCGGTGCTTCCGGTTCTTGCAAGGCGGCCGGTGCTTTTGAGACCGGTCCAAGGTTTTCCACGACGTTCCGCACCATGCGCAACGCTTCGTCCTCGTCTTCGGCGAAATGGTCGGCCACGCCGGACTGAGCGGTGTGCACATCTGCGCCGCCGAGCTCCTCCGCGGTGACCTCTTCGCCGGTCGCTGCCTTGACCAGCGGGGGCCCTGCGAGGAAGATGGTTCCGTTCCCCTTCACGATGATGGATTCATCGGACATGGCGGGGACGTAGGCGCCACCCGCCGTGCAGGAACCCAACACGGCCGCAACTTGTGGAATACCGTCTCCCGACATGCGTGCCTGGTTTCGAAAGATTCGGCCAAAGTGACCGATATCGGGAAACACTTCGTCTTGCATGGGCAAGAAAGCCCCCCCGGAATCAACGAGGTAAATGCATGGCAGGTGGTTCTCGTGAGCAATCGTTTGGGCTCGAATGTGCTTCTTGACCGTCATGGGGTAATATGACCCGCCCTTCACGGTGGCGTCGTTGGCGACGAACAGGCATTCTCGGCCGTGAACCATACCGACGCCCGTCACGATGCCGGCAGAGTGGGCGCGACCGTCGTACAGATCGTAGGCCGCAAGCGGCGACAGTTCAAGAAACGCTGTTCCGGGGTCCACGATGCGTTCAATGCGCTCCCGAGCCAAGTGTTTCCCTCTGGAGCGGTGCCGCTCGACGTACTTGCCGCCTCCGCCCTGTGAGGCGAGGTCCAATCGCTCTCTCAAGGTCTTAAGCAGGGCGAGGTTGGCCGCCTTCCTCGATGCAAACTCGGGGTCGGCAGGATTGACGCTCGTGGGTAGCCTGTCCATCTTCAGCCCTCCATTCGGCCCAATGCACGCATGCACTTAATTCCATGCGAAGTTGTTGTTGAGGCCCTCAAACGCCGAGCATCAAGCGTCCGATGTCTCGCAAGCCCGGCGCTAAGCCGACGATGAGCACGGCGAGCACGATGAGCAGACGGAAATGTTGCTGGCGATGTTCGACGCGCATTTGGATGAACAACCAAACGATGAGGCCAACAAGGGCCGCCTTCACAAGGGCGAACAGCCACGCCCCCTCGCCCCAACCAACGCCGAGTGCATCGTTGATGCTTCCGCCAAATTGGATGACGCTGTCGCTGACCGGATGTTTTTCGCCGTATCCGAACATGTCGATGCCCATCATCGTGGCAAAGCCGTCGCACAATTGGCCGAAGACCATGCCGAGCACCATGGGATGAGCGAGCAGTGCTTTGTTTGACAAGAACTCCACGGGGTGGTCAGCCCAGGCCTCTTTTTCTTCCTCCCACTGCTTGATACCGATTTCGGGTGGCAGCACTCCGGGCGTGAAGCCGGTTAACTTGAGTTGCAGCGCATCGTCTTTCCCTGCACGGTACAGGAACACGCACACGAGCGCAGGCAGGCCCAGCACCACCAAAGCCGGCCAGAGGGTGATGTCGCCGGACATTCTCCCGCTTTCCTGAGCCCAAGGTGTCAGCGCAAATTGAATCCAATGCGCCAAACCGAGCGTAACGGCAGCGTTGGCAAACGTCACCATGCCGCGGGTGAGTGCAGGCCAGCCTCGGGTTTGGATAACGGTGGCCAACAACACCGCCGATGCGATGGCTAATCCCAAGGTTCCAAAGGCAAATTCCAGGCCTTCATGGCTTGCGTACGCCGGCCGGTACAACCACCACCAATGGACCATCAAAAGGGCGAAAAGCGTGCCGAGAAGCAACGTTTTCTTCCGTTCTTCAGCACCGTCGGAGGTCTGGTCGTCAAGCCGGCCGGCAACGACATGGCTTACGGTGGCCACGGCCACCAACCAACCGGCGAGGTGGAGGTGGATGATGGGAGAAATGAACAGCACGTCGCGGGTTGAGGAGAAAAAATCGGCATCCTCGAGCACTCGAAGCACCGGAGCAAGGCAAACCCAAGCGATCAGCGCTAGGGTCATGCGCTCGTCGGAGGGAAGTTTCCATTTTCTGAACAAGGCTTGGAGCAAAACCACCGAACCGAGCATGCTGAGGGTGTAGATGGCGGTGTTTTGCGGTGTGTAACCCGCGTCGCCAGCAGCACCCGCATCCTTGACCACCGGCTCCCATATGATGGGCCGCAGTGTTTCCGTCCATACGGTGTCAAAGGCGAGCATCAAGCCGGCAAGCAGGCCCAGCGCGATGGCAAGCGCAGCCCAAATCACGGCCTTTTCTCCCGTGGTGTAGACGTCGTCGGGCAGCGGGGAGGGGTACAACGTTTGGGAGGGATTGTCTTCTTCCACCATCGTCACCTCCCAGCAAGGCAGACCAAAGGTCGCCTCCCTATCGGTCTTGCGCCGTTCACTCTTCTTCCGAGGACGAGAGTCGGGCGATGAGGTCGGCCTTCTTCCCGCCTACGGGGAGTCCGGCAGCCTTCAAGCGCTCCTTCAAATCAGCAACCGAGAGTTTGGAGAGGTCTTCGCCCTCATCGTGGTCGTGGTCATGGTCATGGTCGTGGTCATGGTCATGGTCGTGGTCATGGTCGTGGTCATCAACGCCAAATCCACGAGGTTCGTGGACTTCGATGAACGAGACTTTACCGCACTCCACCGCATCTCGAATCACCGTAACAAGCCGGAACTTCATCATGGCTGCGTTGGTGTCAAAGAGCATGGTCTGGGGCAAAACGATGTTGAGGTCGTCCCCGTCGAAGGTCACGCCAAAGTCGCTGTGACCGGTGTTGGATTCCAAGAGGGCCGTTACTTGCTCTTCTTTGCCCTCAACGACCTTGACGATCTTGAAGGAATACTTCAGCGTCTTTCCGGCCATGGGGTGGTTGTAGTCAATTCGAGCTCGACCGGCGGCCAAGTACGAGAGGTAGCCCTGACGCCCGCCGATGTTGACGGGAGCGCCGATGTAGAGCGAATTGGGGTCCTGAACGGCGCGAACCAACTTGTCGATGCTGATGGTCTCGATCTGTTGCGGGTCTTTCTCGCCGTAGGCGTCTGCAGGTTCAATGACGACCTCGATTTCCTTGTTGGCCTTGGCATCGGCGAGGGCTGCCTCGAATCCGGGGATGAGGTTGCCGCTTCCGACGACGCAGACCATGGGCGAGTACGTGCGACCTTCTTGATGGGTCTCGTGCTGCTTGGCGATATCTTCTCGAGTCGTCTCGATCAGGTCGCCGTTTTCGCCGTTGTACAATTCATAATCAACGTGGACAATTGTTCCTTCTTCCATAGCCTTGCCTCCAAGGGGATGATTCGGCGACCGGCCCCCCCTTCATAATTCCATTGGCCGGAGCTATTCTTCTTCAGGTTCGGATTCACCATCGGGTTGCTTTCCATCGTGCGGCTTTCTTCCTGCCCAGGTAACGGCGGCCATGCCGAGCATCATCATCCCCCAGCCAAGCCAAACAACGTGAGAATGGGGGAGGTTGTAAATCGTCACTCGGACAACCTCAACGTCGGCCAACGAACCGCCTTGTGCGCTGGCCATGAGACCACCTGCTTGACTCCCGTCAAAGATGAACACGAGGTCGCCGGTCGCTCGGGTCAGCGTATCCACTTCTGACCTCGGTGTGCCCTGAGCGTCAAACCGAAGGGTGCCGGGCAAGACCTCTCCTATCCGCTCACCAACCGTGCCCCCCTCCACGGCATAAATGCCGATTCGAACGCCGATGAAGCCGTCACCGACCTCCAAGCCCTCGCTCTCCAACACGAGCTCTTCAAACGCAAAGCCAAACCCTTCGTGGAGGATGACCTCGTCCTTGACCAAGGAGATTCGGTGGGCTGCATCCCCACGGTCCACGAGAACCGTGGTGGACAGATGCCCCAGCAAGAGAAGCAACAGCCCCAGGTGGACAACGTGGGCACCAAGCGGAATCCGTTTCCACGTACCCTTTTTGCGAGCGCTCTGAACGTTGCGCCCCACCTCTCTGGCGATGGGAGCGGTGGCCAAGGCGAGCAGAGGCAACGTCATCCAAACGAGATGTCCTCGCGTCAAGTGCTCTGAAACCATGGTTTCAGAATCGCTTCCAAACGCACTTGGAGCGAAGACAAATCCCACTGCTGAGAGGGCAACGGCTCCAACCAGCAGGAGCAGATTGGTCGACGGCTTGTCGTGGCGACGCGCATAGAGGAACAGGGAGGCGCCCAGTCCGGCGAGGAACGGTGCCCCGTAGAGTTCGTGGGCCTCAAAATTCACGGCGTCGATGCTCGCCAAGAGCAGCACCCACGACAGGACCAGATAGAGGCTGACGAGCACCACGCTGGACCAGAGGGCAACGATTTGCTGGCCTTTTCGTTCACGAACATCGAGCGGGCTTCGCTCGTCGTTTTGCGGTGCGACAAGCCACGGCAGGACGAACATGAGCAGGACGACGCCCGCAACGGCGATCGAGAGCAGTTGCGACCACGCCAAGGCAAGGCCCAACAACACGCCTCCTGCGGCCCATGGCCACGCTGAAAGAGCGTCTTCTGAACGGTAGAGCGGGACGAAAAGCACCGCCATGCCGGCGGTGATGAACACGTCGGAGGTCAAGGCAAAAACCAGCAACGGGAACACCGCATCAAGGGGAAGAGGCAGCCATCCGTGGTAGGTCCACGGGCTCTCTGCGTCCATCTCCGCTGAGGCTCCGAAGGGACGAACGAGCAACAAAGGGACGACCAAAACCGCGACGAAAATGACCTGCGGTACGGTTGTCCATCCCATCAGAGCTCCGTCGCCGGCGTTCAAGACAAGGCATCC
>JAURDA010000055.1 GCA_030828165.1 Candidatus Poseidonia sp.
CCAGCGCTTCGTTCACCTCGCTGAGCAGGGTGCGATCGGCTTTGGGTTCCTTTGAAAATTCAGCGGCGAGTTCCTCCTTTTCCGTGAGCACGGCGGCGATGTCCTCGCCCGACCAGTCCCGTCCCCAATGTTCGGCGTTGAGGTGTTGAACGAGGCGCCGCCAGAGCCGTTCGTCGAGATGTTGGGGGGCGGCCTTGCCCTTCTTCCGGCCTCGGTTTCCCCCGGGTTTGCCTCCGGATTTGCCCCCGGATTTGCCCCCGGAGTGGCCCTTTTTTTGACGGTTGGGTCCTCGGCCACGTTTCCGACCGCTTCCACCCGCCATGACCTCGTGTCGCCCCGACCTGTCATGAAGTCAACGATTCACAGGCCCGATTTTTGGAGGTCGTCAAGCGCACGGCGTTGGTCGTCGGTCAAGGTGTCCGTTTCCGCCAGCGTGAACTCCAAGGTCAGGTCGCCGCCGTTGTAGCCCGAAGCGGCCATTCGGCGCCGGTCACCGATTTGCGTGAAGGGAGCGACGGCCAACTTTCCGACCTTGCCGGAGGGCAGCCGAACGCTGACCTTTCCACCCAGCATGAGCACCGAATACGGCACGGGCACGTCCTGCACCAGCACGTCGCCTTCCCATCGGCAAGCCTCGCCCGCATCGATGCGAACGGTCACGATCACGTCGCCTCGTTCGCCTTCCGGATGGTCGTGACCTTGTCCTTTGAGCGTCTTGGTCGTCCCGTGGGCCACGCCTGCATCGAGGCGCAATTTCATCGTCGTGCGCTTGGTTTCCATGCTCGTTCCCTGCTGCTTGAAGCGCTTGAAGGAGAATTCGTACTGCCCGCCTGCCATCGCTTCTTCCATGGTGATGTCCAGGCCGACGTTGATGGTCGCTGCTTTTTGAGCGGGGCGCTGTTGCTGGCGAGGCGGCTGTCGAGGCATGCCGCCGCCCATGCCCCCCATGCCCCCCATGCCGCCGCCGAACATCTGGCCGAGGATGTCCTCAAGCCCACCGCCCATGCCGCCTCCAACATTCACGGATGGGCCGCCTCGTCCACGTCCGCCCATGCCACCGAACATCGTTCGCATCTGTTCCTGTTGGTCGAATTCGCGCCGTGCTTCGGCCGTGCCGATGGCGTCGTAAGCGGCTTGGACTTCCTTGAACTTCGCTTCTGCACCGGCGTCGCCTTGGTTGCGGTCGGGGTGGTATTGACGGGCCAACTTGCGAAACGCACGCTTGATTTCGCCTTCGCTCGCGTTTCGGCTCACACCCAACACGTCGTACGGATTGCGCTCTGCCATCGGCTCAACATGCAACCGCCACCCCACATCAACCCTCCCATTGAGGGGGACGGGAGAAGATCAGACGGGTGGCCAGGGCGAGGAACTGGCGGCATCGGGCCCCGGTGTCGCAGGAGCAGGTGCGGGTTCTGCAGGTGCTGGTGAAACAGGTGCCGGTGCCTCGTAGGCTGCAGGAGCAGGTGCAGGTTCTGAAGGCGTCACGGCAACAGGTGCCGGTGCCTCGTAGGCTGCAGGAGCAGGTGCAGGTTCTGAAGGCGTCACGGCAACGGGTGCCGGGGCAGCATAGGTTGCAGGAGCCGATTCCGGAGCAAGCGCTTGGGGCGCCGCAGCGGCAGGTTCGCTCGTAGCGAGCATGGTTGCCTGACGCCCTCCCAGAACTTGCGTTTGCGCTTGTTCAACGAAGGTTTCACCAAGCGAGGCGCTGCTAATGAGGGTGTTCACGTAGGAAATGGTGGTTTCAACCCGCTTGATGTCCACGCCAACGCCTTCGAGGACGGAGGCCTTGAAAGCGAATCCGTAGGTCCCTCCACCGCTCGTTTCGAATCCCATGAACATCGTTTTCTGCAGGTAGTAGTACAGCAACCCACCCAACGCGAGAAGCGCAAAGAGTCCAAACAGAATTCCCCCGTCCTCGGTGAAGGCAAGCGAAAGTCCGATCAGGAACATGAGTGCTGAAAACACCAGCGCCCAGAACGGTTTTTTGTATCCGCCTACAAAGGCGCCCACGTTGGTCAGCGGCGTCGAAACTTGATTCATGCCGAAAACGGATGAATTTCGGAACGAAATCGACCCCCGTGTCACTTTTAGCGCGCTGTTTGGGTCAAGGCCAACCAACGTGAGAAGAAAACTCACCAA
The DNA here is from genome assembly GCA_030828165.1 of Candidatus Poseidonia sp. Lineage (GTDB taxonomy): Archaea > Thermoplasmatota > Poseidoniia > Poseidoniales > Poseidoniaceae > Poseidonia. The sequence continues at coordinate 2,143 of JAURDA010000055.1, forward strand.
GCCAGGCTGTCGTGCCTCAATCCATACATTCGCTCCTGAAACGCCCGTTTCATCGATTTGAAATCGCCTCAAGACCAGTGGACTTCCAGAAATGTTCATGATGGCCTTTTGATTTAGCCGCTAAATGAACATTGTGTGCCTGCGGAGTCGTTATAATGAGGGGGTTGGTGGCTCGGTAGGCTGAGGTTGGACCATGTCTAACGAAAAGAACGCCAACAAGTCGTTTGAGATGCGCGTGCAAGAGCAACAGGACAAGATTGAGGCGCAATTCCGCCGCATCACCCGAGGCTCTTGGGCCCGTATTATCCGCATGGCGCGCAAGCCGTCCAAACAGGAGTTCCGTCAAACGGCGATCATCTGCGGCATCGGCCTCTTCGTCCTGGGAGCCATCGGGTTCGCCATCTTGGTGCTGATGGACAACTTCCTGCCTTGGCTGATTCACGACGTGTTCGGAATTGGAAACTGATTGGAGCGTGAGAAAATGACGGAAGCATTCGTAGCCTTTGTTCGCCATGAGGAGAAACTGCTGTTGCTCAAGCGCAACAGTTCAACCGAGCACTTCCCCGACCTTTGGGACGGCGTTTGGGGCGTCGCCGACACCCCAGAAGAGGTGTTGGACCGCGTGGCCCAATCCACCGGCATCCCTGTGGAAGACCTCCACTACCACAGCACCGGTCCCGAGCGCGGCATCGACATGGGCCGCAACCTCGTTGACGTGATGCCCATTTTGGTCGTCAGCAAGAGCGACGAGGTCACCCCGTCCGGCATTTACACCCGAGCCGAGTGGATCGACCCAGGCAGTTTGAAGGACTACAACTGCATCTTCGCTGACCTTGACATGGAGAACGCTGCAGGCCTCTTCCGAGCCATGTACGGCAGCGTCGGCTCCTTCCTTTACATCATCAAGACGGCCATCAACTCCGAGCAGCGCGTGGCCGACGAAATGTACTCTCGCCTCCACGGCAGCGGCTCGATGGTGTCCCTCCACGGGGAGATCATGTCCATTCTTCATCCGCCGGCCATGCGCGGCTACGTCTTCGTCGAAGCCAGTGCGCTTCACCACGTTGAGAAGCTCATCGGTCGCTCCGGTGGCCGAGACCCTTCAGCCCGTCGCGGCATCAACCAGTCCCCGCTCAAGAACGCCAAGAACGTGCTTCCCGGTGAAGCCCCGCTCGAGGACATCTTGCCCTACTTGGAGCCGAAGGCCGTGACCAGCGGCATCGAGGTCGGCTGCATTGTCGAAATCGTCACGGGTGCGTTCAAGGGCGAGAAGGCTCGTATCACCAGCGTGTCCGAATCCAAGGAAGAGGTCAGCATGGAACTCTACGAGCAAATCATCCCGATGACGCTCAACATGCGCGGCGACCACGTTCGTGTCATCGAGCGCGTTGGCGAGTGAAGGCTGAGGCCTTACTCTTCCTCTTGGACCTGATTCAACACCGCTTGGAAATATTTCTCCGGGATCTTGTTGGCTTCACCGGTCATTGCAACGACGAAGATCGTGGCAATGAGGGCCAAGATGAACAACAGTAGAGAAATGACGTCGCTGTAAGAGAACGGTAAACTCGGCGCAAGAAAACTCCCCAAAAACAACACACCAGCGACGACGACAGGTGTTGTGGAGGCCGCTGGAGCCTTGAGACCGGCTTCGTTGATCACGCGTTCCTTCGCAAGTTTGACCTCTTTCCGCCAAGCGTTGTCCTTTATTGAGGCGACCAGGAACAACACGGAACCGGTGATGATCGAAAAGCAACAGAAATTGGCAGCGTCGTCGTCATAGAAAACTTCCCCCAAGAGGGTGAGGGGAACCACGAAGAGCAGGAGAATCCCCAGCACCAACAAACCGACGATGTTGGGTTTGGTTGAGAGCGTTAGCCTGTAGTGGTCAACGGCTTCCTGAAGGCCCTCACCCCTTTCGTTGACGCCGACGGCCATGGAAACGGCGTGTTGCGGCTCAGCCTTGACGGCCTCAGGTTCACCACCTTCACTAGCCTGAATGAGGATGGGTTGGGGTGGGCGCGACTTTTCTTCCATGGACACGCTGAGTAACATCTCATGAGTCATTTAGGTTTTGTTCCGACACGGGCGTTGCATCGTGCCATCAGAACAGCGTTTGCTGAACCGGAGCCGATTCAGGGCGTTGAGGCTGACCGATGCGCCATGCGAGGTTGGCCGCCGCCCAAGCCCCTGAACGAAGGGCGGCTCCTCCCGTCCCTGCGGGTCCGCTCCAAGCGTCGCCCGCCTCCACCAAGAACGGCAATTCTGCACCCACGGCCACCTCGCTTGAACGACCGTAGCGCCAACGGTGCGCATGGAGGGTAGCCGTTTTCATCCAAGCGGCCACCTCGCCGTCAAGGTCGTTGACCGTGGACAACCACGCCTGAACGATGTCGGTGGCGTCGTTCTCGAGGTGTTCTTGACTCCACTGAGCGGGAAGATGAACCACCAAGCCCCGCTCATCATCGCCGGTTTCGACGCTGTACCCATCGCCGGAAAGGACCTCTGCGGCATGGGACGGGACGGGAACTTCATTGGCAGCGAGGATGGTCCACGTTGGCTCATAGGGGTGGGTTGACCACGCATCGGGTGCTTCGGGAAGAAGCCGGTGAAGCTGGGGCAGCGGAGCGGTCAGAACAACACCGGACGCGGTCCACTGGTTGCCGCTGTCGTCGTCGATGACCCACGCCTCGTCTTGGCGTTCCACGCGAACGACGGTGGTTCCCGTCAGAACGTCGATGCCGTTGAGCCAATGCCCAATGGCCGCCGGCCCGTCGTTGAGCAACACGCCCTCCTCGCCATTTTCCATCCATCCGTTGGCGATGGCTTCGTCGATCCACGCATCCATCCATGAAGGCCACCCGTCAAGGTTGGAGGCGCCGTGCGTCATCACGACGCCGTCGAGCAAGCGTCGTGAAAGACGACCGCCGACTCGGCGACCTTTGTCCAGCACTACGACGTCAAATCCGTGGTCGGCCAGCACGCGTGCGGCCACGGCACCTGCTAAACCCGCTCCAACCACGACGATGGGGTGAGGCGTGGTGGCGGCAGGACGGTCGGTGAACGTCCGATAAGCATCCATGTCAAGGCGGGTTCGGTGGGTTCGCGGGTCGCGTTGACGAACGAGACCGAGAATTGGGGAAGGTGGATGGAACGGCCGGTCAAAGAGACCGTGGCACCATTGAACGCCAACCACCGAGGAGGGGTCACGTCCGTCCAGGGCGTATTTGTCGTTGAGCGCTTGCCCCCATGCCATGGAGTGTTCGTGGTCCACCGTCCAAAACGGCAGGGCTTTGCCCCAGGTCATGCGGACGTTGTTGTGCAGTTCGCCTTGCCGTAGAAGGGAACGTTGGCACGCCGCCCACAGCGGGTCGTGGACGTCGCCTCGCTCCAGTTGCCGCAACGGGTATTGGGTGGTGCGAGGGTCGTCGGCTGTGGATCGCCAGGAGAGGCGAGCCCAGTCGGGCAGGTTGTGCGTCCCGTAGGGTTCATGGGTGGCGAAAACGTGGTGCCAAGGATGTTCACGGAACACCAGCAGTTCATCGAGGTACTTCTCCGCCGATTTCGTCCCGACCTCGGCCGCCTCGCGGGCGATTTTCATCGGAGAGATCATGCCGTAGTGAATGTAAGCCGACAGGCGGGAAACACCGTTGGTATCGGCGGCGTTGTTTCGTCGGCGAGCGTAACCGTTGAGCCCTTTTTCCTTGAAGGCCTGCCAGCGGGCGAGGGCCGCTTGTTCTCCACCACGAAATCGCCAGACAGGGTGGACCGTTGGGTCAATGTTGCACAGTTCAAGCAAGGCCCAACGGCCGGCCGGGTCAGCAAGTTGGTGCTCCACCATCACCGGCTCGAACGGCAGTTCACCGTCGTAGGCCTCCACCTCGAGGTCCAGCGTCGGCCACGAGCGTTGCAGGCGTTGTTTTCGCAATTTTTTGGTGGCATCTCTGAATTTGAACGGGCGGTCCACCGACTTTCCGAACAGCGGCATGGGAATGACGCAATGACCGTCCACCTCAACCACGGCGGCTTCGGTCCCTTCGGCGACTCGACGCACCCATTCGTCCCACGGAGGCAGCGGAAACAGGTCGGTGACCACCATGCTGGCCTGCCGTGCGAGGTGTTTCATGACCGAAGGGCGATGGCCTTCTCGTGCGAGATGGAACACGTAGCGGAGGCCTTGTTTCGTGAAGCCGCGGTGCAGGTCCACGGCGGCGTCCATGACGACGTTGTGGTGACGCAGGGAGGCGTGCGGGTAGCGTTCGTCAAGGCCGTGGTAAATCAGCAGCGGGCGGCCGTGATGATGGGCCATCCAACGAGCCACGTCCACCACGGGGTTTTCGTGGACCCTGAACAGGGATTTGAGCCACACCACCACCGGTCCTTCGCCAAGGGGCGTTCGGTGAGCCGTGAGCCACCTGCAGCGTTCGCTGAGATGGTCTGGAAGGTCCATGGTGTCTTGAGGTTGTTTTTGCTCATATAGGCCTGTTCAACCCCAACGGATGATACCGCACATCAAGGCCCGTAGGTTCACGGCCGCCCTTTGGCCCTGATGTTCCAAGAGGAACCGATGGCTTTCGTTGCCAGATGTCGGCTCAGACCTTTTGCCAGTCCGTGCCGTTCCACCAGCGGTTGCTGCCGTCACTCATCACTCGCCAGGTGTGGCCGTTCTCGTCGGTCCACTGGTTCACCACGGAGGGCTCAACGGGAGCAACGACGGCGGGTTCAGCAGCCACGGGAGCCACCACGGCCTCGGGCATGGCAACAGCAGCCGCAGCCACCGGCTCGGGTTCGATGAGGGTGCTGAGGGCGCTGTCGTCAATCGGTTGGCTCGCTGCAGGTTGAGTCGCCATGGGGTCGTAGGCAGCGGCGGCGGGTTGAGCAGCGTAGCCGGCCACCTCGCCGTAGCTTTGTGCGGGCTGAGCGTACATGTCGGGCATGGCCGTTGCGGGTTGAGCGTTCATGTCGGGCATGCCGAAGTCCTTGACCACCTCTTCGCCGCCATCGGCTCCCGACCGGCTGCGCAAGTAGAACACGCCAGCGCCGGCGCCGACGAGAAGCACGAGCACCGCACCGATGATCATGCGCATCCGAGCGCTCGCATCAGCCTCCTCCTGCTCTGCTGCGAGTTTGGCTTCTAGCACGGCTTGTTCGTTGTCGCCCATGCCGTCGCCGTCGCTGTCCATCGTTTCGTCAGGGTCGTTGGGGAAGGCATCGGCGTTGTCGCCCACGCCGTCCAAGTCGCTGTCAAACCATTCGGTTGCGTCAGCGGGGAACAGGTCGGCGTTGGTGCCGTCGGGGTTGTCGCCGTAGCCATCGTTGTCAGCATCGGCCCATTGGGTGGCGTCGGTTTTGAACATGTCAGGGTTGGTGCCTTGCGGGTTGTCGCCGTAGCCGTCCCCGTCCTGGTCTGCCGATTGAGAAGCATCGTTGGGGAAGGCATCGCCGTTGTCACCCACGCCGTCGCCGTCGCTGTCCACCCATTCGGTGGCGTCTTGCGGGAAGGCGTCGGGGTTGTTGCCCTCAGGGTTGTCGCCGTAGCCGTCCATGTCGCGGTCGGTAGTTTGGGTAGCGTCCTCGGGGAAGTCATCGGCGTTGTCGCCCACGCCGTCGTTATCGGAATCCATCGTCTCGTTCGCATC
>JAURDA010000056.1 GCA_030828165.1 Candidatus Poseidonia sp.
TATTAAAGTCCCAAAGAACGCCAGCCGAGGAACCCGTCAACGCTCCGTTGGAGACCGTTGAACCGTTCTTCACGGCGTCGGCGTGGTTCCAATCTGCAGCGTCGTCCCATACGAAGCCGGATTGAAGCGGAAGCACCTTGGGCGTAAACAAGATTTCGGCGCTCACCAAGGCCTCGTCAGCCGGAAGATCGAGTTTGAAAACAGTATTCGGACTGGGGGAAAGGGTGAGGTCCATCTGGTCACCTTCACCGACCGACATGACCGGTGCTGCTTGTTCAAGCGAAGCGGGCGAGGACGGCACCGTGAACAAGGTTCCGAAACTCCCTCCAAAGACCATGAGCGCCACAAGCACAAGGGCCTTTGCATGGACACGCCCACCCGCCATGCACCGTGGTGCTCGTTGAAGGACTTGAAGCATACGCCCGGCAAAAATCGCTCGTTTGGTGTACGAGAGCACTTCAACGCTTCGTTTCCAACCCGACAAGGGCGCAGGTCTGCGGGAAATGAACAAAAAAGGGAGTGATATTCAAAACCGCACCCTCGGTGGCCGAAGCATGGCTCAACCCAAGGCGGCAGGTGAACTGAACGCCGTTCAGTTGGAAACCGATTTGTTGAAGCGTTGGACGGACGAGAAGACCTTCCAAGCCTCCATCGACGTCCGACGAAACGGAGCCCCGTTCATCTTCCTCGAAGGACCGCCCACCGCCAACGGAAAACCCGGCATCCACCACGTCGTTGCCCGGACCTACAAGGATCTCGTTTGCCGCTGGAAAGCGATGGAGGGCTTCCTCGTGGAGCGAAAAGGCGGCTGGGACACCCACGGCTTGCCGGTGGAAATCGAAGTCCAAAAACGACTTGATTTGATGAGCAACGAAGCGATTGAAGCCTTCGGCATGGCCGAATTCAACCAAGCCTGTCGAGAATCCGTGTGGACCTACGAAGCCGCTTGGCGAGAGATGACCGAGCGCATGGCGTATTGGGTCGACCTCGACAACCCGTACGTCACCCTTGACAACGATTACGTTGAATCGGCGTGGTGGGCTCTCAAGCAAATGTTCGACAAAGGGCTGCTCTACCGAGGCCACAAAGTGCTCCCGTTCTGTCCGCAAACCGGGACGTCGTACTCCAGCCACGAGGTGGCGTTGGGCTACAAAGAAGTGGAAGAACCCTCGGTGTATGTCAAATTCAAACTCACCGACGACAACGCCTCCATCCTCGCATGGACGACCACGCCTTGGACGCTTCCGGGCAACGTGGGTTTGGCCGTTGGACCGGAGGTCACCTACGTCCGGTGTCGAGTCAAGGAAGCCGCCGGCGAGCATTGGGAAGGCGCAGGCGGTGCGGACGTTGGGGAGGAGGTCATCCTCGCCAAGGACCTCATGAAGGAGGTCTTGCGTCACCACGTCGACATCGTTGACGAGTTCCCCGGAGCTGACCTCGTCGGGCGGTCCTACGAACCGTTGTTCCCCGGTGCCGTGCCCAAGGGCGATTCCATGACGGCATGGACCGTGCTCGAGGCCGATTGGGTCACGACGACCGATGGAACGGGCGTGGTGCACACCGCCGTGATGTACGGTGAGGACGATTACAACCTCGGCATGGAAGCGGGGCTTCCTGCACACCACACCGTGGACATGGACGGTTCCTTCGTCACCGGGACCCATCCCGAACTCGACGGTCGCTACGTCAAGGCGTGCGACGAGACCATCATCTCGCTGCTTTCCTCTCCCGGAGGAACCAACGGCAAAGGGCCGGAAAGCGGCTTGCTCTACCGAGAAAAGGCCTATGCGCACGACTACCCGCACTGTTGGCGAACCGACCATCCGTTGCTCTACTACGCCATGGATTCCTGGTTCGTCCGGATGACCGCCGTCAAAGAAAACCTGCTCAAATTCAACGACCAAGTGGAATGGGCGCCCGATTGGGTGGGCGAAGGGCGCTTTGGTGAATGGCTTCGAAACGTCAAGGATTGGGCCATTTCTCGCGAACGGTACTGGGGCACACCGTTGCCCGTCTGGCGCAGCGAAAGCGGCGAAATGAAGTGCGTCGGTTCGATCAAAGAACTCCAAGAGGAGGTGGCAAAAGCCGTAGCGGCGGGCATCGCCAACCCCGATTGTACCGACGATGTTGACCTCCACCGTCCCATCGTGGACGGGTTCACGCTCCTATCGGACAGCGGCGAAGTCATGCACCGGGAGCCCTTCGTGATGGACTGCTGGTTTGATTCCGGTTGCGCATCCTTTGCGCAATGGCACCATCCCTTCGAGAACGAAGAGGTGTTCAACGCCTCGTTCCCCGTCGATTACATCTGCGAAGGCGTCGATCAAACACGCGGTTGGTTCTACACCTTGCTGGCCGTTTCAACCACCGTGTTCGACCAACCCGCCTACAAACGCTGCCTTTCGCTCGGCCTGATCCTCGATGCTGAAGGCAAGAAGATGTCAAAATCACGAGGCAACATCGTCGACCCCTGGGACCATTTCAACCGTGAAGGAGCCGACGCCACGCGCTGGTACATGGTGACGGCTGGAGCGCCGTGGAACCCGATGAAGTTCGACCCCAACGGGGTGCGGGAAACCTATGCGAAGATGTTCCTTACGCTCTGGAACGTCTACAAGTTCCACGCCGATTACGCCGCTCTCGACGCCTTTGACCCCGAGGCGTCCTCCATTCCCGTGGCCCAGCGGCCGGCCCTCGACCGCTGGGTGCTCTCCCGCCTCGCCACCGTGGCCAACGACTACCACGAGAACTTCGTGAACTGGCAGTTCCACAAGGCGGGTCGGGATTTGGAAGATTTCGTCGTCAACGACCTGTCCAACTGGTACGTTCGTCGGAGCCGCCGCCGCCTTTGGGACGAAGCGGACAGCAACGACAAGCGTTCTTGTCAGCACACCCTTCACGAGGTGCTGCTCACCGTTTGCCGTCTCGTTGCCCCCGTGGCGCCGTTCATGGTCGATGAAATCCATCGCAACCTCACCGGAGCCTCCGTCCATACCGCCCCTTGGCCCGCAGGTGTTCCGGGTTCGCTCGAAGGAGCCACCTCGGATGCATGGGACGAAGCGGCTGCAAAAGCCACCGCCTCGCTTCCGCCCACGGACCCGGAACTCGAAGCCACGATGGCGTTGGTCCGAGAGTTGGCCGAGGCCGGCCGCCGCATTCGCATTGACGGCAACCGACGGCAACGCCTACCGTGCGCTCAAGGTTGGATCGTCGCTGGGCCGGAACTCAGCGAATTCCACGACCTGCTCGCTGAGGAGCTGAACGTGGAAGCGATCCTCGTTGAGAACGACCTCGACCGGTTCCAGCGCATCGAACTCGCCCCCAATTTCCGAGCCCTTGCACCCAAAGCACGCTCAAGCGTGAACGAGGTGGCGCAGGCCATTCGGGCCGCTGAGGACCCTGAAGCCTTGCTGCAGGCCATTCGTGCAGGCGGTGCTGAGGTGCTCGGCGTCACGGTCGAAGAAAGCGACGTGGAGGTCAAGCGGGTTGAACGCCCCGGATTTGCAGCACAAACCGTTGACGTCCCCGGTGCGGACGGAGCCTCCCTCCACGTGAGCCTCGTGTTGGACATGAACGATTCCCCAGCCCTGCTCTCAAAGGGCATGGCGCGTGACATCACCCGCCGCGTGCAGGCCCAACGGAAGGCGATGGATTTGGAATTGGAAGCCACCATCGACCTCGAAGTATGGGTGGTGAACGGTCCGGCCATGGAAGAAGCGGACGAAGCATGGGTCGCCGCCGAAACCCGATGTGCAGGTTGCGTCTTCCACCCCGAGAGCAGCACCCCGCCGGAAGGCGCCGAAACCTTCGAAGTCGACGGCACCACCGTTCACTTCACCGTCGCATGAGGGGACACCGTGCGCATCGTTTCGCTCGTCCCGAGTTTGACCCTTTCCCTGTTTGACTTGGGCCTTGATGCATCCTCCGTGGTGGGACGCACGCCCTGGTGCATTCATCCGGCCGATGCGGTGAGTCAGGTCCCCGTGGTTGGAGGAACGAAGACGCCCAATCTCGGAAAAATCTCTGCGGCCAAACCCGACGTGGTGGTGATGGACCGGGACGAGAACCCCAAGGCGGTCCACGATTGGTGCGTCGAGCAAGGCTACCGAACCTTCGTCTGTCACGTTAGCCGTCCCGCTGAGGTGCCCGATATGCTTCGTTCACTTGGCCGAGCGGTGCAGCGAGAGGATGAGGCAGAAGCGCTTGCAACGCGTCTTGAGACCACCCTCATCGCTTTGCCCGAACCCAACGGGCGAGTGGCGTTGCCCCTGATTTGGCATGAACCCTTGATGGCGGCAAACGGCGCCACGTATGCGGGAAACATGGTTGCCTGCATGGGATACGACGTCCCCGTCATTGAACCGGACGGAACGGGTTATCCGGTCGTGACGCCCGAATCCATCGTGGCTTGGAAGTTGACCGACCTTTTCCTCTCCTCAGAACCACACGAATTTTCGTTGGAGGAAGGCGAACGCTTGGTAGCGCAGATCGAAGCCATCGGAGGAACACCCCCCGCTCTTCACCTCATCGACGGTGAGGCCTTGACGTGGATGGGAAGTTACACGACCAAGGGGTTGGAACATCTGCTCACCATGGAAGCACGCCTCCGTGATGGGCGAGCAAGGACGTGAAGGCGTTCGGTCTTCCCGGCCAACCAACGTCAGCGACGGCTTCAAATCACGCCGAAGGCAGGCACCTCCATGGGAAAGCGACTGCTCGGGGTGGCGATGGCGTTGTCCATGCTGCTGGCGGGATGTTTCGGCGACGGGAGCACGACGGTTGAGGAAGAAACCTTGACCCCCATTTGGGACACCTACGACCGAATTGACCCCGCTGGTCACGAGGACGAACGAATGTTTGTGACCGTTGATTTGCGGACCAACCAAACCACCAACACGACCTGGGCGGTGTTTGACGCCACCTACGGCGGCAACTGTTGTGAACATTACCTCGCCACCTCCATCGACGGTCAACTATTGAACATCGGCGGCGAATACCCGGTTTTTTCGGCTGATCGAGGCCACGCTTGGGACACCTACATCCCCGGCGTGCTGCCCGACACCCAATGCCGAACCTTCGTGCCCACCAATCCCGGACAAGAAGGGCTGGGCGAAGGCAGCATCGTGCAGGCCACCAACGGTGACATCATCTCCATGTCGTGGTTCCCGTATCCGGGAGCCGACCTGAAACTGGACAAATTCTACGCCATTCTCTACGACGAATCCGAAGGGGACTGGACGTGGTGTTACAACCGCATTACCGAACCCTTCTACGACCGTTCGTGGCAGGTTGAAGTGGTCGGCCCGATCGATTCAACCCTCGGAACGGGAGACTGGGCAAGCATCGTGGTCTCCAATTTCTGGCACCAAACCCAAAACGCAGGCGGCCAAATCAGCGTGGACGGCCTCAACTACTACCCCTTCCAATTCCCCGGACGGGACGGAGGCGACCCTGCCATTGAACTCGACCTCAACTTCACCGGAGCGGAATTACCCGCCTACTGGGACGTCAACAAACCGCACAAAGAAATGCGGGCTTTCCCGCTTCCCTCCGGCGGCCTGCTCTTCCCAGCCTACTACGATAACGGCAACGCTGCCTACATGGACACCACCCTTTCGTGGAACGAATTGAGCGTTCAATTCCCCTCGGAATACTGCCACATTGACCGTGCCGGAACCCTTCATTGCGTGAGCAATTCAGGAACCTCCTTCACGCACTACATGTCCATGGACGGTGCTCTGACGTGGACGAACCACACCTACGATTTGGGCGAAAAAGCCTCGTCAATCGAGGAGTGGGAATTCCAAGGCAACGGTGAGCTGGACCTCTTTGTCCTCAACGTTCGCTACCAATCCACCGAGGGGCCCGATGTCGATACGGTCTACCATGTGCGAGCCTATTCCGAGGACATGACGCCCGACACCCTGACTTACATCGGCCTGGGCGACTTGGATTCCACCTCGGGTGCAGGCAACGACATCCGTTTCGATTTCGCCTCCTTGGGCATTCTTCCCGACGGCGGCGTGGTGGTCGCCTACCACGATTCAACCGACCCCGACCCGTTGTTCGCCGTGGAATTGGAACTCCCAGCATGATCAGTCACGCTGATGGAACATCTCCAAAATATCAGCAAACAGAGCCTTGGCGTGGCCGTTGCTCTTCTCCACCAGACGCTTGACGATGAGTTCAGGCGTTGAGCGAGCAAGGTGGTTTCGCCGGGGCGTCCGGTCGACGAGGAGTTCCAAGTCCTCTCCCAAACCCCGAGCCTCAATGCCGTCCACGCGCAGGTCGTCCCGTCCCGTGGCTTCGAGTATGGCGGGGGCGAGGTGGGTCACGAGCATCATCGTCGTCTCGGGTTGGGATTCCGCCGCCAGAAGCATGCCGGCAATGATGCGAGCACCTGCACCGGGCTCGGTGATGGCCTCAAGTTCGTCGGCGAGGATGAGTTTTGGTGTGGGGTCGCTGACCACCGTCGCCAGTTCAACCAACGTTTGTTCAAGCGCCCCAGCGCTCTGTGTGCCGCCGGCTTTTGCGAGAATGTGCAAGGCCTCAACGTGCCCGATGCGAGCGGATTGAGCGGGGACGGGCAACCCCATGTGGGCGAGAATGGTGGCGTAAGCGATGCACTCCAACAGGGTGGTTTTGCCTCCCGAGTTTGCTCCGGTGAGCAACGCAAGGGATTGCCGGTCACCCTCGACGGCCGCCGCACCAAGACCGTACGTTACGGGGTCGGGGTCAACGCCCAGGAGGAGGTGGCGGCCGCCTTCCAACCAAACACCGTGCTTGACGAGTTCGGGCATTACACAGCCATGGGTGTGTGCCCAGCGAGCAACAGCGAGCCACTGGTCGGTTTCGACAAGGCGAGCCACCGCCCGTTCACACGGCGTTTTCATCGGGCCGAGAAGGCGAGCCATCTCCACCAAATGTCCGGTTGTTTCCGCTTTGAGTTTGGAATCCAAAGCGGCATCAATGCCGTCGATGGTTTGCCGGTCAACCTTGGCCGGCCAAGAGGTGGTGAAAATATCGAACGGACAGCGAAGCGAAGCCGGTTGGAGAAAGGAGGCGAGTTCCTCCCGTGCCGCTTG
>JAURDA010000057.1 GCA_030828165.1 Candidatus Poseidonia sp.
TATGACGGCAGGTTCGTACATGTACATCGGTCCACAAGGCATCGTTCACGGAACCACAATCACCTTGCTCAACGCAGCGCGCTTGCATCTTGACCTTCCCGAAGGCGATGACTTAGCGGGCGTCACGTTTGTGACGAGCGGCTTGGGAGGCATGTCCGGTGCTCAGGCCAAAGCCGCAACGATTGCCGGGGCAGCATGCATCATTGCAGAGTCAAATGCACACGCGGCACACAAACGCCACGAACAAGGTTGGTTGACAGATGTAACGGATGACGTGGATGCTGCCATCGACATGATGTTGAACGCATCTCGCGAGGGCGATGCTATTTCCATTGGCTTCATCGGAAACATCGTGGATCTTTGGGAACGCTTGGTGCATCGTGACGTCAAGGTTGACCTCGGTAGCGACCAAACCAGCCTCCACAATCCGTATCAGGGTGGCTATTTTCCAGTTGGGAGAACCTACGACGAGTGTGTCGCCATGATGTCATCGGACCCTGAAACCTTCAAATCTGAAATTCAGTCCACCCTCCGACGCCATGCGGAAGCGGTCAACATCATGGTTGCGAAAGGAATGTACTTTTGGGATTACGGTAACGCATTCTTGCTCGAAGCCTCTCGTGCAGGTGCCGATGTTGTGAACCACGATGGAAGCTTCCGCTACCCCTCGTATGTTGAGGATATTATGGGTCCGATCTGCTTTGACTACGGATTTGGCCCGTACCGTTGGGTCTGCACAAGCGGCAAACCTGAGGACCTCACCCGCACGGATGCCATTGCAGCTGAGGTTCTGAAGCGCATGCTCGCCAAGGCAACTCCGGACGTGAAGCAGCAAATTCGTGACAATCTGCAATGGATTGAACGGGCTGGAGACAACAACTTGGTCGTCGGCAGCCAAGCGAGAATCCTGTACGCCGATGATGTCGGAAGGCGAGAGATTGCGCTTGCCATGAACCGGGCGATTGCACGTGGGGAGATTGGGCCCGTGGTGTTGGGGCGTGACCATCACGATGTATCGGGTACCGACAGCCCCTACAGGGAAACAGCGAATATCCGAGACGGTTCAATGTTCACAGCGGATATGGCCGTGCAGAACGTCATTGGTGATGCGTTTCGCGGGGCCACATGGGTCAGCCTCCACAACGGTGGAGGTGTCGGATGGGGTGAAGTCATCAACGGTGGATTCGGCATGCTGCTTGACGGGAGTGATGAAGCCGAGCAACGTTTGCAGAGCATGCTTCATTGGGACGTCAACAACGGCGTTGCCCGAAGAGCATGGGCTCGTAATTCCGGGGCTCGTTCAGCAAGTATTCGGGCCATGGAACTTGAAACGAACCTGAAAATCACCTTGCCCCATATCGTTGAGGAAAGTCTGTTGCAACATTATTTTGGAGGTGGCCAACCATGACTGAATCCGTGGTCGTCCTCGACGGCACGACGCTTTCGCTCCCGGAGGTCTTGTCTGTTGCCGATGGAAAAGCGACCGTGACGGTATCCGAAAGTGCTTGGGCCGGCATCAACGCTGCGCGAGCCGTGGTTGACCGTATTGTTACTTCTGGAGAAACGGTTTACGGCATCAACACCGGGTTTGGCGCCCTCGTACGCGAACGGATATCGCCTGAAGATCTTGCTCAACTCCAAGTCAATCTCATCCGTTCCCACGCCACGGCCCTCGGAGAGCCAATGGATGCACGTTCGGTCCGAGCGATGATGGTCGTCCGTTTGAATTCCCTGTGCAAAGGGCACTCTGGAATATCGCCCGTATGCATTCAACAACTCGCGGCCTTCCTCAATCAGAACATTCACCCATTCATTCCAAGAATCGGTAGCTTGGGTGCAAGCGGGGATTTGGCCCCGTTGTCCCACCTCGCCCTTGCCTTGATGGGCGAGGGGTACATTTTGTCCGATGGGGGGAGGGTTCCGACGCGAGAAGTGTTGCTCCAAAAAGGATTGATTCCAGTTGAATTCACGGCAAAAGACGGGCTTTCCCTCATCAATGGCACCAGTCAGATGACGGCGTTTGCAACACTCGCCCAACAACAATTGGCCAACGTGTTGGTGTTCGCGGACCTCATCTTATCGGCCTCCATGGACGCACGAACGTGCAGTCTCACCCCTTCCGACCCGCTCATCCATCAGGCTCGCCCACACCCTGGCCAAGTCTTGGTTGCTGAACGGTTACGGGCCATTCTCCACGGCTCTGAAATTCTAACCGGGCATGCAGATTGCGACCGAGTCCAAGATCCGTACTCGTTCCGTTGTGCACCTCAAGTCCACGGGGCGGTGTACGAAGCCTACCAGCGGCTCACCGAGATGCTCAACATCGAATTGAACAGCGCAACGGACAATCCGCTTATCTTCCCCAATCCGACCAATCCAGGTCCACATGAAGTCAAATCGCAGGGCAATTTCCACGGTGAAATCGTGGCGTTGGCCTGTGACGGCATGAGCCTGGCCATGTTTGAGTTGGGCTCAATCTCGGAACGCAGGATCGATCAAATGTTGGACGCCTCGAGAAGCGAATTGCCGGCCTTCCTTGCCTTGAACAGCGGTCTCGAATCGGGTTTGATGATCGTCCAGTACGTAGCCGGTGCCGCTCTCGCTGAACTCCACGGGCAAGCCAGTCCCCGTTCGGCATTCTCGACATCAACCTCCGCAGGCCAAGAAGACCACGTGAGCATGGGGGCAACGGCAGCGTGGAACTTGCTTTCGGGCGTCAGAAGGCTGGCCGAAGTGCTCGCATGCGAACTCTTAGTTGCCTGCGAGGCGTTGGAGCATGCCTCTTTCCCCTCGTCCCCTCATGTCGAAGGGTTGCGACGTCTCGTCCGAACCGTGGCACCTGCTCTCCAAGGCGACCGTTCGACATCGGATGAGCTGATGAAACTCGCTGAAGAATTGCTTGCAGGTCGGTGGCTCTCTCGGTTGGAAGCGGAGCATGGGCGTCTACCGCGTTGATATTGCGTGCTCCACGAATTCTTTCGTCGCTTCGAGGTCAATCAAGTTCATCAGCCTGTATCCGTGGAGTTCGCGTTCCGTGACCGTAAAGGAGGATTCGTGTGCTTCAAGACGCCGCAAGACATCGATTGCACCGGTAATTCGCTGTTCGGTCTGAGCATACAATGCATGCGCTCTATCCAAGTCCTCGAAGGCGAGTGCAGGCTCAAGTTCACTCAAATCGAAGCCCATGCGCTTCCACTGAAGCATCCGTTTTTGCAACAGGCTTACCGAGAACCCCTTCCGAGGGAGCGAGACGAGATGAACAACGGTTGGAGGATGGGGCTCGGGCGAGGCGATTTCATCAGAGGTTGTGGCATCCATCGTTGATGGTTCCTCTTCACCATCACTTGCTGGCGTAGCCTCAGGCGCCTCCTTGTCCAATACTCCGTTTTGATCAGGTTGCTTGGTGTTCGGCAAAAGCGGCGCTAGCGTGCGAATTCGTGCCCACAATCGATGCTCAAAAGCAAGGGGTTCAACCGGGAAAACAACGGCAAAACCAATCCTTCTTGAAAAGGAATCCAGCCGCTGCAATGCATCGAGAACGTTCCGTTCGCCGCTGTTTTGAAGCATCCATTGGAGTGCATCGATCACGACGATGTCGCCTTCAAGAGGCGAATGGCGATGGAGATGGGCAAGCACTTCAGCGGCATCGGGACGTACGGCAGTTTCCTCTTCCTGCTCAGAAATCCACCACAATCCTCCTCGGTTGGTCGAGACATGTCGAAGCAGTTGGCGCATCGGCAGGCGACTGTAACAATGCAGCGAACCGTCTTGACCGTCTTGAGATTCTATGGCGGGATACACGATGTTCGGGTCCACTGAATCAACCGTGAACAACCCCCGCATCCCGTCTCCCCGTTCATTGGTGAACCATGGCGACCTATGGAATTACTCCTCAAGAACAGGCGATAATCCATCAAGCATTATATTGTCCGTCGTCCTGCAAGTTAACGGTGGAAGCATGGCAGACGACGAAAACGAAAACGTGCCCATGGCAGAGTGCGGTGCATGTCGGACGGTAATTCCCCTCGATTCTGCCGAGTGTCCCGAGTGTAAAACCAAATTTTCCGGCGTCTCTGACGAGGCTCTGGGGGAGTGCGGTGCTTGTCAAAAACTCGTCCCCCTTGATTCAACGCGATGTCCCGAATGCGGTGTCGTCTTTGTTGCTGACGACGTCGTGGACATTCTGCGGACATGGATTCACACCACCGGCGTTAACATTCGTAAATTGTTCGAAAAATTCGATGAAAACGGCGATGGGACCATTGATTCAGAGGAATTGCGCAAGGGCCTTCTTGGATTGAATCTCGCCGACTTACCTCCCTCGCAAGTTGACCGATTGGTTGCCGAAATCGATGCAGACGGCAACGGCGTCATCGATCTCAACGAATTTGACTCAATTTTAATGGGGGATTCTGAGGCAGAGCACGAGCCGGAACATGATGACGAGGGGGCCGAAGATTCAACCGTCCAGGAGGTGGAAGATAGCTCCGACGATGATATTGGAGAAGAGGATCACGTATCCGATGAATCCGAAGATGTCGCCGAAGACGAAGAAGACGAATCACGCGAGGAAGAGGCGTTGGCTGCTGAAAGTGACGAAGAAGATGCATCCTCAGAGGATGATGACGTTGATTCGGAGGTTGAAGAGCAGGATGCCGAGACGGATGACTCCCCAATGGACGACGCCGATGAAGTCGAGGAAGACGAGGTTGCGCCCGTACACCCGCTCCAGGCGCTTGCTGACATGATGGACGAACATGAGATTTCAGCGCAACGGATGTTCAACGAACTTGATGCAGACGGAAACGGCTTGATTTCGCTCAGCGAGCTCGAGAGTTCTCTCGTGGAAAAATACGGTGACGTGTTGGCAATAGAGAATCTTCAGGAACTTTTGGAAGGCGTTGACTCCGATGGCGATGGAATGATCGATATCACCGAATTCATTGAATCCATGGAGAATCTCGACGATCATGAAGAGGTTGTCAAAGAAGAGAAGCCGCCGAAACAATTCCCCACTGTCTGGCAGAAACGCATGATGTCCAAGACTTGGAACGACAACGTGTGGCCTATTGTGCACGTGGGCTTTGGAATCCTCATCGCTTTGGTGTTGGTCAACGCCCTCGTTGGACCGGTTGACGGTTCTGGTGGGAGCGTCGTCTTCCAAGAGATGGAAAGTTCTACTCCGCCAAGATCGATGGAACTCGTTGATGGAAAATCCGTTTATCCTTGCGACAATGAATATCAAGACGGTGGTTGCAAAAACTCACTCACTCCCCTTGCTGGTGAAAACGGAGCATCATCGATGCCGAAGGGCTTCTACTGGGACGGAATTTTGTTCCTTCTGCTATCCGTTGCAGGATTGTGTGCCTCGTTATTTGTACACCTCGTGAAGGCGCCTGGCTGGCGTGAGCGGGTCAAAGCCATGAAGGAAGTTGCTGACGATAAAGCAGATGCTGCTGACAGCGACGATGGGCACGATTCAGACGATGAAGACAACGGCGCGGGCGAGGATGAAGACCTTGGTGAGACGGAAGAGGAAGTCGGCGACGATGGTGAAGAATACAACGAAGGCGACGTGGAAGAAAACGGTGACGATGAAGAAGTTGATGAATCTCAAGGCGAAGGAGACAGCATCGATATCGGCTCCCATGTAGGGTTGGTCCTTGAAGATGAAGAGGTCTACGGAACCATCCTTGAGTTTGACGACGAAGAAGGAACGGTCACCATTGAAGAGGACGGAACCGGAGATCTCGTAACGGGATACCAGGAAGACATGTTCATTGAGTGAGTCCATGACCGAGGCTGACCCGATTCAACGCTTCTCCGGCATCGCCACCTGCCCCGTGTGCGGTTGCCTTGACAGGAAAGGTGTTTATCGCTGTCCGGAATGCGGTACGTTCCATTCAGGGGCAATTTTGGATGAACGAGAGGCGCCCCCGCCTGCACCCGTAGAGGTGGAACCCGATGCTCCAATCGACCCGAGTATCTACTCGTTAGGCCCAAACGCCGCCATCCCGGAGGAGACGTTTGACGAATCGGATCATGTTCGGTCGTGGGATGGGGGCAGCACCGATTTTTCGTTTGATGAAGAGGATGAGCCCCCGGTTCACAAAGAGGAACCTGCCATGCCTGAACCCGAAACCGGCAATGAAGATTAATTATCTGGAATTGGAATGCCAATTATTTGAATCACTATTCTCGAAAAACAATCCGCGACTTCAGAAAAAGTGAAACACTGGTGGGCTCGGAGAGAATCGAACTCTCGATCTTTGCCATGTCAAGGCAACGTCATAAACCCCTAGACCACGAGCCCCTAGGTGATTCGCCCACCGGACCTCTGTATTAAACGGATTCGGTGGAGGATTTGGAAATTTCATCCAATGATTTTCGAGATCTTACCGGTGCATCCAGCTTGGGAGCAGAATCCGCCCATGCGCGTCCTACCGTTGGCCATGGTAAATTGTTGACCATCGCGAATAGGACCGTACGTTTTGCACTTCATGCAATAACCTTCGACCGCCATATGCCTCATCCTTGCCAGAAGGTTCCCATTTTGAAGACTTCGGAAATCAATTCCTCAAGAGATGGTGTTTTCCTGCTCCAAGGAGGGGGTAGAAAGGGAAAATTGTCAAAAGTTTGCGCTTAGACTCATGAAATGTCGAGAAAAAGAGGGTGCTGCGAGCCATTTTCCATATTAACCAAGGCCGGTGGACGCTCTCTTCACGAATCCGTGTCGCATAACTCACATTATGCGACTCTACGATGCACGGAAATTTGGCCATTTACTAGACTTGTCCAATTTTCTCAGAAAAATCGCCAACGTCGAACATACCAACAAGCGGAGGGCCTAGCAAAAACCGTTCAATGCCACCATCAACTTCGTCAAGCTCCTGGCGAATCTTCTCCGATATGGTTTTCCAATCTTGGGCCGTGG
>JAURDA010000058.1 GCA_030828165.1 Candidatus Poseidonia sp.
AGAGGTCATCCGGTGACGGACATGAATCTGCTCCCCGTACGTATCAAACTCGCCCTCCTTCAATCAGAAACCAGCAGAAAAGATCTCTGGCGACGGTGTGCTCTTGAATCCATGAGGGTGTCTGCCCAAGAACACTATGCTGAGTTTGCCGGTGCACTCGGTCCACTTTCTGCAGAAGAATTGGGTGAATTGGAATCTCACGAAGTCAAAACCGTCCTCGTTCATCATCTTGAGGAACTCCAGGCTACCAGCACACAGGGCCAAGCAGCCATGACATTGATGAATTACATCCCTGTTGTGGAGGAGGCGGCTTGGAAATTCTTTGTTCAATGCAGCAAACCTGAACAATGGTTTGACGGCAAGGACCTTGCAGGTGTTCACCGATTAATGGGCCAATTGTTTCGACGTTTCCCTCATGTGATGGAGGCATTCTGCCAAAAAATACACGGGCTGGAATCAGAATCACACCAAACCGTCCAAGCCATGTTCATTCGCTTCCTGTTCCAAGAGCGTATCCGCATACCGAAAGGTTCCATTCTCGAACCGATGCTGCTCACCATGCAAGCACCGGAGGCATTGACTGGTCAATCATCTGCTTCGGTTTCAGAGCATCCATTGTTTCAGCATGCAGAACACCTGCTTGCCCTTCATTGGGAGGATCTCAACGGTGTTCTTCTCCATGCGGCCAGCCTGCATTTGCAGAATGGAACCGACGCTTGTGTGTCCTTCATTCGTGACTTTGCAAAAGTCATCACGTCGAGTACGGATCGACGCGAGCACCTCGCCCGATTATTCCGCGCCTACCTGAACAGCCTCGAAGTTCACTTCAAGCAGCATCAAACTCGCCTGGACGCACCGCTCTTGGAACAAGTCTCGCTCTTCGTTTCCACCTCGAGTTGGTGGTTTAGCGAGTTGTTCAAACGCCCTCCTTCAGAGGTAGACCATGCCAAAATTCTCGCGCAACGTCGGTTGAATGTTGACGAGTTACCCCATGCTATCCAACTTGAATACTACCGGCAAAAGCACGGGCATCGAGGGTGGCCGTCTCCGTTTTCAAAAATTAGCAAGCGTGATGCAATAAGGATGTCCGTCCTGTTGTCCATCCAACCGACTGTCGGTCAACGTGTGAATCGGATGGTTGGTTGGTTGATCATAACAGGATTGGCCGCTGTTTTCCTCACGTCCTTGTACACGCTCCTGTCCGCCCGAGTGAACTTCCTCCCCGAACTGCTGACCATCAATGAATCACCGAGCCGCGAGGTCCTGCTCGGCATCCTTGCTGCCTTGTTGGTGCCCATTGTTTACCTTTTTATGATGAAAAAGAGATTGAGCGAATTACGAGATAGAGGTGATGCGAATGAGAAATGATGTGGATTCACTTTGGATTAATTTGGTGAAGTACTTCGGGATGGCGCCCCCTGCGGGAACAACCCAAACTGAGTTGGAAAATTGGGCACGTCCGGACACGCCCCATCCAGCGAGGAAAAACCGACCTCAACTCTACGCCTTGCTTATCAGCGCAAGAAGTGGCACCCTTGCAAGCCATGAATCCGACATGGTCTCGATTCCCGGTGGAGAAATTTGTCTCGGTACCATTCATGAATTCAAAGCCCTTCTCAATGCACAGCCAACCTCTGCGCAAGAAGCCAACGAATCGTTCGTGTTGGAGTGGGTGGAAACCTTCAGCCCGCGAAGTTCCGCCCTTTTGTCCAAACTCCCTTCGGAGCGTTTCCAAAATTACGTTGATTCAATTCTTGAATTCCATGCTCGAGACGCCGATCTCCATCAACGTTCGACGAGCAAATACAATCGTTTCGTGGAGGAGAAGCAGAAAATCGATGAGGTTCGGTTGGCGGTGTTGGAAGTCAAGACGGATGACACCGGTGAACGACTGAGGCACCTCGATGAATTCACCGAATATGTATTGGCCCCGCTTGCACAATCCATCCAAACCTTTGAACAAATTCGAGGCGCTTACCTCGAACACATCAAGAAGCAAACATTGGATTTTGTGATGGCTACGGCAGGCATCACCATTCAGCACATCGATTTCCCGGGTGTGGATGAAATCGAATCCTTGCTCAACGATTTGCCTCGATTCGAGGATGCCGCAGAATTTGAACAACTCAAGACCAACAGGTCGTACCAAATCGTAACTGACAAAATTCAATCATTTGTGGATGACATCAACGAGAAATTCGACGCCCACGTCGATTTGGACGCGCAGGAAGTGTTGGACAACCTGCGCAAGAACAAATTCAGCATCCAGATCAATCAGTGCTACGGCGGTGTGCAAAAAACCGTTCAGATGAACACGGAGAACATCATTCATTGATTTTCCTTACCCCCAACCGTTGAGCTCACTGTCAAGAATTGTCAAGGCCATCTCATACCGCTGAGCGCGTATGAGGGAGGCCAAAGCGACAAGAATGTCCTGATGTTCGGAAGCGGGGGCGACTCCCCAGCGTCCACTTTGCCTCTCTTTGTTGCGAGCCGTGACCGCTTCACCACGGGCTTCCTTCGCTAAGCTCAGTCCAGCCCGCGGCCCCAGTGTCCACCATCCATTTTTTGCCCCTCTGTACGTTGGTTCTGTTGTCAAAAACACGACGATGCGTTCAGTTTACACATCGCCGCCTAATGATGTTGCCAGAAGAAAAGAACGGCCGGGGATTTTGGGGAATTGATTATGAAGGAGTTTCGGAGCCGCTCGACCCATGTCCCGCCGCCCTGTACTTGGAATGTTGTTGCTTTTGTTGCTGAGCAGTCTCTCGCCCGTTTTGACCCCACTTCCAGCGGTGGACGAGGGGATTTTGAAAGCAGGCGAGTCTTCTTCAGCCGATTTTGTTGTGCCAGCCGGTGCTGACCTCGCCTTTTTCTTGGGCTTGGGCCCGTCTGAACTCGACGATGCCCTAGCCACCGCTGAAGTGGATGGTTTGTTTGACGAATTGACGTACGAACCCACCGCATACGCTGTTGAGAATGTCGAGTTGGTCGACGGCTACGCATGCGCCCTCACGATTGAGGGGAGCATCCTCTGCTTCATGTCAGCAAATGGCGGTCAAGGGTCCCTCCTCGGACAAAACCGCTCGGATGTGTGGGGGACGTACTACCAAGGCAACGCTCCGCTCCCTGTTGTCCCTGAGGTCGGACAGGTGTGGACCTCGCTTCACGCTGGCCGGGGCGGTGACAGCGAATGGTTCTGTGCCGTCGACGACGCCGATGCCATTTCCTGCTGGGGCAATCTCGGCATGGGGGACAACGGTGAGATGTATTTCGCCACGGTCAGCGACGCAGCAAGAGAGCCCGTGGTCCAGCTCGAGCTTGGGAACAACTTCGGTTGTGCCTTGTTTGAAAGCGGCCGAGTGGGTTGTTTTGGTGATGATGTTTATGCCTCCGGGTCCGACGGTTGGGGGTACGCCTTCAACGCCACCCTGAGAACCATTGACATCCCCACCAACGTCACGGTAGCCGAACTCATCGTCGGGGGCACGGATGTTTGTGCTCGCGGCACGCTTGATGAGTTCATGTGCTGGGGGAGTTTTGAATCGTCGACGGAACCCGAATTCGACTCCATGTTTGCCTCACTCAACACGGCATCCCCCTTGTTGGCGATGATATCTCCAATCACTTCCTCCGGGTACAACGGCAAGTGCTACCTGTTTGACAACGGTTCGGTGGGCTGCCACAACCTCCCTACCGATACCAGTTTGCGGGGAACCTCCACCCCCGTGGCCAACACCCAAGACATGAGTTTCGTTGACCTCCCTACCGGCACCTCGGCCACCGACCTTTGGATGGCTTCTCACCACTGGGGCTACGACACCATCGTTTGCGCTGACCTTGATGACGGCACCTTTGCCTGCTGGGGCTCAGCCTACAACACCACCATGATGTCATGGTCAACCGCTCACACGCCCTACCTCCTGGACGTCCCGAACGGAACCGAGCGGGCCTTCGTTGCCGCTTCCTACGACGGAGCAGGTCCAGTGCTCGCCCTTGACGGCGGCGACCATCGCCTCTCCCAACAGATGCTTCGCTCTTGGAGCACGCCCACCAACCGCTCGAGCGGTTCATCGAGCAACGGACCGGGCGGTCCATCGCAGACCACAGGTTGGGTTGGCGTGGATTTCGCCGGAAACAACCTCCTTGGCCAAGTTTCAACCCTTGGCGTTCACAACCTCACGTTGTGGGTGAACGGGACTCAAAACGGTGACATGTCGTTCCCGTTCTCTGTTGAAGTTGTTGAACCCTTCGCCAATGTTGACCCCATCTACGAATACGAGATCGGGCGCTACATTTCTCAAGACGTTGATGTTGACACGCTGTGCAATCCCACGGAAGGGATGAACTGTGCCTTCTTCTTTTGGCCGGCCGCTCCTGACGGCCTGAGCATCAGCACATGGGACATGTCCAGCGACCCCATGATGATGAACGGTCCTCCTGCATACAATCCCGCCGTCATGGGGATGGCGAAAGGGAACAAAATCAACACCGCCTACACCATCGTTGTTCAGCAATGGGCCAACACTTACGGCCATCATGACTCGCCCTACAACAGCGGTTCAGGGGATGTGAACACGGAAGATCTCAACACCATGACCGTGAACATTACCCTTCGACCCAGCACGCAATCCTTCGGCACGATTGAGGTTGCCTCAGGCTTCCCGTTCTCCGCCAATGCTGTGGAATTGCTGCCCTTCATGGCCACCAGCGAATCGTTTGAGCTTGAGGGCGATGTTCCCAGTTTCTCGCTGAACATCGATACCGAAGACCGCTTGTTTGATGAGGTCTCAACCACGGGGGGTTTGGTCTGTGCCTCGGGTGACGACGGGATGTCGTGCTTTGGCGGCGCTTGGACCTTTAACGATGGTTACATGTACAGCGTGGTGGAACCCACGGCGAACGTGAACTTTGGAAACGATGTCCTCACGAGCCCCATTGACGCATCCATGCTCGTCAACGCCGGTTTGGATGATGTGTTCTCCTACGGTGCGTTTGCTTGTTGGACCAACGCCGATGCCCAAATTGAATGTGCGGCCTCCGACCAAGCCTACGGCGGGGCTTTCTATGAGCTCATCACGGACAACGAGTCCTTGAGCTCCATGGGTGGCGCAATGGCGCCAACCGCTCAGTGGGACGGTGCAGAAACCCTCGCCATGGTATTCGATGGCAGTTATGAGGGGATTCTTTGCGCTACGCTTACGAACGGTACCTTGGTGTGTCGTATCAACCCCAACGACGCCGTTCTGAACCCGCTACCCGGCACCAACGAGTTCTGGATGGAAAATGCAAACGTGTCCTCCATGGCCTCCTTTAGCGGGAGACTTTGCGTTGTTGCAGGTGACGGTGCCTTGGGTGAAGGCCTGCATTGTGCAAGCCAATACGGCGGCGACTACCGCTTCGTCGAAAACAACAGCAACCCTCCCACACGTGAATTCAACGCTTATTTGCAACCCAATCAGTCGGGAAGTTCCGAGCCGGCCGTGCTGACTTCCTTGCTGCATCTCAGTGGAGTAGGTTGCGCCCAAGTTTCCAACGATTCGTTGTTTTGTTTTGAAGAACAATTTGGAAGCCTTGAAGCATCTCGCAACTACGATACTTACCTTGACCCGTTGTTCTCTGTACCCGGGCTTGACGCTGTTGTTGAATCAGGGTCAGTTTTGCACTCTCAAGGCCCAACGTGCGTTCTTGACGAAGACGGTGATGTGTTCTGCATGGAATACAGTACGCCTTGGCAGGCGACGGGTGGCACCCAAATTCCAGAATGGTGGGCTGATTTGGGCACCCTCGTCTACAACGATACCGTCACCAGGGCATCGGACCCCGATGATGAATTCAGTTTCCGTGTCTATGAAATGAACGTGGGTGGAACAGCCGTTGACATCGCTCAGACGTACGAAAACCTGTTCGTTGTTCTTGACGATGGGACACTGGTGGCCCTCGGTGCTCGTCCATCGCAAATGGGCATCGGCGAGGGAGAATTTGTTTTCGGTGTTGATGCAGAACCGGTGTATGCAATCACGGCGGCCACTGAAGTCAACCCCACCGTCCTCGGTCTTACCATCAGCGGGACACCGCCTGCTGGGTACGGAACGAGCCCCGAAGTCCGGGTGTGGGGCAACAGTTCCTACGGTTCGCAAACCGAGCCTGGGACGCAATCCACCTGGGATGGGGAAAGCGACAACGTTTACCCGTTCATCCTTGATTATGTGCATGCTGTTGCCTTTGAAGGGGAGTACCTCGAGGTGCTGACCACTGGAGATGTTTCGATTCCCGTTGATGTCACCTGCACCTGGTGCACATCGTTCACGTTCCAGCCCGAACTTCCGGGCGACTGGACCTTTGATGCGATGTCGGGAACGATCACCGGAACACCCGGTACAGCCGGAGCTGCGGTTCAGTACACGGTGACGGCGTCAGCAGCCAACGGGTCCGACACCACCGATGTTCGAATCCGTGTGGTTGACGATTACACCGTGCCTTCGCTTGACGGTATGACGGTGGCATCATCGAGCCAATCTTCGCCAGTCGAATTGGTCGTGGGCACGGCAATGACGCCCATCCAGTTGGTCGATGCAGAAACCGTCACCTCTCGATGGTCAATCACGCCCAACCTCCCCGTTGGCGTTCATTTGAACGAGAAAACGGGAGAAATTTTTGGCACTCCTGCCTTCTTGGGTGACGGACCGGT
>JAURDA010000059.1 GCA_030828165.1 Candidatus Poseidonia sp.
ATCCCCTGGACGTTCTCGCTGAATGCTGGCGTCCGCCCACGCCTGCACCTCTTTGGTTGAAGGGTCGCGTTGAGCCGTTAGCCGTGCCATCACCCGTCGGATGTTGCCGTCCACGCAGGCCACGGGTTGCTCAAATGCAATGCTCGCCACGGCGGCTGCCGTGTACGGTCCAATCCCCGGTAAAGCAAGCAAGGCATCGTACGTTTCCGGCACGATGCCATCGTGGCCCCCCTCATTAGAGGGTGCCATCACCGTTTGAGCCAACGCATGGAGTCGCCTGGCTCGGCTATAGTAGCCGGCGCCTTCCCACGCCTTGAGAACGTCATCAACCGGGGCGGCGGCCATCGCTGCAACGGTTGGAAAGCGGTCCATCATGCGCTGCCAGTACACGAGCCCACGGCTGACTTGGGTTTGCTGAAGCAGGACCTCGCTGAGCAAAATGGCCCACGGGTCGTCGCTTTCTCGCCAAGGCAAGTCACGTTTCTGCAGGTCGTACCAGGCCAGCAAAGCCTGCTGGTCGGAAGACGAGAGCACGCTTTCCCCTCATGCCTCGGCGGTTTCGGGCGTCGTTTCGGCCGAGGTTTTGGCCGCTTGGATCTTGGCGTCGTTGGCCTTGATTTGTTCCCAAACCAATTCAGCCACGTCCTTGACTTCCATCTCCGAGCCGATGGCGCTCAGACCGTCGGTGACCATGGTGGAACAGAACGGACAGCCAACGGCGACCGTGTCGGCTCTGGTTGCGGCGAGTTCTTTGGAGCGGATGATGTTGACACGGTCGTGGCCTTCGTCAACGTGCTCTTCCATCCACATCTGCGCACCGCCAGCACCGCAACAGAAGGATTCCTTGCCGTGGCGTTCGGCTTCGACGTCAACCCCACCGATGGCGTCGCGAGGCGCGTCCAGTTCACCGCCAATGCGGCCGAGGTAACAGGGGTCGTGGTAGGTCACGGAGCCGTCGTGTTTGGGTTCGGGCAGCTTGCCTTCCTTTTGCAGATGATTGATGAGTTGGGAGTGGTGCATGACCTCGATGTCCTCGCCGCCGTAGTCCTTGTACTCCTTGCCGAGGGTGTGGAAACAGTGAGGGCAGGAGGCAACGATCTTTTTGACGCCAATTTCCTCAAAGGTTGAGAGGTTCGTTTCGGCGAGCATTTGGAAGAGGTATTCGTTCCCGGCCCGACGGGCAGCATCGCCGCTGCACCCTTCCTGCATGCCGAGGATGCCGACGTCCAAACCGGCCTCCTTCATGATCGAAATCGTGTCCCGAGCGACCTTCTTGTTGCGCTCGTCAAACGAGGCGGCGCAACCGGCGAAGTAGATGTATTCGGCAGGCTCGGCGACCTTCACGTCAAGACCCTCGGCCCATTCGCCTCGTTCGTGGGCTGGAAGGCCGTACGGGTTTGAGTCCGACTCGAGATTTTCGATGGTGGCCATGAGGGGCATCACCGTCTCCTCAACGCTCTCGTCAAACTCCATGCGCTCCATCATCAGGTGACGGCGAGCGTCGGTCAACTTGGGGACGTGGTCGATGTAGATGGGGCAGGCCTCCACGCAGGCGTGGCAGGTCGTGCAGGCCCAGATGGCGTCCTCGCCGAAGCGGGCGATGATGTCCTCTTCAGGCGTCTCCCCTGCGAGAAGCGTGGTGGCGTGGTCGTTGGCGTAATGGCGCACGTCGTGAATGATCTGCATCGGGTTGAGGGCTTTGCCGCTGGCGTAGGCCGGGCAAACGTCTTGGCAGCGAGCGCAGGAGGTGCAGGCCCAACCGTCGATGAGGTCTCGCCAACTGAAATCGGTGTAGTTCACCGCCCCAAAGGATTCCAGGTCGAGTTCGTCAAGCAAAACGGCCTTTCCGTTTTCGCCCCGAGCCAAGGGTTCCATCGTCGCCATCGGGCGCAAGTCGTGGAAGAAGACGTTGGGGAACGCCATGACCAGGTGCATGTGCTTGGAGAGCGGGATGAGGAACAGGAAGACACAGATGGCCACCATGTGGGCCCAGTAGGCAGCGACGACCATCGTGGTGGAGGGCACGAGGGTGCTCGCCACCCAGTACCCGATGGGTTCCCAGGTCGACGAGACGGTGTCTTCTCCGGCTTCAACCACGAAGGAGGTCGTCGTGATGGTCATGATGAGCAGCAAAATGACGTTGCCCTCGAGTTGCGATTTGCCTTTGAGTTTCTCCGGCGTGAACACGACACGCCGAACCAGCGCCAGCACGCAGCCCACGAAAGCGATGGTGTAGCCGGTCTCAACGATGAGGTTCCAAGGATCGCGAACGGCTTTGGGCAGCACCTTCTGCGAGAATTGGTTGCCCGTAGCGAGGTCGAACATGTCGGTCGAGAGCATGAGGAAGCCCCAGAACATGAGCACGTGGATGCCACCGGCGATACGATCCTTCAGGACTTTTTTCTGGCCGAGCCAACCGGTCAACACCTCGGAAATACGAGCGCCCCAGTTGTCAAAGCGGTTTTCGGGCTTGCCCTTGAGCACAAGCCGGCTTGCTTTGACGACTTGATAGAGGAAGAAACCGCCCGACACGCCGGCGAGCACGAGAAGAATGACCCAGCCGGGTACGGGGCCGTAATCCATCAACAACGGGTGTTCCATGCTCATGCTCATCACCGTCCACGCCTTCTTGCGCTCGTCCTTGCCAGCCCAAGACGCACTTTCAATGCACCGTCAACATTCCTCGGAAATCCGAGGACCTCGCAACAAGGAATATGAAGGCGCGAGCCGTGTTCCAGCCATGGGGGCGAGCGAGGCAACGGTGGTCGCCAGCGCTCCGGGAAAGTGCATCCTCTTCGGCGAGCATGCCGTGGTGTACGGACAACCAGCGGTTGCCGTCGCCATTGAGCAACGCCTGACCGTCTCCTTGGCCCCCGCTCCCTCCTGGAGCGTGGACGGGAGCGCCCTCAACGCCGCGAAGCACCCGCACATCGTTCACCTTCGCAACCGGTTCTTGGGCGAAGACGCCTCCCCCATGGCCGTTCACATCCAAGGCGACATCCCCCGGGCGTCCGGCTTGGGTTCCAGCGCCTCCCTCAGCGCTGCGATAGGAGCAGCCATGGCCCACCTTAGGAAGGCAGATGCACCGATGACCAACGATGAGTTGAGCGAAGCGGCGCACGCAGCAGAAGCCGCAGCACAACTTGGACGTGCCTCGCCGATGGACACTTCAACCAGCGTTGAGGGGGGCGTCGTGGTGTTGTCCGACCAGAGGGAGGAGGTTGGCGAATGGGCGTATTCCCGAACGCTGACGACCCCTGAAGGTGAGCGGAGGTGGGAGGTGCACCGCATTGACCCCCCCGGCGACGACGTCTATCTCGTGCTTGGAAACACGGGCGTCCACGCCCCCACCTCGAAACAAGTCGCCATGGTCGCACAGGCCCTTGCTTCCAATCCTGAACGCATGCGAGAAATCCAAGCCATTGGTACCGTGGCTCGGCGTGGCTTGGCCGCGTTGGTGAGCGGCGATTACGAAGCCGTGGGTCACGCCATGAGCGAGAACCACCTGCTGCTGCGAGGCTTGGGCGTTTCCAGCGATGCGTTGGAGGAACTCATCCAAGCTGCGCTTCCAACCTCGCTGGGCGTCAAATTAACCGGCGGCGGGGGCGGCGGGTGCATGGTGGCGCTCACACGCCACCCCAAGCACACCAGCGAGGCGATTGAACTGGCGGGCGGACGCACCCTAGTGAGCAAATTGGGCAACGAAGGCGTTCGCCTCGAGTTGCATTAAGCAACGCCTTTCTACTCGCCAACGAGACGCGAGAAGAAACAAAATTCCTTTTATATACTAAAGCCAATTCGGGACTTATATGACCACCGATGAAGAACGCCTCACCGTAGTAAACGTCGTCGCCAGCACCCGTGTTGCCGAAGAACTCGACCTCCCCGACATCGCCATTCAACTCAACTGCGAGTACGAACCCGAGCAATTCCCCGGTGTGGTCTACCGCGTCACCGAACCCAAGCTCGCCATTCTGATGTTCCGCTCCGGTCGTGCTGTCTGCACCGGTGGTAAGGACGAGGACAACATCCACACCGGCATCGACCGCATGATCAAAGACCTGCGTGCCGCTGGAATTGAGACCTGGGACCTCAAGGACGTCACCATCGAAGTTCAGAACATGGTCGCCACCTATGCCCTCCACTACCCTGAGGATTACGACGGCGTTGACAAGTTCACCGGCGAGCCCCAAGCCGGTGTGCCCCGCAAGTTGAACCTCAACCACCTCACCTTCCACCTGCCGTTTGACAAGGTGGAATACGAGCCCGAGCAATTCCCCGGCCTCATCTACCGACTTGACGACCCCAAGGTGGTCTGCCTCATCTTCGGCTCCGGCAAGATGGTGATCACCGGTGCACGGCACAAGGACGAAATCCTCGAAGCCGTTGAAATCATCAAGGACGAACTCGCCGACTTGCTCTGAGGCGGCAACGCCTTCGGCTTCTGCGTGCAAGCCCCACGTCGTTTAAGAGAAGTCTTGATGGCCTCTTTCAGACCTGCTCACGACATGGGCGGCAGCACGGTGTCCCTGCGAGTTCCGCTGGCGCTCGTGGCGTTGTTGCTGATTTCGCTCCTTCCCACGACCCATCCGACCCTCGAAGAACGCCTCCCTGTCCACCAAACACAGGGACAGGACCCCGGCGTCTCCGACGTACCGACGTGGCGAATCGGCGACCGCTGGATTTACGGCGGCACCTTCGACCCCACGATTCTGGTCACCGATACGGGCGTTGATGCCACCGTGGGCGAAATTCAAGGCGATACGACGACCGAGGTCATCGGCATCACGACGCAAAACGTGGAGAACATGTCGGTGCTCGCCTACACCCTCCGTTCTTCAGCGAACTTCGACAAATCCGGTGTCTCCTTGGAAGGCTACACGGGCAACGTCTACATTCAGTACACCCAAACCGAATACCTGCGGGTGAGCGACCTCGCCGTCGTTCGCAATGAAATCGACATGTACATCCGCTTTGTTCCAAGCGGCATTTCGTTCCTCGAGCAGATTCTTGGCGACATCACCATCACCACGACATACTCGCCGGTCAGTGAAAACTACGATTTCCCGCTCCGAGCCAACGAGCGATGGACGACCACCACCACCTCCTATGCCCAATGGTCGGGTCAGAGCGATTACATCACGCCCTTCCCCCCGCCGAAGACGGACACCAACAGCACCACGTGGGTCGTCACGGACGTTGGCAAGCCGACGAATGCCATCGGCCAATCCATCGATTACGGAGGGTGCAACGCCTCCTACAAGATGACGTCCTACAATCGCGACGGCGATTCGGACGGCTATCGCTGGTATTGCCCTGAGGTCGGGAATTTCGCCTGGCTCCACACGGACGACGACATCGGCCTTACCATCGATTTCAGACTCAAGCGCTACGACCCTGTCGGCGCCACGGGAGTCGCCCCGTACACCAACCCGGGAACCCGGTCGAACTGCCTTGAAGTGACGCCTGAGCGCTCCATTACGGCCTTGGACACCCCGATGGCCGTGTGGGTCAACGCTTCGTCCTCGTGCTATTCCAATCCCGCAGGACTCTCCCTTGACCTCCACCACGAACACGAAGGCATCGTGCAGAGTCTTACGACCGCCGCCAACGGAAGCGCCTGGACGGTGATTGACATCGGTGATGCCGTGGATTCATCGGCCACCCTCATGGACTATGCGAGTCACGGATTGGTGGCGAAATCGGGCAACTACGTTGGAGCAGCCACGGTGACGCTCGACGAATACCTCGTCGGTCTCGACGTCTTTGCCGACGAGGAAGCGACGGTGATTCTGCGAACGAGGTGTGTTGAAGAGGTCTGCACGACCATCCAACTCAATGCGCTTTCGGGCTACAACGTTCTGCCGGGCGACGTTCTGGACATTGAGGTGGCCTTCAAAAACCGAGGCATCACCACGACCCTCGAAACCGACGCCCGCCTCACGTTGCCCGACGGCACCACCACCACGCTCCAACTTCCGGCGCTGGCCACCTACCAAACTCACAAGGTCCAGCAAAATTGGACCGTCCCGCCCACGGCGTCCATCGGGACGTTGCAACTGCTCTGGGAGGCGGACGTCTCTCGGCTCAACACCGCCGACGCTGACGTGCAAAACAACTTGGGCAGCGTGGACCTTTTCGTCGGCA
>JAURDA010000005.1 GCA_030828165.1 Candidatus Poseidonia sp.
CACGGACCACCTCGAGGAATCCACCGGTCACTACACCCTCTGCGGGTTTTTCGAAGTCGTGGAGCACCTGAGCGAATGCCCAGCCATGCTCAGGACCGCTGGGGATTGGGAGTGCGACCCCATCTTGCTTCGCACCGTGGCAAAGGATTACCCTCCGCTTGCTAAGGTGTTGACCCGCAATGTCTTGGAAAGTTCAGACTACAATCCCCATGAAATCTACACCTTCTACGATGAGCGGGTCTCCGAGTCTCAGGCCGAGGCCATCATGCGTCTGGACGAGCAAGTTCGCCAGCGTGCTTGGGCTTGAGTGGAATGTGGCGGCCCCACCGCGATTCGAACACGGGTTCGAGGCTCCGCAAGCCTCTGTGATATCCAAGCTACACTATAGGGCCGCTTCGCCCCAATCGCCACCCCAATATAAGCGCGAGGGTGACGGACCGTGTCGCAGCACAAGGGTTCATGGGCGAGGTGTGCCTCGCACGACCATGGTTCTTGAGTTGGAACGCACCGTTGAATTTTCAATGGTGGATCTTGCAAACATTGCCTATTACCCGCGTATTTTCGACCTCGCTCATCGCTTCTTCGAAGCCACCTGGCCGTCCATTTGCGGCCAGACCTACCCTCAGGTGTTGTACGAACGCCGCATCGGGTTCCCCGTTCTCAACGTGGACGCAACGTTCCATCATCCTCTACGTTACGGCGATACCATCACCGCACGCATCACCGTCCCACATCTCGGCACCACCTCGCTGGCATGGCGATACCGGTTCTACAATCAAGACGGAACCTTGGTTTGGTCGTCACGGCAAACCACGGTTTGCGTGGACATGGATTCGATGGACAAGCTACCTCTCCCAGACGACATCCGTGCCGGCCTCGAGAAGCATTTTGAAGCGGAGGACGAGGTTTGAACTCACAAGAAACGCTCGCCGTCAGGCCCGACCACCGGGGGCCAAAGAACGTCGCGATTCTCCTTTTCCTCGGCTCGTTGCTCGTGGCCAGCATGGGCTGGCAGGATTGGCAGTTGCACCAGACGGGGTTATCGGACGAGGAAATCGAAGTCTTCCTGAAAACCCCCAACAATCAGGAAGGCGAGCCAACCACCGTCGAGCAATATCGCGATTTTGAAGACCAAGTTCGTGCGGAAAACGGCTATTTCATCCGAAGCGTATCGCTTTGGGGGGCGGCGTTGGCGTTGTTTGTCGGTGCCCCCTTGCTGTACAAATTGCGCCGTCTCGGGGCCCAAATTGCAGTAGCCGGCGCCCTGCTGGGGTTGGTCGGCGGTGTTTGGGGGAGCGCCATCATCAACCGTTCAGCCGGTACGCATCTCGGTGAAGCCCTCGTGCTGACGTTTGAAATCTGGGTCTACCTTTGTGGAACGGTGATGGGGTTATGCCTCGCCGTAGCAGCCTTGCCGTTGTTGAACGCCAGGGCGCGTTTGGCCTTGCAACCAAAGGTCACTCTGCTTCAAGAAGAGGCTTGAGAGGGTCTGGGCCATTTTTTGGCCAAGGCCTTGCGAAGATCATCATCCATCGTCGCATTCCACCAGTCGCTACCTTGCCAAATCGCATATTTTCCGCGAATGCCTCGGAGATCTGCCCCCTTAAATTGGCAGTTTTTGAAGTTCGAGAGGTTGAGGCGTGCTTTTCGGAGATCTGCTCCTCGAAAATCCGAGTTGTCAAAGGCAGATTTCATCAGGTCGGCTTCCACCATCGACGCCCGGCGGAAGTCGCAATGGGTAAAGTCGCCCTCCGTCAAGTCGGCCTCGTCAAGGATGGCGCGCCTGAAGGAAGAGCCCGTGTGTCGCCCCTTGCGAAAGACGGCTTTTGCGTGGTTTTGGTACGAAAGGTCGATCACTTCGGCTTGTTCAGCCGTTGTTTCATCGTCTCGTGGGTCACCTTGACCCCCGCCGGACATCACCATGGAACCAACTCATGCGCCGGAGCGCTTGTCAAGATGGGCTTGGCCTTCGGGTGTAAGGATTGCGAATCGGTTTTTGTCCTCTTTTCCGCTTGGGACCTCAAGGAAATTGCGTTCTTTCAAACGGTTGAGGTAGAGGGACAGGTTGCCGGGCGGGTCGATGCCTGCATCGTTGAAGAGATCGTTCACCACACGGGGAGGACTGTCTTCGATGCCCTCGACGTTGCGCAAGTAATGGATGGCCCCGAGCACTTGATCGGGTTTTCGCGTCAGGGCACAATTCTCGAGCAAGGCCCGAAACGCCGAACCTCGCTCGGGAAGACCGGCCTCTCGGGCTGCCGTCACGGCGGCTTCGAGGGCTTGTTCCCTCGCTTCGCGGATGCGTTCGAGAAGCACCGTCCACGTGTGTTCGGCTTTCAGTTGGGCGATTTGTTCGTCAATTTGAATCGATGCTCCCTCAAGGTCGATTTCGACATCGCCTGCTTGAACGGTAAACCTCAATCTTCACGCCCTCGATTCTAATTGCATTCCAATCATTGATAACATTATGTTGAGAAAAATGATACATTTTTTGCGAAAAAAAGCATTCAAGAAGGCGAAACCGACAAAAGAGGTGGGCGACCACAAGAACGCAGGGGTTCTCCATGCACCGACGTCAGTTCCTTGGCTTCTTGCTCGTCTTCTTGTTTCTCGCCCCTGCGTGGTCGGTGTTTCTCGCCCAAGCGCAAGGCGGGACCGTCACCACGTTTTCTTCGGGTTCAGCGGAAGAGACCGTGACCGTTGTTTCGGGTCAGCACGGCGCCGTCGGCTTTGAACTCACACGGAACACCACCGTCACCTCCGCCTCGTTCTTCATCAAACCGGACTCGAGCGGATCATCGCCGGGGACCGTTTCGCTGGACATCAACCAGGACGGTTTGCCCGAGTGGGATTTCAATCAGACCGGTTACGGGCATCTGGGGCAACAGAACGAGTTCACCAGCGGGTCGGCAACGGCAACGGTGGGTATTCAACCTGCAAGCGTCAACCAATCGGCGCCTTCTTCGCCTTCGTTTTACATGCCCAACGGCGCAACGGTTTCCTCTGCCTCAATAGGGGTCAATTTTTCGCCGACGCTTTCGGGAGGCTTCTTCGACACGGGTTTCATTCACGAGTTTGCGGTTGGCGACACCAACGGCGACGGTTTGGACGACGCCGTTCTGTTTTCACAAAACGCCAACATGAGTTCGATGACCAACAACACCACATCGTTCACCGTCGGACCGGCGTTTCGGACGCTCTCGTACAACTCGACCGTCGGCGTTTCCTTGAGCCCTTGGGAGTCCACGTGCGACAACGTCACGGAAACCTTTGCTGCTGACCTTGACGGCGACGGTTATGACGATGTCATCAACCACGCTTCGAGCGACAGGAAACTTTGCATTCATTTCTTCAACGGCACGAGCGGGGTGTTTGAACCTCAACTCAACGTCAGTCTCTCCGCAGCCATTCGGGACTTGGCGTTCATTGACTTCACCGGCGTGGGGGCAGACCAAATGGTCACGGTGCAAACCAACGGAAAGGTGGCCTATGCCGACTTTGATACTCGCACCAACGGCTTCTCCGAGCGGGACGACGAAACCATCCTCCTCCAAGGGACGCAGACGGCTGCCAACCTGAACTATCTTCTGGTTGATTATTTCAACGGACCGACCAACCTTCCCGTGATGATCGCCGTTGACATTAACAACGACGGCACCGAGGTGTTTTTCTCGAGCAACAGCCTTGCCGTTGGAACGAGCAGTATTTCCGGGTTTTCCTCAGATGCCATCGTCGGCGACCTTGACAGTGACGGAGATCTGGACATCCTTGCGTCGCGGTCTGCAGGGCACCGGTCCATCACGAAAACCATGGCCGGCGGCTGGAGCGGCGACAGCCACAACACCGTGATTAGCCTCACCAACGCCACCGTTTTGAACCACGATTTGACGGGCGGCGTGTCCTTGTTGCAGCCCAATTTGGGCAACCCCGACGGCAACGCCACCACCCTTGACGGGAACCTCACCGTCAGAAACATCTCCTCGGGTGGCTGGGGCAACAATCGGTACACCAACCGAGTCAGCCAGTTTACCGCCAGCGTGCTTGAGCCTTGGACGGTGCCTCGTGCGGTGTTCTTGGGTGACCTTGACGGCGACGGCATCATGGAACACATCGTGCTCGCCGGCGAGGGTAATCAACAAGGGGTCTTCGTCTCGGCCTACCATCGTGTGGGCTACGACGTTGACCAAAACGGGCAAGCCGATGTTGAAGCCCTTGGTTACGCCGGAAACGGAAGCAACGGCCTCCAACCGCTTGCTGTGGTTGACACCACAGGTTCGTGGACGGATTCACTCAACACCATTCTCCCAGGACTGAGCGCCACCACCGACGCGTACGGCATCGAAATGACCGAGGTGAACATGACCATGCAAGCCATTGCCGCAGGTACCTTTGGCTTCTCCTCTCTCGACGTGGTGTACCTTGCGAGCTTCTTTGTCAACACCAACCCTCACGTGACCAGCAATCTCAGCAATGTCCTCAATCAACAAATGACGGCTGGAACTGGAACCTTCACGATTCCGTTTACCTTTACGACCTCCCAAGATGGAAGTTTCGTTCTCCACGACCCAACGGTCATCTATCAGGACGGGGCACCAAACATCGCCTTACCCCCAACTCCAATCCTGCGTTTGAGCGACCTTCAACCTGACCGAGTTGTCATCGAGTGGCAGAACGTCACCGACTTTGGCGATGACGTGTTGAATTTCGTGGTGTATCGGGAGGCGACGGGTCAAACGCCCGACACCACCCAGCCCGGCTACGGGTCCTCGGTGGCGAACAACACCATCGATGTCGCTGTGCAACCTGGGGATGCTTGGACCTACTGGGTCCGAAGCGTCCACGATTTCGGCGTGACGAGCAACCTTTCCCTCCCCCTCGAGGTCGTTGTGCCCTATCCTCTACCCAAATCGTATGTGCCGAATGTTACCGCCAGCGATGCTCTGAGCGATACGGGCGGCGTGATGAACATCTCGTGGGGCCAAGGCGACGCATCGATCGTGGAGCACCGAATTTACCTCTCCCCGACCAACTTCTCCACCATCCAAGGGATGAATGCAGCAGCAACGACGAACGGAACCACCTACGAACGCCAAATCGCGCAGGACGGGTCAGGGCAAGACCTCACCGACGGTTCGCCGTACTACGTCGCCGTGGTCGGTTTCGACCAGTACGGAAATGCCTCGATGAACGTCACGGCCTTGGGGCCGGTCTACACGCGCAACAACACCGCGTTGGAAACAACCCTTGAGGCGAGTTACACGTCCTTTGCCGACGAAGCCTCTGTCAACCGTTTGTTGGTCGCCCGCAGCAAAGGCCTTCTCGTCGAGGCGCACTTGCATCAAGACGGCTTGGGGCTCCCCAATCAATCCCTCGGGCTGTACGTGGTTGGAGCATCGGGACAATTCAACGCGTCAATGCTCACCAATGCCACCGGTCATGCGACCCTTGATCTTGCAAAGCTCTCGGACTTGGGCCCCATCGCCGCTGTTGGCCAGATGGAACTGAAGGTCGTGTTCGAAGGATACGACGAAGACCCGACCCAACAACCGCTGGCGGCTTCTTCCAACACCACGGAGGCCTACGGGACGATCCCGCTCATCATCTCGGGTCCAAGCGTTATCGAACTCGATGATGACGAACTTTTCTCCACCGTGTTTTCCGTGACGACTCCGGACATCACCCAAGAGACCGCCCTTGCCAACGCTGAAGCCTATTGGGAAGCCCTGACCGATGACGGTCGGACGGCAAGTTCCGGTGTGGCGGAGGTCCGAGGCAACGAGATGTCCATCGGCGGATTGGGAGCCTATGGCGGCACGCTGACCCTTTTCTTTGATAGCGAATCACCCGATTACCACATCGATGGCATGCAGGTCGCCTATGCCTTTGAGGCTGCACCGTTTGTTGAAGGGAACACGACCAACACCACGAACGAGACCAACACCACGAACGAGCCGCCCTTCCCCGACGTCACGCTCCCCGCTACCGTTGAATGCGGAACGGCTACCTATGAATGGGACAGCAACGCTACGGATGTTCTCATCACGTGTACGGTTTCAAATCCGAACCCCTTCGACGTGATGGTTACACTTGCATGGAAGGTCATTCCGGGCACGCCACCCGCTATTGAGCTGGTGCACAACGAAGCAGATGGCAATACGCCATCGCTCACCGCAGAGGCCAACGGTACAGTTGACCTTACGTTCTCATTGGTCCGGAACGGCCCAACAGAAGGCATGTTCCCGGGTCTGCAGGGTGAAGGCTACATCGTCTATCTCTCCTGTCTTGACTTCGGCGACAACGCTTGTGACACCATGACAGAACCGGTGGCATCCACGCCGGGAGAAATTGTATGGACGCTCGGTGAGATGCCGACGGTGGACGGGAATGACCTCAATCCACCTCAAGACGAAGCCTCGAGCGCGATGACTCCGGTCGTGGTTGGCTTGGGCGTTTTCATTGCCGTTTTGGCCGTCGTCGGTGGCGTGTTGTACATGCGAAGCAACCGGGATGATTTGTTCGACGACGAGGACGATGAAGACTACTACGGCATGGCGATGGAAGAAGAACCCGCCAGCCGAGCCGAGAGCACCCCCGTTGTTGGCCTTTCATCGTCAAAATCCCTTGAAGAGTTGAAAGAAGAAGGCAAGGACCTTCACGAAGCTGCGCCAGAGGGACTTTCCAGTTCTCCAAGCCTCGGAAGCCGTGCGGATGCGTTTGAATTTGGTGCGACCGCCGAAGACGCCCTCTCCTCCGAAACCGAACACGATGAGGTGGAAGAAGGACACGAAGAAACCGAAGACGACGGCATCACCGTCGATGAAAACGGTACGGAGTGGTGGGAGGATGAAGACGGCGTTTGGTGGTACCGCGAAGAAGGCTGGGACGACTGGGCGGTTTGGGAAGAATGATTGCGCCGTGAGCCTTTTCACGGGTCAGCGGTTGGCGTCCTACTGGAGGGACTGAAATGGATGCGAACCTGCAAGCCTACGCTTTGGTCT
The DNA here is from genome assembly GCA_030828165.1 of Candidatus Poseidonia sp. Classification (GTDB taxonomy): domain Archaea; phylum Thermoplasmatota; class Poseidoniia; order Poseidoniales; family Poseidoniaceae; genus Poseidonia. Next base: position 6,999 of record JAURDA010000005.1, read on the forward strand.
TGCACCAAGACGCTGACCCCCGAACCGGGGGCGTGGCCATTTGCGGCTTTACCACGGCCGGCATGGTGGGCGTTATCGCCACGTCCCACATCATCAAAACGTTGGGTTTGAATCAACTCGGCACGGTGATGCACAAGGATTTCCCCGCCGTGGCCCTCATTCACAACGAGGTACCCAAACACCCCGTCCGCGTCTACCAGGGCGAAGGCGTTGGTGTGTTTACTTCCGAGATACAGTTTGGGAACGAAACCGACATCATGTTCGCCTCAACGGTGCTTGAATGGTTCACCAAGGGCGGATTTGACCGGCTGATCATCATCGACGGCTTGACGCGTCCCGAAAAGGAATTGAGCAACGGGGAACTGTTTGGTGTGGGGTCAATTCCCGTTGCACGAGAACGTTTGAAAGGCCTTGACATCGAACCCATTCAGCAAGGTATTGTTGCGGGCATTACGGGGTTCTTGCTCGGCGAAGGCGACCGGCTCGGCATTGACATCACCGCGCTTCTCTCTGAGGCGAGTCCAATGTATCCCGATGCCCGTGCTGCCGCCTTGGCGGTTGAAGCGGTGAGCGATTTGACCGGCCTCGAGATTCCGTTGACCGAACTTTTGGAGAACGCTCGTTCCATTGAGGACAGCGTGCGAGATATCATTGAGAACGCTGCGCAAATGCTCCCGGCCCCCGAAGACGAGAACGTCACCGACATTGACCCCTCGTTTGGTTAAAGGCACCCTTTCATAGGTTGGTGAACAGGCGTATCCATGGGGAAGAAAATAGGCTTCAAATGGCGCCTTTCTGACACCGGAGCTCAACACGGCAAGGTCGTTCTCATCACCGGTTCCAACTCCGGCATCGGGTTTGAGATGGCCAAGGAATTCGCTGGAAAAGGGGCTGAAGTCGTTCTTGCCTGCCGCAACCAAACCAAAGCCACTGATGCGGCATCACGTATAATGAATCGATACCCTGAGGCCAACGTTCGCACTTTGGACCTGAATCTTGCTGATTTGAACTCGGTAAAACAAGCAGCCGCTGCCTTCATCGCGAGTACCCCTCACCTGGACATCCTCATCAACAATGCGGGGGTGATGATTCCACCAAAAGGCACCACAGCGGACGGGTTTGAGTTGCAGGTCGGTACCAATCACTTGGGACATTTTGCGTTCACCGCCCATCTCTTGTCTCATTTGGAAAAGGCAGACGCACCACGAATCGTAACGGTTTCAAGCATTGCTCACACCATGGGCCGTCTGGATCTCAAGAACATGCACGGGGAAGGAAAACGCTATGACAAGTGGGGGCAGTACGGTCGTAGCAAATTAGCGAACTTGATGTTCGGCTTGGAATTGGACCGTCGATTGAAAGCAGCAGGGTCCCGAATTGTCTCTCTTTGCAGCCATCCCGGTTATGCCAACACCTCGCTTCAACGCCACTCCTTGATGTGGCGTCTTCTCAACAACGTGGCGCTTTCGCCACAGCGTGGTGCAGCCCCCACCCTGTACGCTGCGACTGAACCCGAAGCCCTCCTCCATCCCTATTGGGGCCCGGTGGGCCCGCTTGAAGCGTGGGGTTGGACCGGAAGAGCGAAGATGAGTTCACGGGCGACCAACGAAGAGGATGCGAAACAACTCTGGTCATGGTCCGAAGAACAAGTCGGCTTCGCTTTCGATGTGGCTTCGCTGACTGGTCAACGTTAAATCCGCTCGCGCACACATTGCATTACGACGTCGTGCGGTGCGTCGGTCACCAAGAAGGGGTCGATGTCAGGGAGGCGAGCGGCGGCGGAGCCGGCTTCTCTGATTGCCTCAAACAAGACTTCCATCTTCGGTGCCCGTCCGGTTCCAGCCATGTTTGGAAGGTCGTCCATGTGGTACAGCGTGTGGTCGCGGCTCATCAAATCGGCTGCATCAGCGATGTAGCGTACACTTCGCCGCAATTCTCTCGAGGCATATTCGCTGTCTTGTTCACTCCATTCAAGACCCATTTCAACCCCCTTTGCCACCTCCTCAACAGTAGGGGCGCACACGGACAGTGCACGCTCTTCGGTTATTCTGCCAGCAATGTCAGCATCCCACAGGGGGCCGACCCAAAGGGGGCCGCTCCCCCGCTCAACCTCTTCCGGCGTAGGGTGCTGCACAAATCGGTAGGTTCCGTTGTCCTCTCGGATTCGCCACCCCATGTTTTCGAGCACACGCGAGGCCCCTTCTCGGCTTCTTCGAACCTTCACGCTGATGCGGACATGATGCCCATCGAACAGCGCGAGAACGGGTTCGACCACACGGTCATGACGGGCGGCGGTGGTGGCCACCAAACCGAGCAAGACACGAACCGCATCGTCGTGAGCGTAACTGTCAACGATGCCCTTGGCTCCGTACCGGCGAAATTGGGAGCCTTGACTGGACCCCGTCAAGGCGGCCGTGTCGGTGGCCGTGACTTCCAAAAAGCCGATGCGAGCAAGGCCTTGAACGGCCGCATCAAGGAAGTTCACGGGCGAACCAAAGGGGTCCAAATCCACCCATTGATACCCGGCTTCAAGCAGCGTCACTCGGGCGTCGTTTTGCATCGTGTAGATGCCGTTGTTCATCTCTCCCATGGCCGGTCGTTGGTATCGGTCGTCCTCGGGGTCGTGGTCGACCGATACCGCTGGAGGGTAGGCGTTGTGGGACCGCTTTAACCAATTCAAGGCGAAGGTGTCGAGGTCGTTGGCCGTGATGCGCAACCGATTCTGATGCACCTCTGGGATTTCGTTTCGCCAACGTCGAACACGCACCCCCGTTGCGCACAAAGCATCGAGGGCGCGCAGCGGTTGGTCCGCTTTGGTGAGCCAACCGTGCTCAAGCGCATCCGCCATCAGCAGAACCGAACGGGTTCGGGCGGGCGCCATGGCCGGATTGAGGAAGCCGGGACCGGTTCGTTTTGCAGGGCCTCTGGGCATGTGCGTTGGGCGCTCTTGATCGTGCCGTAAATGGACCAAGGTCTTGCCCTCCAGCCACAAATGGCCGGGGACGGTTTCGCCGGTCTCCGCCTCGTCCACGAAGCGACGAAGAGCCTCTCCCTCATGACCGCACCGATGCCGTTGGCCTCAGTAGTGCGTGAATTCAACGCCTTCGAGCGCATGCTTGACGCAGTGGCCCTCATCGGTGACATGACCAACGATGGCCACCCCGGTCATGCGCTCTTGAAGCCAAGCCAACACGTCATCTGCGTCCTTGGCTGCCACAGCGAGCACCATACCCATTCCCATGTTGAAGGTGCGGTACATCTCTCGGTCTTCGACACCGCCGGCATGCTGCAGCCAGACGAATTCCGGCAAGACCGGCAACGGCGAGTGAATGTTCCAACCCAGCGAGGGGTGGAGTCGGAGCAGGTTCGAAAGTCCTCCGCCGGTGATGTGGCAGATGCCGTGAATGGAGGCGATGGTGAAGGGAGCGTCGCCGCGGGCTGCTTCAAGCAAATCCACCACCGGGTCGCAATAGATGCGCGTCGGGTTCAGCACCACTTCCCCCAAGGTCGCCTCGCCGTCCTGCCACCGGGCGAGTTCTCGGTTGGGATGGTCGACATCAAAGGGCGCCGGTTTGGTGTAATCGCTTCCCGAGTGTTCAACGATTCGCCGAACCAAGGAATAGCCGTTGGAATGGATACCCGATGACGGCAGGCCGATGAGCACGTCCCCTTCAGCGAGGTGTTCGCCCGTGATGGCTTCTCCTTTGGGCAACCAGCCGAGGGCGGTGCCGGAGAGATCGAGTTCCGTGACGATGCCGGGCAACGACGCCGTTTCTCCTCCTGCGAGCGTAACACGAGCCCGACGGCAGGCTTCGGCGAGGGAGGCACCGAGGGCAGCGTGCACGGCGGGATCGGGTTTTGGAACGGCCACGTAATCAACGAAGGCGATGGGTTCGGCACCCACGCACAACAGGTCGTTAACGTTCATCGCCATGCAGTCGATGCCAACGCCGCTCCATTGTTTCAGCGAGGTGGCGATCTGCAATTTGCTCCCAACACCGTCGGTTGCGAGGGCGAGCAAGTTGTCGCCGAACTCGATGAGACCGCCAAAGCCACCGGGCAAATCCACGGGGGCGCCGGGTGTGCCTGGACGCCGAACGCTGGAGGACAGTGCCCCAATGAGCGAGGCGACGGCTGAGCCTTCCAGATCGATGTCAACCCCCGCGCTGGCGTAGTCCATCGACTTGCTCATGGAGACGGCCACGTCAAGCCGTCTCATGAAGAAACCGCTCGCTCAGGACGCGTTTCGTAAGCGGTCCGATAGCGGCAAGAGGCGGGGCAGGCTGCCGTGAAGGCGGTGCCCATCGACCACTTCTTCAACGTGAACGCCCGGGTTCTTTGCTGCAGCGAGCAGGCTGTTTTCGAGGGGGACCACGTCGTCCTCCGTGCCGTGCAAAATCACGGTCGGGTGCGGTAAATCCGGCCATGCCAGCGGACGACTGGCTTCGACAAACGACCATGGAAGAACAATTTCCTGGTCCCAACCCGGCGGGTGAAAAGCATGCGTCCCGTTGGTCTCCCACGCCAGCATCCCGGCCTTTCCAAGCGTTGCCGAGACGAGTTCTGGATAACCAAATGCTGGGGCGAGCAAGAGGAGGCGGAGGTCGAGGTCAGGGCGTTGAGCAGCCGCGTTTGCGGTCGCCAACCCACCAAAGGAGGAGCCAATGAGCAGGTCAAACGGCCCTTCGTTGTCGATGGTTTCCAAGACTGCCTTCGTCTGACTTGCTTGGTCCCAGCCAAACTTCCGCATATCGATGGCCACCACCTCCCAGCCTTGGTCTCGCATCCACGCAGCTTTGCTGCTGTTAGGGCCGCTCCAAAGGCCGTGCGCAAAGGTCACTTTCATGCTGTTACCAGCGGTCGACACTACAAGGATTCTTCCGTTTGGCGAGGTTCCACTCGTCATCGGTTTTCGCTGGTAGGCGAGCCTTGAGCACCCAATGTTCTCCAGTGGAAACCAAGGGGTCCACCTTGAGGCCAAGAAGCATTAAATGGCGTCGCCGATGTTGTTCAACGCCCGGCGGTTCTCATCATGGCAGCGATTCAGGAATTTGACCTTCCAGCGAGATGGACTTCGCTGCTGCAGGACAAATACTCCGAAGCCATTCACAACCTGTCAAAGTTGTGGCCCGACACGGAATCGCTTGATGTCTCCTATCGGGAAGTGGAGGGTTATGACCACGAGTTCGCCCAAGACATCCTCGCCAAGCCCGATTTGCACTTCGATGCGGCCAACGATGCGCTTCAACAATTCATGCTTGATATCGGCGCAGGCAACATCCTTCCTTTCGTACGAATTGTTCACCTTCCTCCCGACCAAGTCCGAACGGTTTCCCAACTCCGAGCCGGCGACATTGATCGTCTCATCGCCATCGACGCCGTGACGACGAAAATCTCCGGTGTACGCCCTCGCCTTTACACGGCCGTGTTCGAGTGCGTGGCGTGCGGTCACGTGATGGATATCAAACAACCCAACGAGCAGGAACTCATCGAGCCTCTCGAGTGCTCGCAGATCGAAGGCGGATGCGGCCGCCCGAAGCGGCAGACCCGCTTCCTTCTTCAGCAGCAATCTTCGCACCTCATCAATTCACAGTTCATCGAACTTCAAGAACTTCCCGAGCAAATGAAAGGAGGTATTCAGCCGGAGCGCATCGTTTGCATCGCCGAACAGGACTTGGCCGGGCGCTTGAACCCCGGCGACCGGGTCAAAGCCAACGGCGTCCTCTTCATTCGCTCCCAGCGCAAGGGTGGAAAAGACACGCCGGTGTTCGATATCTTCCTCCGCATCCACTCGCTTGAGCGGCAAAACATTCCCCTCGAAGAGATCGTCATCACCGAGGAAGAGGAGACGGAGATCAAAACCATCGCTCGAGACCCCGAAGTCTACGACGTGCTCATCCGCAGCATCGCCCCTTCGATTTTTGGAATGGAGCGAGTAAAGGAATCCTTGATGTTGCAACTCTTCGGCGGTGAGGCCCAAGTCAACGAAGACGGCACCCGAAACCGAGGCGACATTCACATCCTGCTCATGGGCGACCCAGGTGTCGCAAAATCCCAACTGCTGCACTACATGTCCACCATTTCCCCTCGCGGCCGCTTCGCCTCGGGGAAATCGGCTTCCGCAGCGGGTTTGACCGCAGCCGCGGTTCAAGACGCCGCCGCTGACGGTCGGTGGACGCTTGAAGCGGGTGCTTTGGTGCTTGCAGACCTCGGCTTGGCGGCGATTGACGAGTTTGACAAAATGAACAATGCCGACCGGTCGAGCATGCACGAAGCGATGGAACAGCAAACCATCTCCATATCAAAAGCGGGAATCAATGCAAGTTTGCGAACGCGATGCGCTGTTCTTGCCGCTGCAAACCCCACCAGCGGACGGTTCCAGCCGGTCAGCGACGTTCCGTTCACGGGACAAATCAATCTCGCCCCGCCGCTTATCTCCCGTTTTGACATCATCTGGCTGCTCACGGACACGCCCGACGAATCCAGCGACGAAAAAATCGCACAGCACATCATCAAAACCCGAGTTGAAGGAAGCAGCGAATTGTTGGTCAACGAAGGCACCATTCCCGACCCGTCACGCGCCTCAGCCGCCAAGAAATCCACCACCAACAAGGACGGGAAATACACGCATCTTTCGCGCGATGTCCTTCGAAAGTACGTGGCCTTCTCAAAGCGGAATTTCCATCCAAAACTCAACGATGAGGCCCGGGAAAAAATCGTGACCTATTACGTTTCGACTCGAAAGAAAGGCGGAGAATCGCAAGACAGCGTCGCCATCACGGCCCGGTCATTGGAGGCGCTGTCTCGGCTTGCAGAAGCGAGTGCACGGATTCGCTTGACCGACATCGCCACGGTGGCGGATGCCGACCGTGCTATCCGTTTGACCGAGACCTGGCGTCACGAGTTGATGGGCGAAAACTTCGATTTGACGACCATTGAATCCGGGAAGAAAGGGACGGTACGCAACCAAGAGAAATTCATCCTCGACACGGTGTCCCAGCTTCAAAACGAGAGCGGAAACCATGCCGACTTATTGGCGGTGCTCAACGAGGCTGAACGACGCGACATTCCTCGGGCAAAAGCGGAGGACATCATTGACAAACTGTGTCGCGACGGCCGCATGATGCGTCCGGGTGGTTACGAGACGCTTCAAGTGGTTTAATCCTCAGCGAAGCGAGGTGCTCATGAAGGGTGAGCCCGTCCCCGTCCCATGGCCGATGAACCCAAAGGCGATGTTCAGCGGCCGGAAAGCCTGATTCCATCCGAATTGGGGTTCATGTGCGGCATTGAGGTGCATCAGCAACTCGCAACGGGTAAACTCCACTCGCGTCAAAGCGGCGAACTCTACGACATCACCGTTGACACCCTTCCCGAGGATTGGCCCCGGTACGAACGGCGCCTACGAGCCTCCCGGGGTGAAGGAGGAGCCATCGATGTCGCTGCGAGGTTTGAATCCAAGCGCAACCGCAGTTTTGTGTACGCCCAATCGCCCAACGCCGGCCTTATCGAACTGGACGAAGCACCTCCGCTTGCTCTGGATGAGGACGCTGTACAAATTTCCCTCACCGTGTCCGCTCTGTTGAAGGCTCAACCGGTCTCTCTGATTCAGACCATGCGAAAGACCGTTGTCGACGGTTCGAACACCAGCGGGTTTCAGCGGACCTCGCTGATCGCCACCGACGGCGTTCTGGCCACCGAAGAGGGCGATGTCGGCATCGATGTGGTCTGTCTCGAGGAAGACAGCGCTCGTAAATTGGACACGATCGACCTCTCAAACGGACAACAAGTGCTCTACAATCTCGACCGGCTCGGCCTTCCGCTGATTGAAATCGCTACTTCGCCCGACATCGTCTCTCCCGACCATGCCAAAACCACGGCCAAAGCCTTGGGTCGCGTGCTTCGGCAAACCCGTTGCGTTCGCCGCGGTCTTGGCAGCATTCGACAGGACCTCAACGTCTCCATCGCTGCGGGCGACCGAGTGGAGATCAAAGGGTGTCAAGACTTGGGTTGGATACCGCGCATTGTCCGCTTGGAAATGGGGCGTCAACTGCATTTTTACCGCCTGGCCAACGAACTGCGAGCCTCGCTTGACCTGCCCCCGCTCCCCTCCAATCGAGACGACGACGAGGAGGCCTTGGAAGCGGAGGTGGCGAGCAAGGTGAGCGAACGGATACCTCTCGACCTCCACGACGTTTCCGACATCTTCGAAGACACCGATTCGGGCATGGTTCGTGATGCTCTTGCAAAAGGAGCGGTGATGATGGCCTTGCCGTTGCCCGGTCTCTTGGGGAAACTCGGTACGAAGACCCTCGACAACGAGGGCGCGCAGATGCCCCGACTCGGCCGAGAACTGGCCGGGGCCGCCAAACTCGCCGGTGTCAAAGGCATCTTCCATGCCGATGAACTCCCCGCCTACGGAATTGAGGAGGGCGAAGTCAACCGCCTCCGGTCAAGCCTCAACCTCGGTTCTGATGACGGTTTCGTGCTGTGTTGCGCCCCCGCCTGGCAGGCCCATCTTGCGCTTGAAGCCGTCTTGGCACGCGCCCGCCTCGCTTGGCATCGCATCCCGCAGGAAGTTCGAAACGTGGTCGTGAAGAAAGGTGCCCCCGAAGACGGCACCACCTCGCCGATGCGTCCTTTGCCCGGACGCTCTCGAATGTACCCAGAAACCGACGTCCCGCCGCAGAGCCTCGGTGCAACGCAATGGGAACGCGTCCTCGAATCCCTGCCGATGTCGGACGATGAGCGAGCGACGCGACTTGGAACCTTTGCTATCTCTGCAGATCAAGCCGAGCAGTTGCTCGCCCGCGAATTGGACGATGCGTTCTGCGAGCACGCCGCGGCGCTGCCTGCCAAGGCGTGGGCAGCGCTGCTGTTGACCCACGATGAAGAGCCGCCTACCTTGCTCGCCAACATTCTGCGTCTCAAAGAAGACGGCCACCTTGCACGGGACCACATCGACCGGGTCGTTGAACATCATAGCGGCCAGGCGCCATCCCTCGCCACCTTGTCCGCTTATTGCGAAACCCATGACTTGGCGCCTGCCGACATCGGTGGTTTGGCCGAGGTCATCAACGCCATCGTCGCTGAACGGCTTGACTTCGTCAAAGAACGTGGCATGGGCGCCATGGGGCCTTTGATGGGCGTGGTGATGCAGGTAGCCGGTGGTGCCGACGGCAAAGAGGTCAGCGCCTTGTTGAGGGCTGCTATCCAAGCAGCGATGGAGTGAGCACATCATGCGGGTCGCCTCGTTGGCCCTCACGATTTTTTGTCTGCTGCTTTTGTTGCCCGTCGCTCAAACCGCTTCTCCGGCTTGGACCTTGGATGTCGGCCCGGGATACATCACGACCGCTCCGGTTGTTGATGACGACCGGGTCTACGTGAGGACCTCCGGTTTTTGGACGGGCGAGGAGCGTCCAGAGGTGCTTGCCGTACGTCACACGGGGGAGGTTGAATGGCGGTACAGCAACCCCAACGCCACCCAACACGACATGACTCCGCTCCTGCTTGTCCCCTCGGGGGAGGGGGCGTGCGGTAGCTGGATCGACCTCTTGCTGGTCGGGTGGACGGACGGGACTTTTGAAGCGAGGGAGCGCTCCTCGGGGCGTCTGGTTTGGTCGGTTGAGACCCCGGTGGACGTCTGGGGCATCACCGGATCGCCGGCGTTGGACGGCGACCACATTGTCGTACCTCTCCGACAAGGGGTTGGCCGGTATTGTTTAGCGGACGGTTCGGTCGATTTTGAGACGCAAACGGGTTTGGGTTGGCGAAACGGTGTTTCCGTTAAGGATGACGGCTTTTGGATTGGTGACGAATCCGGTCGCCTTTGGTCCGTGGGTCGCAACGGCACGGCAACGCACGTCACGAGCTTGGTGGGGGCTTTGCGTCATGCGCCTGTCGTGGTCGGTGATCGCTTCCTCCTTCACGCTCAAACTCCCGATGCCTCGGTGCTGCTGGCCTACAACAGCACCAGCGGGGACTTGGAGGAGGTCGCCAACTTGGGCCCATCGCCAGCCCTCCCGCTCCCAACGGATAGTGGCGGCGTCTTCGCCGATAGCAGCGGTGTCACTTCGGTGAAATGCGATCCTCAGTGTGCGATTGTATCGTCCCTATCGGGCCCTGTGAACGGTGAAATGGCTTGGACCGCTTCAGCGGTGTTCCACGCACCGGTCAACGCCCCCGGTCAGGGTTGGATGACGGTGCGCATCAACGAAGGGGGAACGCTCGCGGTGGAATCCCCCGTGAACACCAGTTTCGACGGGTACGGAACATCCGCTCCAGCAGCGTTCAACGGACGCCTCTATTTGGGCAACGATGCGGGTATTCTTCTCGCTCTTGATGACGAACTGCCCGTAGACGAGGCAGCTGAAGACGGCGACAGCGTGACCCTTCCTGCCCTCGGCCTGCTCTTGGCTTTCACGGGCATCGCCATCTTGGCTTCGAGAGGCGAACTTTTGTGGGCATGGCGTTGCCTTTCGTTGACGTTTCTCGTTCTCTCGGTCGCCATGCTTCCTGCTTTGGGGGCATCGTGGTCCGAACGCTGGGGGTCTGCTCCTGAAACGACGCAGGCCGATGCATGGGACCCGTCCTGGCCGGATGCTTGGCTCGGGACACAAGTCGTTGTCTTCTCGTTCCCAGAAGAAAGCCTCGTGGTGGGAGGATTGGTTGGACACGGCACGGTGCTTGAGGCCACCCAAGCGGCTGCCGACGAGTTGGGGCTCTCCTTGAGGTTGGATGAAACCGCCATCGGAACCTATCTCGTCTCCATCAACGGTACGTCGGCTTCGGGTTGGGAATACACCCAGAACGGTGAGCGTGGAACCTTGGCCGTTGACGATGCCCCGATGAAAAGCGACGAAGTTTTGGTCTGGCGTCTTGTTTGAGGGAGGTAAGCCTCAAGGGGGCGCTCCTCTTCGCAGGGTACATGTTCCAAGCCATGGGTGTGCACGGGCCTGAACTCACACCGCTTGCCCATGCGCTTCTGAACACGCTCATGGTGGGAGCAGCCTTTGTTTTCCTGTTTTCTGGCCGTCGAAGTCATCGACTCGCCGTTGCCGCCCTGGCCACCCTCGTCGTTTCCGTGGCTGCGCTTCGCGTCATGATGCAACCGCTTCCCAACGTGCAACCGGTGACGGTGGCCGCCCTTTTGGTGGGTGCTCACTTCGGTGCACGGCGCGGTGCAGCGTTCGCCGTTCTCGTGGCGTTGTTGTCAAACATGCTGATCGGCGACGGTTGGTGGACGCTCTTCCAAGCAGCGGGTTGGGCGAGCGTCGCTGTCCTTGGGTCACGCTTCCTCTCCGCTGATGCGGACGTTCTCGATGTGAAACGCCTGTGCAGCCTCGCCGCCATCTCGGCCTTCCTCTTCGGATTCATTTCCACTCTCTCGCTCATCGACGGCAGCGTTTCCGCAACGGGCTTTGCCCTTCTCCTCCTTCACGGGTTGCCGTACGACGCCGTCCATGCTTTGGGGAACCTCGTCTTCGCCGTTTGGTTTGGTCCGTTCCTTCACGGCTTCTTCCGTGGGTTGACGACCGTTTCGGACGATGTTCAACACGTGGGTGATGTTCATGTCGTCCATGGGTGATGCTCCCAGCATGGCGCTGATCGTCCGTCTTGACCTTGGTTTGAGCATCGGAAAAACCGCCGCCCAATGCGCTCATGCAGCTGTCGATGTCGTTCAGCGAGCACGACGGTCCCGTCTGTTGGAACGGTGGCGGGCTGGAGGTGCCCGAAAGATCGTCTTGGGCGTCGAGAACGAAACCGCTCTTCACGAACTGGCCGCCCGTGTTCCCGAGGGTTGCTATGCTTCGGTGGTTCGTGACGCAGGCCACACCGAAGTACCGGCCGGCACGGTGACGGTCTTGGGCATGCTGGGCCCCCGACGAAGCATGGACGCGTTGTTGGGTCACTTGGAAACGTTGTGAGGGTGCACCATGGGTCTTCGCTCCTTTTTGCACCGCATCACGGCGCCAAAACCCGTTCTCGACCCGGTGGGCACCGATGTCAAACTCGTTTGCGTTGTGAATCAAGGCCTCAAAATGGGCAAAGGGAAGATCGCTGCGCAGGTGGGTCACGCTTCGGTGGAAGCCTTCCTGCGGGCCGGTGCAAGCCACCCTGGACATGTCGAGGCTTGGCTTGCCGCCGGCCAAAAGAAGATCTGCGTCAAGGTTCCCGATGAAACGCACTTTCGAGCCCTGATGGAAGTCGCCTCGGTAAGAGGGGTACCGGCGCGCCTCATCAACGACGCCGGGCATACCCAAATTCCGAAGGGGTCGTCAACCGTCTTGGCCTTGGGCCCCTTCGATGCCGAGGTGTTGGATTCCATCACCGGTGATTTGAAATTGCTTTGACACGGCTTTCATGAAGGAGAGTCACGAGGCTCCTGCATGCGCGAACACCCCTCAACCCGTGTTGATTTCCGTTCCGACACGGTCACACAACCGACGACAGCCATGCGGAAAACGATGGCTTCAGCGCCCGTTGGCGACGATGTTTTGGGCGATGATCCGACGGTGATCGCCTTGCAAGAACGGGTCGCCACGATGTTCGGAAAAGAAGCGGGGCTGTTCGTCGCTTCCGGAACCATGGCCAACGCCGTTGCCCTTCGGACCCATACAGTTCCGGGCGACGAAATCGTGTGCGACAAGACGGCCCACATCTATCGCTACGAAGGTGGAGGGTACGCTGCGTTGTGTGGAGCATCTGTGGCGCTGGTCGATGGCGAAAAGGGATTGATGACGGCCGAACAAGTCCGTAGCGCCGTGCGGAAAGCGGACGGTTCGGGCAGTCATTACCCCAACGGAAGCCTCGTGTGCGTGGAAAACACGTCCAACCTCGGTGGCGGAACGTGCTACGACCTCAGCACCTTGGACGACATTGCTTCTGTCGCTCGGGAGATGGGGTGTGCGACGCACCTTGATGGGGCTCGAATCTTCAACGCTGCGACGGCAACCGGCGTCGGTGTTGCTCGGATGTGTGCTGGCTACGATTCGGTTTCGATTTGTTTTTCCAAAGGCCTTGGGGCTCCCGTTGGCTCGGTCCTGGTCGGAAGCCGGCGTTTCATTGAAAACGCTCATCGATGGCGAAAAATGTTCGGAGGGGGATGGCGTCAGGCGGGCCTCCTCGCTGCTGCATGCGGCCACGCTCTGGACCATCACGTCGAGCGACTGGCCGAAGACCACGCCCGGGCGCGAACCCTTGCCGAGGAATTGAACCGCTTGCCCGAGTTCACGGTTGACATGGCGACCGTTCAGACCAACATGGTGTACGTCGACTGCCGCTCCCCTGCAAAGGACATCGTGCAGACCCTCGCATCTCACGGGATCGATGTCTTGGACACGGGAGCACACCGGGTTCGATTTGTCGTCCACCTCCACATTACGGACGAAGACGTGACGAGGCTTCTCTCGGTTTGTACCTCGCAATGGCCCGTTGATACTTCATAAATGCTCAGCGAATGACATCCGTATGTCGGCCTCAGTTCGCGACCTCGGCTGCAAACACAACCCTGCTTCGGAAGAAACCACCACCGTATGTGAGTGGTGCGAATCGATTACCAACTTTCAACCCAAGAAGGGCTGGGAGGTGTTCTTGTCGCCGCACGAACACGAGGAGGCCATCGCTCAATTTGGTGGTCCGAGCCTTCCAACCCGCCAGCGTTGGGACCGTTTGTTCTCCTCGCCAGCCGCCCAAGATCTCGTCCAGTGGGCGCGTTTGGACGGCTCCATTGACCCTGTCGTTTCTCTCCCCTGTTCGCCAATGGCGTTTGAAAACCTTGCAGACGGCATTCAAGCAGGGCGTATGATGACGGGCGAAGAATCTCGTTGGCTTCAGAACGGCGTCCGATTTCATGACGGAACGACGCTTCGTTATATGCGGGATTGCTGGTTTTTGGACGATGTGCGCTTGCCGTCATTGAGTCTCGAAATCCTCTTTCCGATGCTCGCCGATGAACAAGCCCGATGCGGGTGGAATTTCTCGTCCTTGATTTTGGGCCTTGCCACGTGCACTCCAGCCTTCAACCATCTTTTCGACGAAGGCGACGTGCGCATGTTTCGTCTTCCCAACGTAAGGGGGGTCCAGAACATTCGGGGGCACTATCGCCCTCTTGCCAGCATGCTCATTTGGCTGATCAATCGCCTTCAACTGGATCGCACTCACGAGATACCGTCGCGTGAAACCGTCCCGATGATGGCGTGGGCGCACGACATCAAGCAACGCCTGCTTCGTCGTCAACCTGCGGATTTGCACGCCACGTTTCAAAACGCTCTTTCCAATCATCCACCTGGGCTGTTCGAACGGTACGATGTGCCTTGGATGCGTTCCTGGCTTTCGTTGGAACCAACACATGACCATCCTCGGACACTGAAAGCGGCGTTTTTGACAAGCGGAGGGAAGTTGAAGTTCCGCGTTCGCACGAAGGCCGGCAACCTGCGGCTGGTGAACGTGCCCTTGCGTCCCGAGGCGTGGGCGCTGGCGATTTCGATGACTCACTCGCCGTTGAATTCCAAAGCGGGCAAATTGTTGCTCGGCTTGCAACACAACTGGTCCGTGCCATACACGGCCGCATCAGAACCGAGTGCACCGTTGGTGAAATCGCTTGAGTTCTGCCACCAAATCATGAACGGATTGGTCGGCAAAGTTTTCGTCCAGCACGCAAAGGCGCTTGTTTTTGGTAAACTGGGCCATGCGTACGAAGTCCGAGTCGGAAACGGACAACACGGTGCGCCCTACAAAATTGACTACCTGTTTGGACTTGAACGTCATTCACGTCAATCCATCTGCATTCACAGCGGCTCGCACAACAATCGCCTGCCCCTCGGCGACACGATGGGTTCGGTGCTGCTCTCGTTGGCCGACGATGTCAACGCTTCTCTGGAGATTCCGAGCCTCTCCGATATCATCGTTCATTCGCCTCCGTTTGGTTTCCCGCCCAACAACGTTGAAAATGCCTGGCTAGACACCCTGGATCAAAACGCCCTCCAAGTGCTCCGTCGTGAGATTCCCGGCTCCCGAGCATGGTATACGGATACTCCTCGCCGTTTTGTTGACGAGGAAGAGGACGAGAACGGGGAAGGTTTGGCTGGACTCCAGCTCTTTCATCACCACCGGCGTCAACGCCGCCGTGGGGCACGGCGTGCTTCCCAACGTTGGGTTCAAACCTTTCACCGCCGTTTCGAAACGGACCTCTCCCTCCCGTACGACGAAGTCGTGGCCGAGTGGCGAACCACCGTCGACCCATTCGAGCCGATGAATGCCTATCAAGGGGACGAACGAGGTGGACCGTTTGGCCATTTCCAGCGCATGCTTCGTCGCCATCACCGCCATATCGGCCACCGCCGACCCGATGACGTCCACGAAGTGGGCGATATTCGGGACGGGGAACGTCGTTGGTGCGAAGTGTTCGCCAGAGTGTGGGAGGTGATGAGCCTCCAACCCATTGGCAGCGAGGTACGCTATTCACGCCGTGACGGCGATGCCCTGACCTTTGAACACGCCCACCTGACCGTCACGCTACGAAACGGTCTTGAACGGACCACCATGAGCCGAATTGCTCGAATCTTGGGGTATGCTCGAAACACGGACGAAGACCGCCAAATCACGTATGTTCGACGCGACCACCCTCGTCCGCATGCTCGTCTTGAGTTGACCGACGTGCTCAGGGACGCCCAAGACCGGCAAGGGGTCCGCGGCGCCCCCCCCCGCTGGTGGAATTACTGCGACGTCGGTGCAGCGCCCGCCGAAATGGAGCCGCTACGATGGGAGTTGGAAGTTGACCTCACCGATCAGCCACGCCAGCATCAATGGGTCGCACCTGACGACGGTCAAAATTGGGTCTTCCTCGAGTAAACAGCACGGCTGCACAAGCCGCCACCAACGTCAAGGGAACGGACAAGGCAGGCGTATCCTCGGATTCACAATCCTGCTCGCCATCCGTTGAGCAATCCTGGCCGTTTTCTTCAACCACGGGCTCGGGTTCATCGGGTATGATTTCGTACAGCAGGTGAACTTCAAGGTCATCGCCGTCAAACGTTGTGGGCAGCGACACGGTTCCCGTTCCTTGGCGATCGTGACCGAGCACCTGGATGTTTCGGAGGATGTGCGGGTATGTCCCGAGGCCGTTGGTTCCCTCCTCGAAATCGGCAGCGCTCTCAACCACAAACACCGAGACGTTCAGGGTGGCGTTGGCCAGATGAGCATCGTCAAGGTCGAGCAACCAGGTAACGGTCCCCGAAGTGTTGTCAAGCGGTGTCCATGAAAACGTGGACGACCCTGCGCCAAGCCCGAGGTCCTTCTTCGCCAAATTGGTAAACTCGTTCTGAAGCGTTCCGTCATCGGCGACCGAACCGATTTTCTTCATCGTTCCGTTGAACACGACGGTGGGGGGTGAGCTTGGCTGGTACTTGGTTCGCCAACGCATGTCCAACGCTTCGGTGCCAAAAGGATCCTGAGTTTCACCGATGGCTCGGTGAATGTGGTATTGCTGAAGCCAACCTTCGTCTTGCACATCGTCGAGGGCATGCTCGACATCAACGCAATTTTCGCACCAGGTTGCCGTGAACACCTCAACCACGGCAGGCATTTCGCTGAAGTTGTGCGTGACCGGTGCCGTTGCGTTTCCCGCAGGCGACCATTGGCCGCCGAAGATGACGCCGTTTTCAACGGGCGCAGCAGGAAGTCCGGAGGAGGGAGCGGGCAGGCAAGCAAGCAGGAGCGTGAGGCCAATGGCAGCCACGAGTTGGCGCATGTTGTGCCGTTGCGGCTGAAGGATATGACCCCTCTGCTCTCAATCCTCGGCGGCTTCTTCGTCTGCGGCTGAACTTTCTTCAGCCCCGTCATCGGACGAACTGAACAAGGCCTCGGCTCCAGGCAATGCACCGGCTTCAACCATGTTGCGGAAGTGCTCCAAACGGCTTTTGACGCCTGCACCGGAAAGTGCGACGGCTCCAGCGAGGCGATTGAGGTTTCCTCGGTGCAAACCGAGCTGCTTCAACGCACCGTAGAACACGCATGCAGCGACCATGTTGATGGGGACGTTGGCGACCGGACCGTCAACGGAGGGTTCCTTTAACTCGGACAACACGTTCCAAAAGATGTTCATTGCGTTGTCGAGGTCGCCGTCAGCAAGGCGTTGGTTGAAAGCATCAACGATGTTCTCAATGGCGCAGTCCAAAGCATCGGCTCGCTTGGCCACCAAACGGATGGATTGTGGAGGCATAGCCCACCCCATGCTCACGCGTGCCTTGAAGTGGTTGCTGATGGTTTTCTTGGCGTTGATGAGCTGTTCTTTGGAGATACCATACTTTTCTCGCAAGGCCACTTCGTTGATGGCCACGGTGTTGAACCATTGGGCAGAGAGGGAGGCGATGGCCAAGGCCATGATCTCAAGGTTCTGCTTGTCACCGCTGCCTTTGACACCCTTCTTCTTTCGACAGATGGAGGTCTTGGGGCAGGCCAAGCGCTTCTGGTCGCTTGTTGACAAGGTCTTGCGCACAGCCTCTTGGTCAGGGGTCAGCTTTCGTGCGGTGGCTTCTGCGAGAAGACGAGTAGCGAAAGCCACGTCCTTACCAAACATCTCGCGGATGGTGGCTTTCAATTGGCGGCACATGGGGTCGCTTTCACGCTGGCTGTTGCGGTCTTGCCAAGCCAAAGCACGAAACTTCCGTCGGGCTTTCGCATCGAGGCGCTTTCCTGACCAGTCCTTGGTATCTCCAAACGGATTCATCTTGGTCCCGGCTTTTCCTTCATCGTCAACCGCTCCGCTTTGGGCATGTTCGCCATGAACGGCAGATGCATTGGTGTCGGCATCGTTCACCATAACGGGGTACTCTGCAGCGCACCATTGGTCTGAGCAAACACCCATTCCTCGCGCGTAATCAACGTTCAGCTTCTTTCCACAGTCTTCACATTTTAGTTCCATTTTTCTCAACCTCTCTGTAATATGTTCCTAGGACCCTTATAAACCTGCGGATTGAATCGCCCAGGAGGTGGGTTCTTGTTGGAACATGATGTATTCTTGTAGCACACCCTATATAACTGTTGCGGTAAAAACCCCAGATATGCCACCAATACAACCNTTTGCGCATCGTACGGGCGCGATGGACAAGGGAGTGAATCTGAGGAGACATCATCCCTTCCGACCCTATTTGAATCCTCTCTTGGGTTGGCACCCGTGCTGGATGAATCGCGGCGCGTACCTTCAAGAAGCGTCGTAGCCGTTGAGGGGGCGAGGCTCAGCAAGATGTCCGCTCAACACCACGTTTCCTCGGAGTACGTCCCGGCAGGGCGCGGCCCCCCGACCTGGTTGTCAAACGCTCTTCAGAGCCGGCCCTCGCTCAACGTGATCGTCGTTCATCCCAACGAACTTCATCGCCAACAAACCCTCGAGCGCCTGCATCAAGCCGGAGCAGAGGTTTCGCCGAACCTGCACCTCACGCTCAATCGGCTCGTCCGCCTCCTGCACACCGACTTGCGCCTCCCCGTGCTACTGGACGACGATGCAAGCAACGGTTTGGCACTGCATGCCCGATGCATCAAGGCCGCCGAGGAAGGGCTGTTTCCCTTCCTTCATGTTCCAGGGGTGGGGGCATGGACGATGGCAAAGACCCATCGGCTCCAACGCTTGCATGCCGAGTTGATGCACCTCCGCTGGCCCTTTGAGTGGGACAACGACCCCGGAGCCGCCACCTATCATCGCCTCGTGCTCGAGCACCAAGCCGAGGTCGGTGGGACCTTGCCCGTTCTGGTGCTGCGGAGCGTTGTCGAGGCGCTCTCGAAGGACGACGGCATCATGCCCTTTCACCTCAGCAGCATCGACGGTGTTGTGATGCTCAACACGGCCCCGGACTACACCGAGGTGGAGCAGGACCTCTTGCTGGCCATTTCGAGGTTCAAACCGGTTCACCAACTCTTGTGCCCGGGATCTTTTCGCCTTGGCCATCACGGGGCTTACTTGGTTGACGAACCTCCGTGCACCGAGGAAAGTCTTCCGTCATGGCTTCCACCTCATGAAGTGTGGACGCCCGCAGAAGACGGTTGGCGGACGCCGGTGAGTGATGAGCGAGAAACCGTCGTATCGCGCATCACGGTGGACGAACGAAACGACGTGATGATGGCTACCCAAACCCTCGTGCAGGCGTTTTGCTCAACAAGTCAGGGACCCGTCCTCATCATCGACGGTTCCGCTCGTGAGCGCACCGATGCGTGGTCGAAGGCGCTGGCCGACATCGGCCTTCGCTGGGGGGGGCGTGCGAAAACGTTGGACGAACATCCTCTTCACCACGCCTTGCTGCAAACCGCCCGGCTCGCTCAAGGCATGTCCGCGTGGTCGTTGTCCTCCCTTCAGCGCCTTTGGTTTTCCTCGACGCTGCCGGTGGTTGATGACATGTTTCCCCATCTCACGCATCCGGTGCACGAAGATTGGCGGCCCCGACCCGACCCGTCGGTATTGGAAGACTTGGCTCGTCAATTCCACGTCTTGGGGGGACCAGGAGCGATCGCCCGTTGGTTGGGGGTGCTCTCGAATGCCCGTCCTTCCTTTGCCGAGCGACGCCCCGATTTGAAACGGCAAACCCTCGAAGAGACCCAGTGGTGGCTGGCGTGCTTGCTGCGTGCATGGGCCCCCTTGCTCGCCCCTGAAGACCGCCACCTGCTCAAGGTCCAACCCGAGGGCTGCAGTTCAGGGGCTCCTTTGCCCCTCCCCGATTCCCCCGGTGACGGAAGGTCCTGGCTTGGTTGGTTGCTCAGCGTGATGGACGTCGAAGTCTTCTCGCAACGACGCGTGCCTCACGATGTCGGTCTGGGAACCTTGCAAAACATCTTGGATTCGCTCCAAACCGTAACGACCCATCTTTCCCGATGCGGCCTTGAGATGCCGTTGGAAGGCAAAGGCTTCGTCGATGTTCTGGAGCATCTCGGCTCATCGGTGTCGATGAATCATCTGGCTTCGAAAACCGCCAACGTTCACGTCGTTTCGCCTGAGGATGCCTTGGGTTGCGAGGCCGAACTGATCGTTCTTGCAGGCCTTGATGTTGACGCATGGGGGATGCGGACTCCCGTTGTCCCTTGGTTGGACGCAGGCGCTCAAGTTCAGTTGGGCACGTTCCAAGCAGACCGTCTGGTTCGTCGAGGACGTCACCATCTTCGCCATCTGTTGAACGCAGCTCCGACCGTGGTCGTTCTCGATTCCACTCCCGAGGAAGGCGGTGGGCCAAGCGCTCCGCTGGCGGAATGGCTCAGCGACGTCCGCCGGACCGGGGCGTGGGCCGCCATGCGTGAACCGCCAAGTTTCCTCACACCCGAGATGACCGAAGGCGAGAGCGAAGCTCGTCGTTTCCGCTGGGAAGTACGGGAGGAAGGCCACGGCAGTTGGCTCACCCCCGTCCGAAACATCGTGCAGACCGGGCCCTCGGGTCAACGGCGCTTGTCTCGGGGGCATTCCAAAGCCGATGTGCGACAACAACTCGGCATGGACTTGCACGGTTTGCATCCCTTTGGGGATGGTCTCAACAACCCCACCTCCCTGTTTGACGGCTTTGAAGCGGCCGTCCAAGCGGACCGCTCACGAAGGCAACCGTCCCATCGGGATTTGGCCGAGGGCGAAACGTTGTCTTGGGAACACCGCTCCTCGATGCTGACGACCGACGGTGTTGTGCTTCGACCCACCAAAGCCGCCCTCGCCTCAGCCGGTGTTTTGGCTCCTGCCTGGCCTCACCTCGGGCACCGACCCGAAAAAGCGGTCTCGTTGGCGGTCGACCCACGGCCTCTGCCCCCGTACACGGTTGACGATCTCCCGTTCCATCATCGATTTGGTCTGGACGCTGCGCCATACCGGCGAGAGGTTTGGTCGCCCAGTCGGCTGGAGGCGTGGCTCAAGTGCCCGCGTCAAGCATGGGTCAAACAATGCCTTTCGGCAGACGATGTGGAAGGGCTTGAGGCCGAAGACGTCGATGCGCGGACGCGGGGTCAAGTGGTTCACGACGCTGAGGCCGCTTTGCTCGAAGGCCACGGCGTTCCAATGGGGGGCGAAATGGAGGAAGGGATTCTCCCGCTTCACCTCGGCCCGATGGGCGCAACTCCCAACGGGTGGGCGGCGATTCTCGGGTTCCTCCAGCGAGACGTCGCCTGGCTCGGGCGCAACAACGCCGTCTCCATTCATCGCACGCGTGATTTGGTCGATGCGAGTCCCGAAGAATGGCAGGCCTTCTTGGAAGGCGAGATGGACTTGCCCCCGAGAGGGCGGCTTGCACGCATGCTTGCAGCCGACCTCGCGCTTCGCCATGCTGCACCCGTTGCGGTGGAATGGTCGCCCACCACCGAAACGGAGCGTTCGGTTGAGTTGGTGGCGCCGTCCGAAGACGACGGCATCGAGGGGCTTCGCTTGTTCGGCTACGCCGATCGCGTGGACGTGTTGGCCCTCACCGAGACGCAGGAAACGAAGCTTCGTGACCTTGGCGTTCTCGGTGATGCCTCTTTTGACACCCCCTATCCGCTTGACGGCACACCCCGCACTGCCCAGCGACTTGTGGTGATTCGGGATTTGAAGACCGTGAACGGTCCGGCCCCGAAATACATCGGGTTGCGTCACACGCGCTGTTTGTTTGAGGACCTTCAGTTGGCCCTGTATGGTCGCGCATGGGAGTTGTTGCACCCCAACGACCGCGTCGTTGGTGTTGGGGCGTCCGAAATTGGAGAATCCACCGTGCACTACGTCGAGTTGGACAGCACCCTTGCCCCCATTGACGAGACCTTGGCCATCGGTGAACTCACCCGGTACTTCCCCCTTCACTTTCCCGCTGAGGACGACCAAGGAAGGACGATGTCATCGTTCCGACGCTGGATGGTCGAGCGGCTCAACGTGGCTCAACGGGCCGTAAACACCGCAGCCTCAGGCCACATCAACCCGACGCCGGGCACGCACTGCCAGTACTGTTCAATTTCAAGCTCCTGCGGAGCAGCCGTTGGTTTAGGAGGCGGGAACTGATGATTCAATTCAACACCAGCCAACGGTTGGGATTGGACCTCGACCGCCACATCGCTTTGGATGCAGGTGCTGGTACGGGCAAGACCACCGTCATGGCCGAGCGCTATGTTCAGCACCTGATGGCCGCCCAACAGCGAGCAACCCTCGTCACACCCCTCGGACCTCGAACACCCTTGAGCGGCCACGGTGCCCTGCGAACACCCAAGCGAGAACGCACCGAGTTATCGCATTGGCCCGGGCTATTGCCTTCCGAAGTCGCCGCCATCACCTTCACGAGGAAATCCGCTGCGGAGTTGAAGGAACGAATCCGCCACCGCCTGTCCTTGAGTCGGGCAGCACCCTTGGCTCATGATGATGACGAAGGGATTCACGACCCTCGCCTGAGAAGCGAGGGCGACGTCGAGATGCTGCTCTCGGCGCTCGATGAAGCGCCCATCTCCACCATTGACGCCTTCCTCAACCAACTCGTGCTTCCGTTCATCGATTTGGTGGCTCTCTACCCGTCCAATCAACAGGTAACGGAGGAACGCGCACCGCTGATGTTGCGCGACACCTTGCATGCCGTTTGGCGAATACGCTCGGTGGACGATGCCCGAGAAGCGGGCGTGCTCAACCACCACGACGCCTTCCTCGAATCAAGAACCCGCTTGGTCGCACGTCTGGGCGGTCAAGATCAGGCCGAGGTGGTGCTCAACGGTCTTTTGGGGCGCTCGCTCTTCGTTGAGCAATCTCACCGCTCCATGATACAACAAGCACAGGACATGGGCTTGGGCTGGAACGGACGGGGGCCCGCCCCCATCGAGGTCCTCTTGAACACCATCGCCGCACCGGTGGCCGACATTCTTCCCGAGTTCGTTGAAAGCGTGGCCCATCAACTGCGAGGGTGGCTGGATGAGTTTGCGCCCTACCACGCCTCCTGCGTGACACCCGCAGAAACCGAAACCGTCTTGACGCGCTACAACCACCTGCGTCGGGTCCTTTCCAGTCCACCCTCGGATGAGCCTGGCGAGCAGTTGTCTTGGATGTGGCAAGTCTTCCTCGGGTTGGCGACCGGTTCAGGTCTCGTCAAATCCCAATGCACCTTTTTCCCCCGCGGGCACCTTCCGAGCGGAGATGAATGGCCTTCCGGTCTCTTGACGAAATCCAACGTACGGGGGATGCCGGGCGCCGATAAAGATGCGCTCTACGCACGGGCTGCAGCGCGGCTGCCACCGTTGCTCGAACGGTTGAACTCGACCGACGGGACCCTGATTCGTCTTCTTGCACGTTCGGCTTTCTTGCTCTCACCGGGCACGGGGTTTGACGGCATGCCGCTCGATTGCCCGCTCCGCCTTGACCCGCTTGAGGAACCGCTCCCGCTCGAGCCGACGGATCGGGAGATGTACGTCACCTCTTCCTTGCAAACCGAGGTCCTGAGCGATCTCATGGTTCTTCACACCGGTTGCCAGCAAATTTTGGCGAGGAGAAAATCGCTTGACGGTATGCATGATTTTGACGATATGCAACGCTTTGCTGCCGACCTTTTGCTCGCCCGATGTCCCGATGTCTGCCGTCACCTCTACCCTCCCGAGGTCATCGATGTGCTCGACGGCCTCGGTGACGAGCCGTGGAGCGACGTCCACGTTTCCCGTGCGCTGACGATGCTGAACGACCGACCACAACTCCAAGAGGACCTCCAGCGCCGGTTTTCCATTCTCAGCGAGCTCCGCCGTCAATACAGGGCGTTCATCATCGACGAATACCAGGACACCAACCCGTCGCACTATCGTTTGCTGGCTCGCCTCTGGGGACGGCGAAGGCGAGAGAGTGACGACCCGGAACGGCCCTTTGGTCCGTGGGACCCGACCGTTTGCATCGTTGGTGACATGAAGCAGAGCATCTACAGGTTCCGGCAAGCAGAAGTTTCCGTGATGCGGCGTGCCGTGGCCGCCATTCGTGCGTTCAACGCCATGGAGTTTGGCGATACGCGGCTCGACCACCTCCGGCATCCCGGTTGCGGTCGTGACCCAAGACCGGTGGGTGCTGGTGGTGAAACGGGCTCGTTCTCCAACGAACACACCGGAGAGGGTTCGGCTCCGTACACCCACGTACCGTTCGCCGACGAGGACGATACGACCTTCCCTTCCATCACCGGAGAACGTCTGGTTCGTCGGACGGAAGGTCACGTTGACTTGACTTCGAACCATCGAACACGCCACGATTTGATGGAGACCATGAACGACATGTTCGACGAAGTTTTCCATCCACGCCACCACGAACTCCCCGGCGACTGGCACGCCGAAGCGCAGCGTTTGCGGCCGGCCCGTTTGTTGGAAGACCCGGGTGTCTTCGAGTGGCTTTTGCCCATCGCCGGCCCGGTCACGGCCGCTCCGCTTGACCTCGATGAAGCGGTCGATGCCTTCCAAGACCCGTCGGCCACCTCGGTTCAGCGGGAGCATCAACTGCTCGCCGACCGGCTTCATGCGCTCCTTCAGCACGCTCCGACACGAGTATGGGATGCAACCAACGCCGGCTGGCGGACCGTTGGTGAGCAAGGTCCCGAAGTTCGTCCACAGGACATCATGATCCTCGTCAACTCGCGAAAGCACCTTCCGGATTTGGTCGAACGACTTCGTGGGCGAAACATCCCGGTAATGGCGGACCGGCAAGGCTTGTTGCTCGCCCAACCTGTGGTTCAACCGCTGATGGCCCTGCTCGCCTTGATGGCCCGCCCAAGCGCTCGTTCCTCGGCTTTCGTCCTCGCTCGCTCACCCGTCATCGGCATGACCGAGCGACAGGTCCAGAATGCGCTCGTGGCGACGCCAGCCGGGCAGAGTCTCTGGCCCGCTCTTCTCGAGCATGCTCCGACCGAACCCGTTCGGGCGTTGCTGAACGACCTCCATCGCCTGATCCAATGGGGGGCGGTTTACGATGCGTTTGACGCCGTTTTGGACCGGTCCGATCTCCTCGTCGCCTACCCCGACGATGCTCAACGCCAGTTTGCCGAGGCTTGGTTGACGATGGTTCACGGCATCGGCAAAGAGACCGGGCACGATGTTTCGGCCATGCAGCGACGGATGGTCGACATTCAAGGCTTGGAAAACAAAGGTCCCCAAGCCATCGCAAAAGCGGACGCTTCATCGGTCCAAATCATGACCATCCACGGCTCAAAGGGACTCCAAGCCCCCGTCGTGGTCGTTTCGGGCTTGTTCAGCGCAGGCATGGCCGATGCGAGCATGGCGGTGTCCGACAACGTGCTTGTCACCCCTCAGGTGGTGGCCGGTCGAATACAGCCGTGGCGGGCCCGGGAACGGCCTGCGGACGGTCTGTGGTCGTTTGCGACGGAGATGAACAAGGCCCAAGACAAAGCGGAACTGCGACGAAAATTCTACGTCGCCTTGACCCGGGTGAGGGACCGGCTCATCATCACGGGTTCTCCCGGCAAGCAGTCCACCTTTGATGAGGAAACGGGAGCCCTTGCCGTTCGTCTTCAACCGGACCCTCGGACCATGGGCAAAATGCTCGTTGAAGGGTTGCGCAGGGCGGCATGGTGTGCGGGTGATGGGGCGGCTCCTTGGCTGAGTGAAGGCGAGGTTGATGCCGCTGACCTACCGTTGTTTACGCCTCTGAAAACCATGACACCGCTCGACCCCGCTCGTTTGCTTGACGAGGCTCCGTTGGGCGTTGACGGTGTGCGTGGTCTTCGGGTGTACCATCATCCGAGGTGCTTTGACCCAACACCTCCGCGTTCGGCTCAGTTGCGTGCGCGTGAATTGGCGGTGCACCTGGCGACAGGCCCCCATCGGCCCGCCCCGTCCCCTCCCCGCTTGCAGGTGGTGGAAACCCTGCAGGGGGCGGCGCACCATTTGGATTCAACCTCAGCGTGCCAGCGGAGGTATTGGCTTGAGCACGTGAACGGCTGGACGCCGGAACCCTTCCGCCTCCCGTCCTCGGAACTGGCCGAACATCGCGACGGGACGTGGCCCAAACCCACCGAATTCGGGTTGATGATGCATCGCGTGATGGAAATAGGGTTGCAAAATCCGTTGAAGTTCGTTGAAGGTGCTCCTTCGTTGGGCCCGTCGTGGAAACACGCCTCCGAAGACGACTTGGCCTCGTCAACCACCGTCGCCCGTGTGATGAACGAATTTGGTTACGGTCTTGAGCAGGACGAAGGCACCGACCCCGCTCGGTGGAGGGACCGGTTGATGGATCTCGGCCGCCTCATCGATGATGGCGTGCTTGGGCGCTGGACGCAGGGCGAGGAACTCCACGGATGGACCCTTGAGGCCGTCCGAACCGAATTGCCTTTCTTCCACCGAGAGCGGTTGGCGATGGACGATGCGACGATGCGCGAACTGGTCCCGCTCACCACCGGTTCGTCGGACGTGCAAGCCGTCAACATGGATTTCAGCGGCCGAGCCGATTTGGTGCTGGCGCTCGCCAACAGCGACGGTGAAGGGGCGCTCCAAGTGGTCGACCTGAAAACCAAAGGATGCCTGAAGGATTTCAACGCCCAAGACGCCGCCTCCGGTCACCCTCTTCAAGCCGTTCCTCCGACCGAACTCTCGCTCTTCCCCGAATCGGAGGCCGAGGAGGAACTTCTGGCCGAACATGAACTCCAACTGACGCTGTATTCCGTGGCCTTGGAAGCGATGGAGGAAGCGAAACCGGAGAACGAACGTCGCCGAGTGTTACCACCGGCCTTGCTCGTGGGGGCGAACGGGCGCCTGATTCAACTCACGCAAACGAGGTTTGAGCTTGCGAAAGACGTTCTCCGCAACCACCTCAAGTGGCGCACTGCGGTTCATCTCAACCCCGCTTTGCCCGTGCCCCCTCGATTGGGGGCGGGGGCGAAGGCGTGCACGATGTGTCCGTTTTACCGCGGCGATTTGCGCCGCTGCGGTCCCGAGGGGGAGCCGTTGGGTTTCAGATGACCGCCGGTTTTGAGGCGGTGAGCACCAAGGTCCCGCTCCACCCTTCCTTCGCGCCAACCTGCTGTGTGTGAACATCAACGAACCCGACCTCGTTCAACCCTTGAATCCAGTCCTCGATGGACAAGGTCGTCATGTGAACGTGGAGGGAAACGCCCCAATCCAGGCTGGAGGGGTTTTCGAGGTAGTGGTCAACGCCGATGACGATTTTACCGCCGGGTTTCATCCATCGTTGGTACACTTCGCCGAGGAACGCAACGGGCTCGTGAAGGTAGTACAAGCATTCCATGGTGTGGACCAAATCCACCGGTTCCGACGGGCTCCAATCAGGCAACATCGCTTCAACATAATCGCCGTTCGGATCGACCTCCCGGGCTTTCTGAATCATCGAGGGTGCGCCGTCCACGCCCGAGGCGTGGTCGCACAGGGGATGCGCTGCAAGTTTTCGCACCACCCAGCCGTTGCCGCATCCGATATCAATCGCGGTGAACGGGGCCGTTACGCCGTCGAGCAGGTGCTCGAGCATGACCGATACGCTTGGCGTGTGGCCGCGTTCCATGCCCTCGTCTCGTCCGTTATCGGCCCACTCGCTGAACAGTTCTGTGGCCTCTCGTTGCCCCATGTCTACGGGCCGTCTTCGGTCGTCCATGAACCTGTTCACAGCGAAAGGAAGATGCACGCCTTCGGTGTGGAGAGTTTATGCTCGACACCACGACCACCTTGGCTGACGTTCTCTACCCGCCCATCGAGCCCGTTCAAACCGGCATGTTGCCGGTTTCGGACCTCCACACCATCGCGTGGGAACAAAGCGGCAATCCTGACGGCATTCCCGTGTTGGTGGTTCACGGCGGTCCGGGAGGCGGGGCTCAGCCGTCCTATCGGCAATACTTCGATCCGGCCGCTTTCAACATCGTCCAGTTCAGCCAACGAGGGTGCGGTCAATCGACGCCGTATGCCGAACTCACGGACAACACCACCCAAGCCTCCGTTCACGATATGGAACGCCTGCGGGAACACCTCGGTGTTGACCGATGGCACGTCTTCGGTGGTTCTTGGGGCTCGACCTTGTCGCTCATCTATGCGCAAAACCATCCCGAGAGGGTGTTGAGTTTGGTGCTCCGGGGGATCTTCATGTGCCGAACCTCGGAGCTGCACTGGTTCTATCAAGACGGTGCAAGCCATATCTTCCCCGACGCCTTTGAGCCCTACCGAAACCACATCCCCGAAGACGAGCGAGACCGTTTGATTCCAGCCTATTACAAGCGACTGACCAGCGACGATGTCGAGGTTCGCCGAGCAGCAGCGAAGGAGTGGACCCGCTGGGAAATGGCGACCAGCCGGTTGTATCCCGACCCCGAGTACCTCGACAAAGCCGAAGATTTGGATTTTGCAGTGGCGTTTGCCCGAATTGAGTGCCACTACTTCATCAACGCCATCTTCGTTGAAGAGGCCCATATCCTCAATCGCATCGACCGCATCCAACATGTCCCCACGGTCATCGTTCAGGGACGTTACGACGTGGTCTGCCCGACCCGGAGCGCTTGGGAACTCCACCAAGCCATGCCCAACAGCCAACTCATCATCGTCCCCGATGCAGGGCACTCCATGGGTGAGGTCAGCATTGCACGAGAGTTGGTCGCTGCGACCGATGCCCTTCGGTGAAACGCCCGTCATGTCCACCGAATCGGTGCTCTTTGGAGCGTCGGCTTGATAGGGAGGAGGGGACTCGCCGTATGTGGAGGCTTGACCTCCGGGTGAACGCATGTCGGAAGGAACCATCACGCCTGAAGTGCGAATCAAGGAACTTGAAGAAGCGTTGGCGACCGAGACCGACCGCCTGCAAAAGCTGTTTGCCGCCTACGAAACTCAGGAAAAAGAACTCGTTGACGCCAAGGCGGAAATCGAGGTTTTGGAAAAGGAAATCATCGACCGGGAGATCGAAAAAGAATCGCTTGAATCCATCATCGCCGAAAAGGACGTTCGAGCCCGCGAACTTGAGATGCGAGCCACGAAGTCCTCCAAGCGCGTGGAGCACCTCGAACCGGAACTCGAGAAGATGGAAGAGAAGTACTCCCGTGAGAAAGACCGCTTGGGCAAGGTCTTCGGCATCGCTGAAGAACTTGACAACGACCTGCGCCTCGCCGTGACGGAAATGAAGGCCAGGGACGACTGGTACGTCGCCCACATGCAGATTTTTGAAGACTTGAACAAGGCCATCAAGGAACGCTACGAAATGATCGAGCGTGCGGTTGAATCCGAACGCAAATCCCAACACATGTCCCGTGTGTTCACCGAGCGCATGGAGGAGATGGTGCAAGCTCGTTCCGAAGAACTGGCCGCTGAAGAAGCCCAAGCCGCCGAGGCCGAAGCCTCCACCGCTGCTGTTGAGGTCATTGAGGAGCCAAGCGAGCCCGCCGAGGAAGCTCCCGTTGCTGAAGAAGCGCCAGCAGACGAACCTGAAGCGTCTGCGGAAGAGGACGCCCCACAGGAGAGTTGGGGCGACGGTGCGGACCCTTGGGCCTCTGAGTAGGTGAATGCATGGCCGGATTGGCCCCGGGCGGTCACGCCCCCGTCTTGACGATGAGCATGATGGGCGTAAGCGCCCTCGTCATCGGCTCGCTGATCGACCCCGTTGCTGGGCTTGTTCCTCTCTTCGGTATGGGCTGTTTGATGACGGCCGTGTTCTTTGGCTATTTTTGGCGAGACCCGGACCGGCCCGTTCCTCGTCAAGAAGGCATCCTGGTCTCTCCCGCCGACGGTCACGCCATGTTTTTGCGCAGAGAGCGTGCGGTTGGCCGGCGTCCGACAAAAGCGGACATCGCCGAAGGGCGCGTGGAAACCGATACGCTGACCGGCGATTGGTTTCCCCAACCCCTCGACGACCCGCTGAGTTTTGAAACCGAACAGCGGTACGAACCCGTCAAAGCGGGAGAAGAGCAACCCACCGATGTTTGGCGGCTGGCCGTCTTCATGTCGCCTCTCGATGTTCACGTCAACCGTGCTCCGTCTGCAGGGCTCGTGGAGCGCATCGAACATCGTACGGGCAAAGGCTTGCGACGGGGGCCTTTCCGCGCCGCCTACACCAAAGAGAGCGAGCATAACGAGCGCGTTCGTTCGGTGCACCTCCTTGAAAACGGTCACCGCATTGAACTCACCCAAATTTCGGGGGCGCTGGCTCGCACGGTGGTGCCCTACGTGCTGGACGGCGAACCGGTTCGCCGAGGACAGCGCATCGGCATGATCCGTTTGGGCTCAAGAGTGGACCTTCGTGTCCCTGCAGAGACATACATTTCTTCAATCATCACCGCAGAGGACGGAAGCGAGCACCATCCCAAAGGGATGCATTTGATGGCTGGAACCAGCGTGGTCTTTGAGTCAAATTTGGAGGAAGAAGAATGAGTGGATGGCGACGAAGCGTTCCTGCGGTGTTGATTTTTCTCATAGCGAGCATGCCCTTTGCTTACTTCCAGGTCGGCAACATCGTTTACTCCTTGGCGGCAGCCAGCAGCCCGGATTGCTCCGGGCACGCTGCTCGAAACTCACCCGACGAGTTCAGCGTCGAATTGTGGCACGAAGACGTCGAGACGGTGACCCACCAAAAGAACGAGACCTTGGCCTCGTCCCTCGAACCGTTGTGGTTTGATCAATGGAGCAACGTCACCATCGACGTGCCCGGAGAGCCCATCACGTTGGCGGCGTGGGTGATGGAGAGCGAAACCTCCAGCCCTTGGGTCATCATCGTCCACGGTATCCGGTCCTGCAAAGCCAACCATGAGGCGCTGATTCCGGCGGCTTGGCTCCACCAAGCCGGGTTCAACGTCATCCTCTTTGATATGCGGGACCACGGGGACAGCACAACCGAGGACGGTTTGGTTTCCGCAGGGCAGCGAGAATACCGGGATTTCCTCGCTGTCTGGCAATGGCTTCAGGACGAGAAAGGGGCCTCGCCCGAGAACATCGGCGGCATGGGCATTTCCATGGGCGCAGGAACCGTCAGCATCGCCTTTGAGCAAGAACCCGCCTTGGAGGCCGTCTTCCTCGAATCCCCGTTTTCTTCAATGGGGGACATCATCCACGAAGAGTTGGCGTTTGCCGGCTTCCCTCCCTTCCTCAAGAACGCCGCCATCTTTGCTGGAAAGGTCTCCTCGGGCGATGATTTGGTCAAGTACGAACCCATCAACGCCATGGCCGATGTTGGCGACCGTTCGGTCTTCATCACCCAATCCCTCGAAGACGTCCGGATCGCTATCCACCACGGAGAATCCATGTGCGAAGCCGCTCAAGCGGGCGTGACCGAGGACGGGTTCGTTGACTGCTGGTTTGCCTCCTCCGGGGTTGCCCACAACGACCGGGACCGAGAAGGCGTTCTGTCCCACGTCACGTTGATGCTCACCCAACCCGACGAATACCGGGACCGGATGGTGGGTTTCTTCGAAGCAAGTCTTGGTATGCCCGATGCGGTGGTTTGAAACCGTCGACGCTGACGCAAGCATGCGGTGACCCCATGGCCGATCCACGCCCTCAGCCCTTGCTCGGCACCGGTGATCGGGGGCTTCGCATCCACGATTTGGTGAAAGCTCCGGCGAACACCCCTTGGGCCAAGACCAAGCAACAATCGTGGGATGCTTCCGAACCTGCAACGGTGTACACGACGCCCGAAGTGCAGGAGGACGGAACACCGTGCTCGGCCGTTACCGTGATTCTTCGCACCAAAGGATGCCACTGGTGGTGGTCATCGGGATGCACATTTTGCGGGTACTTCAACGACACGAGGGACGACGTGACCAGCGAGGACCTTCACGCCCAATGGGCGGCTGCGAAGAAGAAATTTGACAATTTTAGCGAACAAGCCATGGTCAAGGTCTACACGTCGGGCAGCCTGCTCGAAGACCGAGAAATCCCCGTCGACTTCCAAGAAACCGTTTTGAGAGACTGCCACGAACTCGGCAAGGAACTCATCGTCGAAAGCCGCTGTGAACAACTCACGGAAGCCAAACTCGCCTGGGCCACCGGCATCAATCCATCCTTCACCGTCGCCATTGGCCTTGAGGCCTACGACGACGAAGTGCTCCGCTTCCACGTCAACAAGGGGTTCTCGACCGCCGCATGGGACCGTGCGGTGGTGAACCTTCAGCGCGCTGGCCTCCGCATCAAAACCTACCTGATGTTCAAACCCCCCTTCATGAGCGAAGCCGATGCCCTTGACCATTGCGTCACGTGGATTGAAGCCGTTGCCGAGCGTTCGGACGAAATCTCGGTCAATCCAATGAACATCCAACGAGGGACCATCATCGACCGCCTCCATCGGCACAACGAATACCGCCCTCCGTGGCTCTGGTCCTTGGTTGAAATGATTCAGCGAGCCCACGCCGTGATCCATCCAAAGGGCGGCATCAACGGCGACGAGGACCAGGTCTCTCGCCTCATCGTGCACCCAACGGCCGGTGGGAAAATACGCGGCTCCCACAATTGCGGAGCCTGCGACGCCGAGGTCGTGGCCGCCATCGAGCGCTACGCCGTGTCGGGGAGTCTCCTTGAGTTCGAAGGACTGGATTGTTCGTGTCGCACCGTGTGGAAAACCGAGGTGATGCTTGAGCGACACCTGCCGGTCCCCCTCGGGATTTCAAAACCCCGACGCGGGAGGGTCGTTGACGCCCTTCGCTCACCTTGAGACCGCCTAGCAGGCCGTTCTTTTCGTCATTGGGCGTGGTGAATGTTTATCACCGCCCGTCCAGTCGGAGGCTTGACCCCTATGGGGTCAATTTGAGGTGCACCGCATGACGAACACTCGAGCCCTTCCCGACACGACCGTCGGCACGGGCGAACCCACCGCCAGCAGAATTGTTTTGACGCTCTTTTTTGTCGGATTGCTCGGCCTGTATTCCCTTTTCTCAAACGTCTTCGGTTGGGACAACCTTCCCCTGCTCGGCGAACTCGTGCCGCTGGTTCAGAACCTCGGCGGTAGCGGCATCTGGTACTATCTCATCGGCTTCCTCATCGGTGTCGGAGCGATCGTTGCAACGTTGGTGGGCGAGGTGCTTGCCGAATAAGGGGGGTGTGATGAATGGAAACGGTTTTCCTCGCTGGCGCATTCATGATTGGCGCCCTGTTTTTGCTCTCTCAATCCCTCGCCAAGGGTGTTGGCTCGGTGGGCGGTGCGCTCCAACACATCGGCCTGTTCGTGCTCCGAAAGAACCCGCCCGGCCTCGTTGACATTTTCGACGACAAAGACGGCAGCGGTTCCCGCACCTGGATGAATTTCGGTATGCTCTGGTTGGTCTTCTCCAGCGTCCTCGGCTTCCTATGGGGGTGGCACAATTACGACCCTTCCGCCCTGGATTCCCTCGCCAGCGTTGGCTGGTCCTACGATGACGGTTCGTCGCTGAAAGACGCCACCGTGAACTTCCTGAGCATTGCTTTGCTCTACGGACTGGTCGGAAGTGCCATGGTCGGCGCTGCACGCAACGGCAACGGCCGCCTCGCCAGCGAGGCCAACGCCTCGATGGTGGCCGTCCTGCTCTCTGCGGTTCTTCTCGCCACGTACATCCTACCGTTCATCTTCGGATTTTTGGACCTCGATACCTCTGAAAACCCCTACAGAACCTTCTTGCTCAGCCTTGAAACGCTGGTCGTCGGGATGTTGTTGCTTCCGGTGTTCATCAACGTCCTCATCACGGTCGCCCAACGGGGAGACCAGGACCTCCAAACGAGCGCATGGTTCCTCATCATGGGGCTTGCAGCCTACATCCTCTCGATGTTTTTCGTCTTCTTCGGCGAACTTGCCGATGCGACCCAAGTCGTGTGGTTTGGCGAGCGCGTTGCCCTTGGTTGGGCCCCGTTGGCCTTCATGCTGGCCGTCGGTTACCACGTGATTCCCATGGCTTCCAAGCAACCCATTTGGTCGGGTTCGATGCGGACGGCCAGCATGTTCCTGTTGTTCGTGACCGTTCCTCCGTTCTTCATGACCGAGGCTTCAGCAGGCAACTTCGTGACCAACCTCGGTGCCATCCTGCTGACCCTCGGCATGTTGCCTCTCTTTGCGGCATCCATCAACCTCGTCATGACCGGAGCCAGCGGTTTGAGTGCGGTGGTCAAGCACCCCGGAGCCATGGCGGGCGTCATGGCGTTCATGGTGCTCCCCTTCTTTGCCATTGGCGGGTACTTCACCGCCATGGACACCTTCGTTGGAACCGGTGAACTGGGCTCCATGGCTCACGCCGTCGACCTCGGCATGCTCTTCACGGTCGGGGGCTTGCTCGTCCTTGCCGGCGTTTTCACCAACTACCCTCTGGCGATTGGAAAGCCGTTGGCCACGCCCTCGAGCGCTCATCTGGCTTCGTGGCTGGTGTTGGTGGGCGGTGTCGCTTCAACGCTGATCTATCTGACGGGCGAGTTCACCGCCAATGCGGTTGCAGCCTCTGAAATCGAGGACGTTGTGGCCAACAACGGCGGCTTCTACTTGACGGGTGCTGCGCTGTTCTACTTGCTCGGCATCGGAACCATTTTTGCGACCTTGGTCACCATCCGAACCGGCATTTCCTCCACCGGACGTACCGTGGACGCAACCGTGGTCTCGGACGTCTCCTCCTACACGTTGGTCGCCGGTTCTTCCACCACCATCCGAGCGCTCATCGGGCGCGGGGTCGGCGTTGATACCGAACTTCTCGTGAGCGAAGCATCGGAAGCCGAAGGCGGCTCCACCATCATCGGTGTTGATGCAGCCCTCCACAACGACGAGATCACCGAATTCCCCGCCACGACGGCCCAAGCCATGGTGGACTTCGTCCAATACCTCGTGGACACGGACCAATCGGTGTTCGACCTCTTCCGAAGCATGGACCTTGACGACTCCGGCAAAATTGACAGTCGGGAATTTCTGGCGGCCCTCGAAGCTTCCAACATCACGGCCTTGTCCAGCATTGAAGCAGCGGACCTCGTGGAGAGCATGGACCTTGACGGTGACGGCGAGTTGAACCTCCCGGAACTTGACATCGCCATCGCTCAAGTCAAGCGTGACCACAACATCACCGCCTCGATAGAAGAGGAGTGACGAACCCTCGGTGATGCTTGTGCGCATCGGGCTGGTTGGAAAACCCAATGTCGGCAAATCCACCTTCTTCAGTGCGGCCACGCTTGCCCAAGTTGACATTGCGAACTACCCTTTTTGCACCATCGACCCCAACGTCGGGGTCGCTTTCGTTGAGGCACGGCTTCCTTGTGCCTGCAAGAGCCTGCGTGAAAAGTTGGAAGGCGAGGGCCGGTTGGCGCCCATAGAGCTTGACGATCCTCGCCAAGGAAGCCTTTGCGAACCGCGCACAGGAAGCTGCATCGGTCACCGGCGCTCGGTTCCCGTAGCGCTGGTTGACGTTGCCGGCCTTGTACCGGGTGCAAGCGAAGGTCGGGGCCGCGGCAACGCCTTCCTTGCGGACTTGGCCAATTGCGACGTGCTGATTCAGGTGCTTGATGCTGCAGGCACCACCGACGAAGAAGGCCAATACCTCGGTGGTGCGGCGTCTCTTGAGGACGCCGCCAAACGCATGGAAGCGGAAATGACCTTCCTCGAAAACGAGCTCGATGCTTGGATTGGCGGCCTGCTCAACGAGGGATGGAACCGAGGCGTGCGTCGGGTACAGGCCGAGGGCGAGAAAGGCCTCGTCTCGTTTATCCACGAACGCTTGAGCGGATTGGGTGCAACCCATTCGCTGGTGACGCAGGCGATGATGCATTTCCGTGAGCATCGTTCGGTTGAGGGCCAACCTTGGGATTGGGGTGCTGATGTCCTGCAACAACTTGGCCAAAGTTTGCGCCTCCACCTCTTCCCCATCGTCTACGCAGCGAACAAAGCCGACCTTTCGCCTTCGGGCGTGGTCGACCGGTTTGACAACCGAACCATCGTGCCGTGCATGGCGGACATGGAACTGGCGCTTCGCCGAGCGACCGAATCGGGCTTGATTCAATACCGTCCGGGGGCGCCAACATTTGAGGTGAAGTCCGCCTCATCGCTGAGCGATGCCCAGCAAAAGGCATTGAGTCACATGCACGCAAAATTGCAAACGATGCAGGGCACCGGGCTTGCTCGTCTTCTCGATACGGTGCTGTTTGACCGCCTTGACCGGATCGTCGTCTATCCTGTACAGGACGAAACGCATTGGGTTGACGGCGAGGGGCGCGTGTTGCCCGATGCTTTTGTCGTCCCTCAGGGCATTCACGCCAAGGCGCTTGCCAGCCACGTCCACACCGATTTGGGTGCGGGCTTCATCCGCGGCGTTGACGGACGAACCCGACGTGTGGTGGGTGCTGATCACGAACTTGCCGACGGCGACGTCCTGAAAATTCACGCCAAGACATGAACGGCTCAGTGACCTTTCGGGCGGTCGTAGGCCGGAGAAAGTCGAGCCATGTCACCGGAGTACCGCCCACCTCGGTAGATGAACAGCACCGGCGCTGCGAGCGTGAGCAGCAGGAGCAATCCGAGGAAGAAGAGGCCCCAGGGCTCAACATCGGAGAGCGTGGCTCCCCACAAGGCCCAAAGGAACGGCAAATAGAGGAACATGCTGTAACGCCGTGCTACGGTCGAGAATCGGGCGCCTGCGGTCCCTTTGTCGAAAAGCACAGGGACTTCTTCCTTGGTGACCAATCCTTTGTCGACGCCGCATTGGACGCAAACTTGGGCATTGGGTCCGTTTCCGTGGATGAAGAACTCCCGTGGATACGTGCTTCCGCAGTGACGACAGGCTGGCATGGCGGTTCCTCATGTTGGCCAACGGTAAGGGATTCTTCAACCATCCGATTGAATTTCAAGAAAGGCCTTCAACAGCATCTTTCCGTTTGGTGATCCGACCGATTCTGGATGGACTTGCAGCCCGTGAATCGGCAAGGTGGGATGCTGCAATCCCATGACATGCCCCGTTTCCTTTTCCGTGGCGTTCGTCATCAACACGGCTAGACCTGGTCGCTCTGCCACCAGCGAGTTGTACCTCGTTAAGACCATCCCCTCGGTGCTGACCCCAGCAAAAAGTCCCGTTCGGTCGTGCTCGACGAGGACGGGAACGCCGTGCACCGGTCCGTCGGGTGCAGCAGCGACGTACCATCCATCGGCTTGAGCCAAGGCCTGATGGCCCAAACAAACGCCGAGAACGGGCACGTTGAGTTGACCGGCCAAGGCGTGATGCGCCAAGGCGAGGGTGAGCGTCCCGTCGTCAGGTCGTCCCGGGCCCGGACCGAGCACGATGTGGGTCGGTTGGAGGCGGTCGAGCAGGTCGTTGAGGGCGACCGGGTCAACGTACGGCTCCATGCTGGGCGAGCGCCCCTCGAGCATCGTCACGTTGTGGCCAAGTTGGGCAAAGGCATCCGCGATGTTCAGCGAAAACGAGTCAAG
Source organism: Candidatus Poseidonia sp. (assembly GCA_030828165.1). Lineage (GTDB taxonomy): Archaea > Thermoplasmatota > Poseidoniia > Poseidoniales > Poseidoniaceae > Poseidonia. The sequence continues at coordinate 44,272 of JAURDA010000005.1, forward strand.
GTTGTCGACGAATAATACCCCCGTGGGGTGTTCTTGACCAAGCGCTTGGTTCAACGATTGGATGATTCCTTTTGCCTCGGGAACGGTTGAGGGCGCTTCTGCATGGATTGGATGGATGCTCAGCGATGCTTGGGGCAAGCGGGTGTGTTCGTTTCGCATCCATCCTGCCGCCACGCGAAGGGCTGAGCCTTTCCACGCCGCCTCTTCCACCTCTTTGATGGGGTCGGAGGCGATGGTGATGCCTCCACCTGCTCCAACCGACGCCATCCATTGGTTTCCTTTCCGGTGCGCCTCGAGGGTTCGGATCAGGATGTTCCACGCACATGCTCCCGAGTGGACGTCGATGTACCCTACCGAACCGGTCCAATAGGACCTTGGCATCTGTTCCAGTTCGTCGATGACCGCACACACCATCGTGCGAGGGCAGCCCGTGATGGAGCCGCCGGGGAACACGGCTTGCAGGGCTTCGCCCGACCACAGGTCCTCGCCCAATTGCGAGGTGATGTGGCTGACCAAATGCTGAACATTGGCGTACGCCTCCACGTCAAATCGGCTCACGACAACGCTTCCGGGTTGAGATATTCGGGTCAGGTCGTTGCGCATCAAGTCCACGAGCATGCGGTGTTCCGCCCGTTCTTTTTGGTCCTGCAACATGGTGTTCCGCAACGCTTCTCGCTCCGCATCGCTTTCCCCTTGGGGGCAGGTGCCTTTGATCGGTGAAGTTGACAAACGCCCCTCCTGACAGGTGAGCAAGGATTCGGGCGAGGAGCTCGCCAAAGCAAAGCCGAGGTCTTCGGCTTCAACGTATGCCGAATACGGCGCAGGGTTGGTGGCGAGCAGGCGTTGAAAGACGGCATACGGGTCGTCGATTTCGCCCTGCCAGTGTTTTCCGATGTTGACCTGGTACACCTGGCCGTTGACGATGCCTGCACGAACCGCTTCGATGTTGTCCTGATGCGTTTCGTCGGTGTGCGTGACCACCTCCCGATGGTGCGTGGCTTTGGGCAACGACTCCAAATGCCCTTGCTTGGCGATGGCCGCCTCGGCTTTTGAGCACCAAACCTCGTCGCTTCCGAACACCGTCGCCTCTCCCGTCCCGTTCTCCACCACCACGCCTTCGGTGACGCACCAAAGCACGGCGAGAAGAGCGCCTTCGGCGGGTGGGTGTTGCAGTTGCAACGGCTGGGTCCACTGCACCAAATCGTACGCCAATCCACCGCACCAGAACGGGGCTTTGGGGAACGAGGAGGCGTGGGGGTGCAGGAAGGGGTCCGTTGGCGTCTGGGCCCTCAATTTTTTCATCAAATCGCCAAGGTCGGTCGCCCGCAGGGTGACGCGGTGGTACCACGAGCCGTGCTTCCATTCTTCGACTTCGGCTTGCAGGAGCGGCTTCTCTTCGACCAGCCGGATTTCTCCGGCGAGCGGAGAATGGGGTTGAGCCGAAGGCATCGTTTCACGGGAGGGCTGACGAACCGTCACCCGCTGCTTCGTCGGGCCGCTGAGCAACGACCACCGGGCCAAATGGGAAGCAGGGCCTGCCGAGACCAGCATCGTACGGTCGGGCGATCCGAAACGAAGGGCAGGAGCCCCCAACACCCCTTCTTCGGTCAAGCGCTGAGCGATGGCGATGATGTCATGCGCCACGTTCCTGCCCCATTGTGGACCACGTGGCCTTGTTGGTAAAATGTTCCCGCAACACGGCTTGACATGTTTGCGAGAGCGCCCTTGAATCTCCCAACGTTTCGCCATCGATGGTGTCAATTCTGCAGGCTCCCATGCCCGTGCCGACCACGACCATTTCAGCGCACCTCGCCACCGTTCGTTCGTTGAGACGGCCTCGGACCACGGGGAAGCCCAAGGCGGGCAAGGCGGCTTCAACCACGGCAGCAGCAATGCCTTCAACGCCGCCGTCGCCCACCGGTGCCATCCACACCGTTCCGTCTTCATCCAGCACCATGGGCGTTGCTCGGTCAGCGTCAACGATGGCGTGGTCGTGGACGAGCAACGCCACGTCGCAACCTGCCTGTTCGGCGGCCTCTTTGGCTTCGTTGTACGCCTCCCATTGTCCGTGTTTGCACCCGTTCGTGCGCTCGTTCCATCTTGGGGCAGGATAACTGATGGCGTCGACGTCTTCGTTGTGGACGCCCAACGGCCGCTGGGTTACGGTCCAGGCTTCGGTTTCGGGCTGAAAGCCGATTCGAACCAACGTCTCCCCCTTTCCGTCGCCTTGCACCTCAAGCGAAGGCGGTTCGGGCAGGGCGATGCGCAGGCGCTTTGCATGCGCTTGGAGGCGATTCAGGTGAGCCGGCCAATCCGCCACGTTGCCCTTTGCGTCGGCCCGCACGGTGGTGAACACCTCGCTGCGGGGACCTTGGACGCCCATGAGGTCGCCTCACAACAGGTCGTCGAGGAAGGACGTGTCAATTTGCGGCATCTTCGGCGTTGCCGGTGTCTCATCGAGCAAACCATCGAGCAGGGACGGGTCAACCTGTGGACTCAAAACAGGTTGCTGTTGCTGGTAGACCTCGCGTCCGGTCGACGCGGCTCGGATTTGATCGGCGGCGGCAAAGATGTCGTTGGCCTGCTGCGTCGGTACGCCTTGGGGCGGAGCCGGAGCGGCCATGGATGGAGGCGCCGGTGGGACATCGCTCCAGTCCTTGTCTTGGATGCCCCACGTCGCTTCTTGAAGTTCCCATCCCTTGGCTTTCCGGGACGTAGCGCCTCGAGAGCGGACGACCAGAACAAGGAGCAAGAGGATGATGATGACCATACCAGCAGCGATGATGTTGGGGCCCGTCAGGAGCGAGTCGAGCGAGAGTTGTCCGGTCTCGTCGGAGGTTTCGCCCACCTGTTCATCGGTTTGAAGGGGGTCAACCTTGACCGATTCCACGGTTGATTTTGCCACCGTATCGTCGTACGGAACGACGCCAACGAACCACGCCGAGGCGGTGTCAAGTTCACCGAAGATTTCGGCCGTGATGAGGAAGGTGTTGTCCGACACGGTTTGGCCGACCATCGTTGCGTCTTCGGTTGAAACAAACATTTCGTCGCTGATGTAAACATGGTAGCCCCGTACATTGGCGTCGATCGAGTGCTGCCATTCAACAAGGATGTTCGTGTCCTCAAACCACGCTGCTTCTACGTTTTCAATGTCCGGCAAGTAGATCCCCGCATCGGTCACTCCTTCATCGGTCGATGCTGCGGAAACCATGGTGAGTTGAGTGGTGTGGGCGTTGCCCGAGGTGTCGACCGCCACAACGGCGACCCAGATCTCTTGGCCGGGCACGACGGGGGCGTCGCCTGCAACGAGATCGATGACGACGGGGAACGCAGGATTTCTGCCCAAGGTGGCGACGGAAGGAAGTTGAGCGGTGACGGCACCAGCAAAATCGTAGGTTGCTGCATGGACCTCGTAGAAGGCCACGTCGCCGGAGGTTGAGGGTTCAAAGTCCAGCAAGAGAGCCGTACCGTCGTCGTTGGGACGGTCTCGCAAGTCAAGTTCCGTGACCCGGTCAGGCGCCGTGATGTCGTTTTGGTTATCGATGGGGGTCACGGTGACCTGCGTCAAGTTCGTGAGATGGACGTTGCCTTTGAGGTCGTGAACCGTGACGGCGACGTACAGGTCCACATCGGGCTGAATGAGGCCGAGGGTGCCGTCGGTCAACTCGCCGCCATCGGGAACGTAGAGGGCGGTGGAAAGGGTCAACTCGATGGGGTTTGTTCGCTCGTCAATCCACTGCTTGTTGAACGAAAAGCAACCGCAAGCATCGGGGTCGGTGCCGAAGGCTGCGTACGCCGATGCAAGGTTCGAGACGGGACGATTGGACACCCAAACGGTGTAGGATGCAAAGTCGTCAACCGTCGATGGCTCCCAAACCACGTCGATGGCGGTTCCGTCGTCGTCGGGGTGGTCAAAGGCCATCAAGGACGTGATTCGGGGTGGTGTGCTGCCTTGGCCGACGATGTTTTGGAACGGTGTTGCCGTAACGAGCGTCACTTCGTCCGTGTTCCCGTTGAGCCAGACATCGTATGCGACGACGCCGAAGGTGTAGACTTGGCCGTCGATGAGCGGGACGCCGTCCATGGAACTGATGACCGCTTCGGTTTCATCGCATGGGTTGACGACGGCGGCTTGCGAAAAGCCGTCAACACCGGACCGTTCACCGTTTTCCAGCACATGGTCGCCCTGCTTGATCAGAACGGTGTAAAAGGCGCAGTCCTCCGCATCGCTCTGGTTCCACGTGACCAGCAAACGTCCTCCTTCGTCGTCGGGAATGTCGCTCGCAGCGGTTCCCTCAACCGGTTCAGGGGGCTCGTTGTCATTGAGTTCACCGGTTGGGACGATGGGTCCGACGACCGTCACGTTGGCGAGGTTCTCTTGACCGGCTTCATCAACGCATGTCAAGCCGATCCAGACGGGCACGGCGGGGGTGAGCGAGAGAACCGAGAGGTTGCCCTCGTTCGGTGCGATGGAGGTGTAGGGGGTCCGTCCATAGGCGTCCGTCATCGGCGTGGTGGCCACGTAGATGTTGGTACGCGACAGGTCAAGCGCTGTGCAACGAGCCCACTCGAGCTCCACATCGCCGTCATCGCCCGAACTGCCAAGCGCCTGTGCAGAGGCCCACAGGGGTGCGCCGGGAATTTCGTCGCTGGGGCTTGCCGGGCCGAGAGCGTCGGCCACTTCGCCCCATCGTCCATCGCTGTACTCGACCACGACGGTGGCGTAATAGTCCACGCCGTCTTGAAGCGGTTGACCGTTTGCGGTCTCGACATCTGCCGAGAGTCGACTGTGCAGGGAGATGGCTTTGTCAGGGCTTTGTCCCTGCAGCATCAATTCGGTGGGTGAAGTGCTCCACGGCCCTTCGTTGACGAAGATGAGGTAGCGAGCGAAGTCTTCGTCGTGAACCAGCGACCAGGAGGCCGTGAGCGTGCTTCCGCCGTCGTCGGGCCGATCCAGCAACCCCTCCATGGCGACGGGCGTGTCCGAGCGAACGTAATCGTAGGTGATGCGCGCTTCAAGCGAACCGTTGGCTGGTGAATACAAGCGAAGGGAAACATGCCGCGTGTTGTTGAAGAGCTGGCCGTTGTCCACGGCGTCCTGCAGATTCAAACCGAGCGCAGGGTCCCCGCTGATGTTCAGGGTGACGTCGTACTCGAGCGAGACGGCCTTGGCCCAAACGGCAGCGCCCTCGACGGGCGAGGTCATGACCACGGGCACGTTTTGGAAGAGGAGGTTGTGAACGCCTGGCGTTCCTTGAGCGTTGTCAAGTTGGAACGGTGCGGCGACGTCGACGAGTTGGACGGGCATGCCGGGGTGGGTCATGTTGCTCACGTCTAAGCCCCCGCCGTTGTTCATGGCTCGCAGCGTCAACGGCAGGGCCCGACGCATGCTGATTTCTTGCACCGGCGTGTACTGTCGGTTGTTGGCCCAGCCTTGGAGGCCGTCCTCGGTGATGATCCAAATCGTATCCGCACCCAAGGTTCCACCGGTGACGCTGCCCGGACGGAAGGTTTGCAGGGAAGCGTGCGCGAACGTTCTGGCTTCGACCAGCATGCCGTCGTTTTGACCGCCCAGGGCCAAAATTTGGTCGCCGTTGCTGAACATGCTGTGGACGGGGTACTGCACTTGAGTGAAGCGAACCCCGTCTTCAAAATCACCGCTGGAGGCGTTCCAGTGGGTCAGCGGCCAGCCGTCCGTTGCGATGTGCAGGCCCCACCAATCGCTGGTGAGTGAGGTGACGGTGTTGGACGGAAGTTGGTCGAAGCGGTGGGTTGACGTGACCTGCTGGGTGGTGGCGTCAACGATGCTCACGCCGGGTCGCTCTGCGCCCCGTCCGTCGTGGCTGACGAGAATGGAGACCGAGCCTGAACTGCTCGTGTGTTTGACCAAACCCCAAGCGGATTGCCCCATCAAACCGTTGGCGGTCGTCATGGTGGTGCCGTTCCCCGTGGAGGCGTCCCAAACGAACACGCCGGAAGGTGTGGCCATGTAGATGTCGTCGCCGACCGAGACCACGTCTTCCACGATGTCGTTGGGCAATCCGTTGCCTGCGGTTATGGAATCCATCCAATCGTTGGTGCTGTAATTCCACCGGCCGATGCCGCCGTTGGTGGCGATGTAGAGAACGTCCGTCGTGGAGGTGAACCCGTTGACGATGTTGGACGGGAGGCCAGCGATGAGGCGACCGTTCCCGAATTGCCCGGTGGACGGGTCAAACATTTGCACGCCCGGTGGACTTCCACCGTCACCTGCGAGGCCGATCACGTATTCGCCGTTGTAGAGGTGCATCGTGTCGAACTTCCCGTGCAGTGAGCCCGAAATGGCCGTGATGGACTGGGTTCGGAGGTTGAGTTTGTACAACCCGTCGGGGTTTGAGGCGATGTACAAATCGCCCCCGTTGAGCATGAGGTCGTTGGCGACGGTGTTGCCCGGAAGAGTCCACCCGTACGTCCACTCAACGCTGCCGTTGGGCAGGAAGATGCCTTGGAGCAGTCCGGTGCCGCTCCCTCCGAAATTTCCAGCGCCGCCCGTTTGTCCGCCTCCGGTTGCGACCCAGATGTGGGTGCTGTTGGCGGTCATGGCGGAAACTTGGCCGCTGACCAGTCCGGGGAGGTCGACGATCTTCTGCATGCCGTTTGACGACAGGCTCGAAACGTGGCTGTAACCGGAGGCGCCGCCGGCTTGACCGATGAGCCATTGCGATGAACCGCTCTGCCATTGGAAGGAGGTCACGGAGGACCCACCGCTGTACACCTGAGCCTGAAGCGCTGTGGCGCCGTTGGCGACCAAGGCGGAGTAGCCTCCACCAATGACGTTGGTTCCAGAAAGGCCGATGCCGTGTCCAACGAGGAGCTGCGTGCCGGAATGGGCGAGACCGTCGTACCAAACGCGGTCGCTGGGCAGGTTGTGGCTTGAGGTGGTGAGGCTGGAAAGGAAGGCTCCCGAAACGTAACTGTAGCGGGAAACGGGTTGGTTGTCGTTGTAGTAGCCGATGTACAGGGTGTCCTGGGCGTCGCAGGTGACGGATGCGGGCCCAATACCGTCGAGTTGCGTTCTGGCGAGCGGCGTGAGGGTTCCGTTTTGCAGGTCGATACGGGCGATGCCGCCGTTACCGTTGTACATGGCGACGTTGAGCACGCCCCCGCACATTTCCATCGAAATCGGATAGCCGTCCGGAACGTTGGCCAGAGAGTCTGCCGGGTAGGTCGTCCATGCTCCGGAGGCACTGAGGTGGGAAATAATCCCCTCTTGGAAGCCGCCGAAGTTGCTGAAGCGAGCGCCACCGATCGCGAGGTCGTTCCCGTCGGTCCACAGTTCGAAGAAACGGCTCCCAGCGTTGGTGGGCAGGCCGTTGCCCGCTTCCCACTTTGAGTTCCACTGGTTGGTGGTTTCGTTGTATCGGAGCACGCCGTCTTCGGTTGCAAACAAGGTTTCACCGTCGTATTCAACGATGCCTCGAATCGGGAGGTCAAACGAGGTCCACGAGTTCACGAGGGAACGGTTGGCGTCGTAAAGGTCCAGTTTCAATTCGCCCCACGCCACCCAAGTGTTGCCGGCGGACGATTCGTAGGCGGTGACGCGGTCGATGGAGCCCGTTGGAAGCACGTTTGGAGCGAACGAGGTGTTCACCGTGTCCCAGCGAGCGATGCCACCCGACCCGTCGGCGTTCCACCACTGGCCCGAGACCACGCTCACCAGCAACTCGTTGCCGACGATTTCCATGGACGTGATGTCGCCCCCGTTTTCGCCGACTTGTGCCCCGATGTCGAGGTTGCTGAGCGCCGTGACGTTGGCGACGTCAAGGCGACTGACTTCATCGCTTGCCGTGTTGGCGTGATAGTAGAGGATGTTGTTGTGAATCACCATTTCGTGGGGCGGTCCAGAAGCGGTGTAGAGGTTGCTGTTGCGTTCGATGTCAAAGGCTTCAAAGCCGTTCGTGACGTTGATCAGTTGGAAACCGTCGTCGCCGCCAACCCAAAGCAGATTGGGGCGGATATCGGCGACCAAACCCGTCACGTCGTCGTTTCCACCGTCGAGAACACCGTTGTCTTCGTTGAACGGCGTTAACCACTGATTGGAGGTGATGTTGTAGCGCAGCACGCCCAAGCCTTCCGTGCCGATGTAGGCGATGTCTCCCATGATCTCCACCACGGCGTTTCCTGTTTGGGTTCCTTCGCCCCAGTTCGTGTCGTGTTGGAAATTCGATTTGGTGATGAGTCCAACGCCGTCGTTGGTGCCCCCATAGACGTAGGATGCATCCACACCCACGCTGTAGGTCGCCCAGTTGGGCATGCCGTCGTAGACGTTTTGACAATCGTTGACGGCCATGGTGGAAAGGGTGTATTTGCAAACGCCGATGTTGGTTCCCGCATACAAATCCCCTCCGTCGATGACGAAATCAAAGAACTGGAAGGGTCGGGTCTGCCACGTGCTTCCTTGGCCGAAATTTGTGGCTTGGGTCCCGTCCCATTTGCGGGCGCCTTGCTGCGTTCCGATGTACAGATTTGAGCCGTCGGATTCCAAGGCGTAGATTTGGTTTGAGGGCAGAACACCGCCTTGGTTTGACGCCAAAAGCGGTGACAGAATTTCCCCGGTGCTCATGTCCTTGCGAACCACGCCGTACCCTTGCAGGCCGAGGTGCAGGACATCACCGACCATGGCCACGGGAGCATTGTTGACGCCGTTGATGCCCGTGGAGCCCCAAGGCTCGAGCCAGGTGTCGTTGGCGATGTTGTAGCGCAACACGCCCTTGTCCTCGGTGGCCACGTACGCATTTCCGCCGAAAAGAGCCACATCACCAAGGAACGAAGAGGGCAAGCCGTTTGCGGTGTCGTACGCCGTGCATGCACCGGCCTGTTGGCCCGTACGTTGGAAGTGAACGAACACCCCACTGTCAAGACTCATCACGACGTTGTTCACATCGACGGCCAAACCCACGATTTCCGAGGTTGAAGGGTAGCACCCCGAGGTTCCGTCGTAGGTGGTGAGCACTTGGCCGGCTTGACTCATTTCTTTGACCGCTGGTTGGGCCCATGTGGCTGCAAACAAGGAGGTGGCTCCTGTGGAGGAAGGTGCCGTCACCAAGGCCACAGCATCGTCGTTTAAGCCGGTCCATGGCGTCATCCAAACGGCATTCCCGATGTCGTAGCGCAAGATTCCAGAGGCGTCGCCCGTCGAGATGTAGAGGATGTTGTCAAGTTCAACGATGTCGATCATTTCCGTGGTTGCTGGTCCGCTTGCGAGGACGATGTTGCCCTCGAAGAAGGGGGCTTGGCCGGGGCTAAGGTGGGCCAAGGTTCCGCTTGCATCGTCGACCAGAAGTGCGGGTGTTGATGGCGACCCAACCCCTGCTCCATCCCACAGAAGCAGGGACGCACCGATTCCGGCGAGGTTGAGGTTTGCGAGGTCGTAGTTGGTGGAAAACACCCCGTTGGAGACGTTGTAGGTATGAACCGAATCTCCGTTGAGGATGTAGAGAACGCTCCCTACTCGTTGAATACCAGCGATGTCGTCGCTGTCCAGCCAATTGGCGGAGGTCCACGTGGAAAGCCAAAACCCAGCGGCGTAATCGAAGCGTCCGACGCCTGCGTCGGTGGAACCGAGGAGCAACTGGTTTCCGGAGGGCAGGATGTGGACCACGTTATCGGAGTGGAGGGAGTTGGCGGTTGACCAGGTGGAAAGCGCCTGAGCGTTGGCGGTGTTGTACCGCAACACGCCCGCGCCTTCAATGGAGGCGTACACGATGCCGTTGACTTCGGCCATGGCCAGAGCCTGCGAGGGGGCGTCGCTGGAGGTGGACACCACGCGCTGCTTCCAAGCACCACCGTCCCACTCGTACAATCCCGTCCCGCCGGCTGCGAACACATCGCCGGCCCCGGTCATCAGGAAGCGGTCGACCTCGCCGTCGCCCAATGCAGCGAGGGTGCTGCTGTCGACGAGCGACATGGCTCGGAAAGTCCCATCGCCAAGCAGCAAATGAAGCACGGCGTTGGTGTCGTCAACCACGATGTCCAACACCCCGCCTTCCGACTCGAAGTCGTAGGCGTCAACGATGACGGGGTCGTTGTTGGCGTTGAGCAGGAGGAGTTTTGTGGCGGTAGCCAAGTAGAGCAAGCCCGATGCATCGTCCACTTCGGCGTCGTTGATTTCAAACGTCACGGGCCTGAGCGAGACGAGCGGATCGGAAGGCGACAACACTTCGATGATCATTTCGGTGATTTCGGCGTCCGACGGCAAATCCCATCCGGCACCTGAGTTGCTGTTGGGGTTCAAGCGACCGGTGTAGGTTGAGCCGCTTGCAAAATTGTCGGCCTGCCCGAGCGTGCCCAATCCCCGCCAATCAAAGAGCGAGGTACCCATGCCGTTGACGGTGAGGTGCGGCTGGTTGATGGTCAACCCGTCTTCACCACTTGCTCGGATTTCGAGGGTCACGTTGGAGAGAACGGCGCCCGGAGCAAAGGAAAGGTTCCAGTCGGCCGTGGCTTGTTGGCCGGTGAGCGGGTTGGCGCCCGATGCGTCGAGGCGAACCCACCCCGTGTCGTTGCTTCCCTCCAGCGGCCACGAGACGCCGCTGGGTTCGGCATGGGCCGAAACCGTGGACAAGGTCAACAACGGACTCATGGACATCAAGAGCATGAGGGCCACCATCGAAACGGCCTTTCGGCGCTTTTGCGAGTGGCCATGTGCCCGATTCGCCTTGTTCATGAAGGAAACGGGTCTTTCCCCGTATTTGAAACAGGCCCTTGATTGATGGAACAATGATTCAGCGATTTGGGGACAAAACGGGTCCGTTTCGGTTCCGCCGTCGCCGGTTTTGCCTTGGATTGATGCCCGAACGGTCCGTTTCCGCACAACACTCAAACACCCCACCCTCTCCCATGGTGCCGGGACTTCGTATGTCGTTGAACAAAAAGGACCGTCTGCTCCGCAAAGAGGCGCTTGAGTACCACGAAGCGGAACCAAAGGGGAAGATCAAGGTCGTTCCCACCAAACCCCATTCAACGGCTTACGAATTGAGCCTTGCCTACTCTCCTGGCGTGGCCTACCCCTGCCTTGAGATTGAAAAGCGTCCTGAGGACGCGTACCGGTACACCTCCAAAGGCAACCTCGTTGCCGTGATCTCAAACGGGACGGCCGTGCTTGGCTTGGGCAACATCGGTGCGCTGGCGAGCAAGCCCGTGATGGAAGGCAAGGGCCTCTTGCTGAAGACCTTCGCCGGCATTGATGTGTTTGACATCGAGGTCGATACCGAAGACCCGGAGGAATTCATCAACACCGTGGTCAACATCTCGAAAACCTTTGGCGGCATCAATCTCGAAGACATCAAGGCGCCCGAGTGTTTTGAAATCGAGCGGCGAATTGCCGAAGCGACCGATATCCCGGTGATGCACGACGACCAACACGGGACCGCCATCATCTCCGCTGCGGCCCTCTTGAACGCAGCCGAACTCCAAGGGAAGGCCTTGGGCGACCTGAAGGTCGTGGTCATCGGCGCCGGAGCATCGGCCATCGCTTGTGCAAATCACTACGTTGCCGTTGGCGTTTCGATGGCCAACATCACCCTGGTCGACAGCCAAGGCATCGTGACCAAGGCTCGGTTGGATGCCGGTGAACTGAACGAATACAAGGCGCCGTTCGCCCACGATCGGCCCGCCGGTGAACTTGCGGACGCCCTGAAAGGCGCTGACGTGATGCTCGGGCTTTCCCGGGGTGGTCTTGTCAGCGGCGAGATGGTCGCCAGCATGGCTGAGAAACCCATCATCTTCGCGCTCGCCAACCCCACGCCGGAAATCACGCCCGAAGAGGTGCTGAAGGTTCGCGAAGACGCGATCATCGCCACCGGGCGGTCGGATTATCCCAATCAAGTCAACAACGTGCTCGGATTCCCCTACATCTTCCGCGGCGCCCTTGACGTGCGGGCGAGGGACATCACGCAGAACATGAAAATGGCCGCTACCCGGGCGCTTGCAGCTCTGGCCAAAGAACCGGTTCCCGACTACATATCGGCTGCTTACGACGGCGTAGTCATGCAATACGGGCCGGAATACATCATTCCCAAACCCTTTGATCGACGCGTGTTGATTTGGGAAGCTGCCGCCGTTGCGGAAGCGGCGATTGAGGAAGGCGTCGCTCGGGTAACGCCCGAGGAATTCAGCCTCGTTCGTTACCGGGAGGAATTGGAAGCACGCCTCGGCGAATCCTACTCCGTCATGCGTCAAGTCATCAACCAGGTCAAGGGCAAAGGCAAACGCATCGTTTTCCCCGAAGGCGACAAAGAATCCGTGCTTCGGGCAGCGGCCCAATTGGTCGAGCAAAACATCTGCTCTCCCATCTTGCTCGGGCCGGTCGACCGCATCGACCGCATGGTCGAGGAACTCGGTCTGAACTTCGCCTACGAAGCCTGCGACCCCCGCTATGACGAACGCCGAAAAACCGTCTACGCCAACGCTTTCTTCAAGCGACGTCAACGGAAGGGAACCACATGGCCCGACGCCGCTCGCCTGCTGAAAAGCCGACCCTACTTTGCGGCGCAAATGGTCCATTCAGGCGATGCTGACGGGTTTGTCGGCGGTGTGAGTCGGAATTACGCCGATGTGCTTCGGCCAACGCTGGAACTCATCGGCAAAGCGGACGACGCCCATTGCGTCATCGGCTGTTACATGATGAACATCAAGGGCCGGACCATCTTCCTCGCGGATGCGACCGTGAACGTCTACCCCGACAGCCGAACGTTGGCTGAAATTGCCGTCCAAACCGCGAAGGTTGCACGCCGATTTGGTGTGGTCCCTCGGGTGGCGATGCTCTCGTTTTCCAACTTCGGGTCCACCCGCGCTCAGCGGAGCGAACGCATTGAAGATGCGGTCCAAATCGCCCGGACGCTCGACCCCACCTTGATGATCGACGGGCCGATGCAAAGCGACACGGCCCTCAATCCCGCGGTTCAGGAAGAATACCCGTTCATGGAACTCGTCGGTCCTGCCAACGTGTTGATTTTACCCAACCTCGCCTCAGCAAACATCGCTTACAAATTGCTTGAAGAGCTCGGCGATGCCGAGATGACGGGCCCCATCCTGGAGGGCATGGCTCACCCCGTGCAACTCGTCGCTCGCCAAGACGGTGTTCGCCACATCGTGAACATGGCCACCATCTGCACGGCCGATTCGCTTCGTAAGGCCAAGATTTGGGCCACGCTGACCCAAGGTCAGGACACGTCGTCGTAGCGAAGCATCGGTCGTTTCGGTCGCCAAAGGGCTCCGGTCAGAAAGCCAGCGCACAGGCCACCAAAGAGCAGGTTGACCCATCCGTCCACCGCATAACTGCTCATCCCTCGAAGCACCGGAATGAGGAAGGACGGCACGATGCCGAGGACGGTTGTCCACAGCAGTTCAGCGCGTAAGTTTGACCAGCGGTCGGTCGCCTCGGGCACCCGCTTGGGCGAGCCTTGGCGCAGGGGTGTTAACGCAAGGCGGGCCACGACGTTGGGCAACGGCCGTTCTCGTGGAACGCTGGTAATGGCGGTCACTTCGGCGTTTTTTGGATGGACGGCCATGGCGGCGACCTGACGGGAAGCCGGGCCCAGCACCTCGTTGGGCCGGGGGCGGCCGTCCATCATGGCGCCTCGGTTGTTGGATGCCGGAGCGTCGCACAAGCGTTCGGTAAGGCCCGGACGGAGGTGGACCAGGTTTTGCGAGGTGGCGGTTTTCCATTCGCTCTCGCTCAAGGCTCGCACCTCCCAAGGGCCATCCTGTTGGGCCGTAAACGCTCGAAAATCCTCCCCGGCCATCACGTGGCTTGCGAGTTCGTTGAGATCATCCGAGGTCAAGGCTTCCATGGTCTCATCGGGTTTGTCGTCCGCCGAGGGCAACCCCAGGGCGACGGCCACATTACGTTCCGTGAGCGGGTTGTTCATGACGAAAAATGACGGAAGTTTCGCCTCGTAGCACGGCCGTTGGCTGGCGTAAACCCACCCGCCCTTTGTTGTTCCCAAAACGGTGGTGGCGGCCTCAACACGAGCGAAGGTCAGGCCGTTGAGGGTGACCGACACGGTCCCACCTCACGCAAGGGTCCCTTCCATCCGTCGGTACCACGCCATCCCGGCTGCGTGGTCGCTTAGCAGCGAAAATTGGGGAAAGGGCGAGACCGAACGCATGTAGCCAAAGGCTGCAAAGTCAACCAAATCCGGCTGCTGCCCACCGAAGAAGGGTTCGCCGTTGTGGGCATCGGTGAATTCGCCGAGCAGATCGTGCCACAGTTGCTTTGGACGCCGACCGTCGCTCTTGACCCGTTTTCGGGCGATGATGCCCCACATGATTGGAAAACCTGCCCAAGCGTAAAGGCGCTTTGAAAAGAACCCGAAAGTTTCGATTTTCGAAATTCGGGTGGTCGTTTTCAACGCTGACCCCAACGACCCGTAGAGGATGGGAACGGTGGCTTTGGAGAGATGGGTGTCGACCCATTCCATCCAGGTCGCTTGGCGTTCCGCGTCGCCGATGGCGGCGAGTTTTCCACCGTTGTAGGTGGCGTCAATGTGGCGCAAAAGCGGGGTGGAATCCACGTGGTGGGCGCCGTTTTCGTCGGTGAACACGGGGACTTTTCCCCAATCGCCGGCGAAGGACACCTCTTTGCGAATCTTCATGCCGTTGACGCCGACGTACTCCACGTCGAGGTCAAGATGCTCGATGAGGCCGCGTACCTTCCAGCAGAACGGGCAGGAATAGAGAAGGTGCAATTGCGGCGTTTGAGCCATGGTGCTTGGTGCAGGGCTTCCTTCTTCAAGCCTCGTTCTCGTCGCCTTGAGGCGGTTTCCAACCGGCTTTCCAAAACGCCAAATCGTCAAGCCACACCAACCATTCCTTATCGGTGCACGTCAACAGACGAAACGCCCGACTTTCCAAGCCTTCTCGAAGATGAGGAGCCATGTCGCCTCGGTCCATGGCGTCCTTCCATTCCACCTGCATGTGACGGATTTGACGGCGAGCCTCTTCGGGGTTGTCAAAGTTCAACTCGCAGGCGTCCCGTAGTTCTGACAACCAGGTCCGTGTGTCTTTGAGAATCGGATCGTTGTTGTAGGCGGTCGAGGCGCGCTTTTTCCCAAAGGGCCACCATCCCATGATGGGCTGGCGGCCTTGGGGTTCATGGAGTTGTTTGTTCGCCGAGGTTTGAAATCGCCACCACCTCTCGGTAGGGCATGGGTCGTCTCGTTCTGCACACCCACGGCGTACCAAAAGAAGCGGCGTTCAAACAACTGATCACCATGTACGGTGACCGTTTGAAGACGAGGGGCGTGCGAATTGAACACCACCCGTCCAAACTTTCACCCGAGGCCTACGTCAACCGAATCCTCGGTGCCGGAGGTGTCCTGTTATTGCTGGACGAGGGTGGCGAAATCGGCGACTCGATGGCTTTCGCCGAACGCTATGAGATCTGGCAACTCGGAAGCGAAGCGACTCACCTGGCCATCGGCCCGGCCGAAGGCTGGCCTGATCTGAACGTCCTCAACTCGATTCAACGCTTGTCGCTCTCGCCGATGACCTTCCCGCATGAATTGGCGGCGGTCGTCTTGGTGGAACAGGTCTACCGTGCAAGCGAGATTCAACGCGGTTCGGGTTATCACAAAGCATGATAGCAGACCGTTGGGCGTTGGATGGGCAAGGAGGGTGAGATTTGGACGAAACGACCGGAAAATGGCTCGTTCTCGCCGGCATGATGACGGTTTCCGTTGCTCTGCTGGTCGGCAGCCGTCACCAACCCTTTCCGGAGATCTCGAGGCGATTTGGTTGGGTGCTCTTCTCCGTCACCTCGCTGCTGGCTGTCGGTGAGCAAGCCCCCCGTCCCATGTCGCTGTCCTTCCTGCTGATGTTTGTGCTCGCCATCGGCTCCTTCGGTGTCCTCGCCGGCGTGCACCACATGGTTCGCACGCGCCGTGACGTGTTCATCGCCCCCATGTCCGGCTTCCTGTTTTGCGTTGGCGCAGGGGGGTTGATGGTCCAAACATGGCCCGAATTGACCACGTTTGAACAGTGGTCGGGTTTTGTCATGTTGGTGCTGCTCGGCGGCGGTCAGACGTGGCTGGTCTTCCGTGGCTTGCTTATCGGACGCTTGCCTTTAGCTTGGAGCCAAGCGGGCATGGTGGCGTTGCAGCGCGGGCAACTGGAAGGAGACCACGGGGCCATCTCGTGCTTTGAGCGCGGCTGGGATGCCGACGAGGAACACCTCAATCCGATGGCCTATGTGGCGCTCCATCGCATTCACGCCTTCCTTGGCGATGAGCAAACGGCTCAGACGTGGCTCGAAGCCTTCGAGGATGCAGGGGGTGAGGCGGCGGTTGCCTCGGCGTGGATCGGTGCCGTTGAACAGGCCTTGGGCGCCATGAACCGTCCATTTACTTCCCCAGTCGACAAGGAATCGGTTACGGAAAGCGAGTAAGGCTTCCGGAATCCGGGGAATTTGCGCACAACCAAAACGAGGACTTATATCCGTTCATGATGATGTAATAGCGTGGAAAACACACGAACGCCCGCAAAAGATTGGCCCCTTGGGAACATCCTATGGTTCGCCGTCCTCGTTTGGTTCTCATCCAGCCTTCTCTCTCAGTCCGCCTACATGGCCGTCCACGGCTTGCCTTACGATGCGGTTTCGATGCTGAAATCGCTTGGCCCGGTGTACTACTTCGTGGTCTTGCTCGAACTCGGCATGTGGGTTGGCTTGGTCGCCGTGGGTTGGCGCAAACTTCGCCGTCCGCGGACAAACTCCCCCGCAACCCCCGCACTCCCTGCGTGACTCGTGACGTCGGATGTTTGATTTTCGCCTAAAAAGCGGTTTTCTTCATCGAGTACCTCCGATGAGTTGAAAGGGTGTCAAGTCAAGGGTTCCACGTGAGTTTCCCCCAAGACCAACCGTCCTTTTCGGGACTTCCCATGGAACTCGACGAGCTTTCGCCCGACGAAACCCTCCCCTATCCGCTGCCTGACGGTGCCGTGGTCGTGACCATCGAAGCCGCCCGTGCTTCGCTCAGCGAGGCCAGCAGCGTGCTGATGGTGCTTCAAGCGATGAGCGACGAAGCGCACGACGTCACCGATGAACTGGAAATGTTGCTCGACCGTTACCCGATGACCCACCCCCACGTCATGGAGGTGGCTGAACATCTCGGTCAACTCGTCGCCCAGTGGCAAGCAAACGTCGCCCGGCTGGAGTCCGTGGGTGCTCGGATCGTCTCCATGGAACCCGGGCGCTTGGAATGGTACGGGGTTGTCGACCGGCGAATGGCTTTGTTTTCCTGGGCGGTTGGGGAAGAAGACATCGAGTGGTATTACCGAATGGAGGAAGGCTTTCCTTCCCGCAAACCCCTCATAGAGGCTTGACCTCGCAGGCCTTGAGGGGGACGCATGGTTCGAATCAATCGCGTGTACACCGGTGGTGGCGATGGAGGCGAATCCTCCTTGGTTGACGGCTCACGTCGGTCAAAAGGTGACCCGAGGTTTGACGTGGTTGGGGTTTGCGACGAAGTCAACAGTTGGATTGGAACGGTCTTGATGGAATTGGAGCGCTTGCCCGAGCATGAAGACGGGGGCGACCGAACGGGGGCGAAGCGCGTTCAAAACGTCGCCTGCGAGGCCCTTTCACGGGTGCAAAACGAATTGTTTGACCTCGGAGCCGAGTTGGCCTGTCCGCCGGCAACCCTTCCCGAATACATGGTGCTTCTCTCCGAGGCCCAAACCGATGTCTTGGTGGCCGAGATGGACGCTTGGTTGGAGGACCTTCCCGAATTGACGAGTTTCATTCTCCCGACCGGTTCGCCCCCGGTCGCCTTTCTTCACCTTGCGCGAACGGTGACCCGCCGTCTGGAGCGGGGCGCTGTCCAACTCGGAGAACACGAGGGCGAAGGAGCGGTGCGTCCGGGGGTGCTCGTGTACCTGAACCGGCTGTCTGACTGGCTCTTTGTCCTCGGTCGCTGGGTCGGGCACATGCTGAACGAAGACGAGACGCTTTGGGTGCCTTTGGGGAAGCGACCCGCTGAACGAGGCGTGGCTCATCGCGTGGCCCAAATTCGCTCCAACGACGATGACTTTTCCACGCTTTGATCATTGTCGGCCGTGGAGTTGCGCAAAGCGGTGGGCTTGCTCAACCACGGCTCGGGTCTCGTCGTGGGTGATGGTGTCCAGCGCTTGTTCCCAGTCCAGCCACAGGTAACCGCGATGTTCGTGGGAGAGCGTAACGCTGAGTTCTTCGGTTTCGGCATAGTACCAGTAGACCTCCTTCGTTTGACGCTTCCCTTTGTGGCGGAACGTGTACTCGGTGCGCTCCTCAAATCCCTCGATGATGGTCACGTCGCGTATGCCGGTTTCTTCGGCCAGTTCGCGCAGCATCGTTTCGTGCCGGTTCGCATCGTCGGCCTCCACGTGCCCTTTTGGAAGGTCCCAGTGACCTTGCGGGTATTGAAGCAACAGGATGGCCCCGTAGTTCACCAACACCACGCCGCATGAGGTCTCCATGATGGCAAGCCCATCGGTTCTCGTTGATGGTCGTAACGGCGAGCCTTCACCGAACCTTCATGGATGGCCGTTCGTGGAAGAGAAGCATGCCTGTGCGACCGTTAAAGGAGGGCGAGGTCCCCTTTTACAACCGCATCTTGGCCGATTCGGACATGGACGGCTTGTTTGGGGCTGCCGTGCTCAAGGCGTACCGGCCTGAAGCCGAGGTCCACTTCACCCATGCCGCCGCCATGCGCTCGGGCATCGTGGACGAACTCGTTGACCGGAAAACGGCGTTGGTTGACCTCCCGTTTCACCCCGAGTGCGGATGGTACGTCGACCATCACATGACCAACCGCCCCGACGACGAGGAGGCAACGGCCTTTGCAGCGTCCGGCGGGACGCAACATTGGGAAGCGACCCCGTCCGCTGCGCGGTTGGCGTACGACCTGTTGGTGGACATCACCGAGATGGACCATTTGACCGACATGATGCCGGTGGTTGACGCCCTTGATTCGGGCGGCATTTCCAAGGAGGCGTTCCTTGAGGACGGACCTTTGCTTCAAGTCGCCCGAACGTGCACGTCAAGGGACCCAGAATACATGCGCCATCTGGTCGGTCTGCTCACTTCGGGGGCCACGTACGAGGTGCTGATCAGCGACCCTCGCGTTCAGGAGCGCCGCCGTTCCGTCGTTGAGGAACGAAGCGTGGCGCTCGATCACGTCGCCACCAACACCACCATCGTCGACCGCTTGGCCGTTTGCCGATTTGATGAGACGCCGTTGCGGTCAAACGGTTACTTGGTCACGGCGTGGGCCGGCAGCGATGCCGATGCTTGTTGCATCGTTCACGGGTACGCCGACGGACGGCTTGAGGACCCCCACCGGCCTCCCCTTTCAGCGAGCTTTTACGCCAATTCCTTCCTTCCAAACGGGCAAGGGCGCTACGACCTCTCTCGGCTTGCCACGGCGCTTGACCCAACCGGAGGCGGTCACGCCAACGCTTGTGGATGTCGGATTCAACCGCCCGGTTTGGACGCTAATCTGAACCATTGGTTGGCAATGTGGGCAAACCGTGAGGATGTTCTTCGCCGGTGAAGACTCAGAATTTTCGCATGGCGGTGGTGTTGGTTGAGTTCTCGATGTCCGCCTCTTCCTGGACCTCTTCAACGGGGGCCTCTTCAGGCGTGGCGTCCCGAAGGCGCTTCACGGTGGCCTTGAGGACATCGAACTCGATTTCCAAGTCCTCAAGCGCATCTCGCGTAGCCTCAATGTGCTTTTCAACACGCTTCATGACCTTCTCGACTTTCCGAACCGTACGGTCTCGCGCCATGGTTCTCGGGCGGTCGGTGATGTTTTGAACGTTCTGTCAGCGGTTGAGGCGTTATTCCTGTTCGTTGCCCTCGTCGTTTGAGGCTTGCAGTGCTGGTTGGGCGTGGGCTTTGTTTCCGCTCAAAAACGAGGGCGCCCACCAGTTCCATTTGCCCATGAGGCGCATCGTCGAGGGCACCACCAGGGCTCGAACCAGGGTTGCATCAACCAGAATCGCCAGGGCGAGGCCAAGGCCGATCTGTTTCAAAATGATCACCGAAGAAAGACCAAACGCACTAAACACGACGACCATGATGGCGGCTGCACCGGTGATGAGGCCACCGGTTTTCTGAAGGCCGTTGGCGACGGCAAGGGTGTTGTCGCCGGTACGTTCCCATTCCTCATGGATGCGGGAAAGCATCAGCACTTCGTAATCCATCGAGAGTCCAAAGACGATGCAGAACATGATGACGGGATTTCCCGAGTCGATGGGTTGGGCCGTGAAATTGAGCAGGGATTCGCCGTAGCCCCACTGGAACACCCAAACCAACATGCCGAAGGAGGCCGAAATCGAGAGGATGTTCATGGCGATGGCTTTGATCGGAATAACGACCGATTTGACCTGAACAAAAATCAACATCATCGTGGCGATGAGGATGAAGGCCAAGGCTCGGGGGAGGTTGTCGGCGATGGCGTCCAAATTGTCGGCGTTGTAAGCAGCGAAACCGGCGACGAGCAACCGGTCGTTTTCACCGGTCAACTCGTCCAAAAACGCGTCCCGTTCATCCCGGATGTCCTCCACCGTTTCACGGGAATCAACGCTGGTTTGCGCTCCGACCAGTTGCACCGACATCAGGGTTGCGTCTTCGCCCACAAAGGCGGCTCGAAGGCTCTCCCGCATCGCCGCTTGTTCGCCAAGCGCTTCGGCACTCGCTGACCAATACCCGACGACTTCATCGGCGGTCATGGTCGCCATTGGAAGGCCCACGCCGATGCCCCCGGAGACCCGACTGTCGTTGAGCAGTTGGGTAAGGTACGCATGCTGGGCGCGCAGGTTGGCCTCCGAAAGCGGGTCCTCGCCGTCCATGTCCACGACGAGGAAGATGGAGTTCGCCGATTGGTCGGGCCACTGTTCGTCGATGAGTTCCATGCCGAGACGGGATTCATCGTCGGGGGGTAGCGCCTTCCACGACGAGAGGGAAAATTCGGCGTAGGCAAAGGGCAGTCCCGCACCGACCAACAAAATCAGCGTGGGAATCAGAACCGTCCAAGGCCGGTCCATCACCCGCTTGGCGATGCGAGCCCACACACCGTCGTCCTTGGCCCGCATGTCCAGAGCAAAGGGAACACGACCGCTGTTGACGCGAGGTCCAAGCCAAGCCATCACGGCGGGCAACACCACGGTGGAGTAGACCATGGCGATGGACACGGCCATCGTCCCTCCGATGCCGAGGGAGGGCAAGGAGGTGTTTTGGAAAAACAGCATTCCCATCAAGCCGATGGCGACGGTGATGCCGGAGTAGAAGACGGCCTTGCCGGCCGTGGCGCAACTCATCGCCGTGGCCGTTCGAACGTCGTGGCCTCGGTCAAGTTCCTCCCGAAATCGGTTCACCAAGAAAAGAGAATAATCGATGGAAACACCGATGCCGATGAGGGAGATGATGTTGGTTGCATAGACCGTGACGTCGGTGACGTTCGACAGCCACACGGTCATGCCGATGGCGGCGAGCACCGTTCCAACGCCAACACCAACGGGAAGCAGCGCAGCGACGATCGACCCGAAGACCATGCCAAGAATGAGCAGGGAAAGGGGTCCGGAAATCAGTTCGGCCTTGATGAGGTCGTTTTTGATACGGTCATCAAAGGTCCAATCGATGAAAATACCGTCCGTCATCCACCCTTCAAAGTCGCCCCCGATGCTGACCGTATCGTGGAGTTCGCCCATGATGGCTTTGGCCTCCTTGCGGTCGGTTGACATCCGAACGGTGTTGATGGCGTACGTCCCCTCCTCGTCGCTTGCGACGACATCGTCCCGGTCGACGTCGCTTGCCTCCCATGAATATTCAACGGTCACGTCGGGGTGTTCGGCAAAGGAAGACAGCGCTTCGATAACCGCCGTTTGCCACGCTTCGCTGCTGTCGTTGAGCGAAGGGTGATGGACGACGTAGCGGAAGCTTTGGCCGCTGTCATCGCCGTCGCTGGCGAAGCGCTCCGAAATCAAACGTCCAGCGTTCACGGATTCAACATCGTCTTCGCCAAAACCTTCCGCCCAATCCGCTCCAATGGTCCACAAACCCGCCATCAGAACGCAGGAGATCAAACCAAGAACCATGACGGTTTTTTGATGGTCGTGAATGAACAAACCCATTTTGTAGAAAGCGCGGTCTTTCAAAACGGCGGGGTCCGTCGCACCTTCCATGATTGGTTCGGCAAAAAAGGTGTATTTCAATCAGCGTTTCATTTGCCCAAAGCCTCCACCGTATCGGGCGTGAAGTGAGGCATCTTGATGAACCGAATGGAGGGCTCTTCGTTCATGAATCTCAAAGACCACATTCGCAGCATTCCTGACTTTCCCGTCGAAGGAACCCTGCATCAGGCTTCTTCGTCGATGTTGAGTTTCTCACGGACGGCTTTCTCAAGTTCCATGGCTTTTTCCGGAGTGATGCCCAATTCCGTGGCGCTTGAGGTCAACAACGTTCGCTCCAAGTCGGTGATGATGCCGTCGTCGTACGCTGAATGCAAGAGCCGTTCGTACATGTTTTGATTGATGACATCTGAATCGACCATATCGGCTTCAATGATGCGGGAAGCAATGATTTCGAGCGGAATCA
>JAURDA010000060.1 GCA_030828165.1 Candidatus Poseidonia sp.
GACCCCGCGTCGGGCGTGGTCGACGAGGTGGTCTTTGGTCAGGTGCTTCAAGCCGGTGCTGGTCAGAACCCCGCCCGTCAAGTTGCTCTTGGAGCAGGCCTGCCCGTTTCCACGCCTTGCGCCACCATCAACAAGGTGTGCGGTTCCTCCCTCAAGGCCGCCATGATGGCGGCGAACAGCATTCGTGCGGGCGAATACAAAGCCATCGTTGCCGGAGGCATGGAGAGCATGAGCAACGCCCCCCAGTTGCTCATGGGGCAGCGCAAGGGCACCAAAATGGGCGACTCAAAACTCGTGGACTCGATGATTCACGACGGTCTGTGGGACGTCTACAACGACGTTCACATGGGCACCACGGGCGAGACCGTCGCCAACGAATGCAACATCAGCCGAGAGGCGATGGACGCTTTTGCCGCACGCAGCCAACAACGGGCCGCTGCTTCATGGGAAAACGGCTGGTTTGACTGGGAGACCTTCGATGTTGAAATCCCTCAGCGCCGTGGCGACCCCGTCGTACTCAGCACCGACGAGGGCGTTCGTGGCGCAACGACGGCGGAGTCGCTTGCTGGACTTCGGCCCGTGTTTGACCGTGAGGGCGCCGTCACCGCAGGCAACGCGAGTACCCTCAACGACGGGGCGAGTGCCGTGCTCGTTGCCGAAGCCGAGTTCGCTCGTTCCCAAGGCTGGGAAATTCTGGCAACCATTGAGGATTACTGCACCTCGGGCGTGGAACCCGCCCGTGTCATGAGTGCGCCGATACCGGCCGTCAAGACGCTTCTTGAGCGCAACAAGCTGGACGTTTTGGACGTCGATGTCTACGAGCACAACGAAGCCTTTGCCTCCGCTTCCTGCGCCGTGGCTCAAGAGGTCGGCATTCCCGACGATCGCTTCAACCTGCACGGTGGTGCGGTCAGCCTCGGTCATCCACTGGGCGCAAGCGGAACGCGATGCCTCATCACGATGCTTGGGGTCATGCGCCGGCTTGAGGCCAACTCAGGAATCGTGACGCTGTGCCTCGGTGGAGGAAACGCCGTCGCCATGTACTTGAAGCGTGCTTGAAGCCGAGCGGCGCTTGGTCCCATTCACAACGGTACGGTTGTGTACACGGGCATGCACAAGGGTCCTATACGAACGGCTTCCGTTTTCGTATCTTGAAATCAGCCAAGAAGTTCCAAGATGTTTTCCGGAGGCCGACCGACAACGGCTCGACCGTTGTGAACGAGCACCGGTCGCTCAAGCAAGTTGGGCTGGGCTTCCAAGAGTGTTTTGATGTCTGCGGAGGTTTGGAGCCCCGCCATGATTTCTTTTCCGGCGTCCTTTGAGCGGACGATGCCCTCCAATTCGCCGAGCAGATCGAGGTCATCGGTATGAATGCCGACCTCGAGGTAGCGAACAACGTCAACGTCCACCCCTCGCTCGTTTAACAACGCCAGGGCTTGCCGGGATTTCGAACAACGGGGGTTGTGGTAGAGGCGCATGAGCAGGACAAGACTTCGCCCCTCATCAAGGCATGCGTGCCCGCTTATGCGTCGCTTCGAACGAGGTGTATGCGTACCACGGCCGCTTCGCCACGGTGGAGGTCGGATTCGTCCAGCACCGTGTGCTCCACGGCTGCATACGCCACGGACATGGGGGGTGCACCCGGTCCGGTCAGTTCCCCAACCACTTCATCGAGGTCAAACAACAACTCGAGTGACTTCGGTCCGCCGCTTGAGAAATTGAGTTGGGTTTTGTGGTAGCCCTCCATGACAAAATGGCCTCCGGGCGCGAGGGCATGGAGCATCCTCGGCATGTGTTTTCTGCGAACGGCCGGTGGGGTATGGAACCAAGAGCATGCGATGAGGGCATAATGCCGGTCCGGAAAGGTTCGCAAAACGAGGTCGTCCACTTCGTAGTTCACGGTGACACCATGTTCTTCGGCGAGCAGGTGGCATTTCCGCTCGCCTTCAGCTGAGAGGTCGAAAACCGTGGCCTTCCACCCTTCGGTGGCGGCCCAAACCGCGTTTCGCCCCTCGCCATCAGCCGGGAAAAGGGCTTCAGGATTTGGTTCGGGAGCGAGGTTCTCAACGATGGATTGGAGCCAGACGTTGGCTTCGGTCCCGTAGGCGTAGTGGTCTTCAGCAAAGCGACGGTCCCACATGGAGCCGTCCGAGGTTTGGTCAGGATTCATTCTTCTTCCTCCGTTTTCGGTGAGGTGAGCATGCCGCACTCTTCCACGACATCGCAAGCTCCCGGAAGGGCTGCGAGTAACTCATCGGTGGAAAGGCCGGTGATCTTGTAGATGGCGTTGGCGAGTTGTTCCTTCTTCGTCATGCCGGGAGCGAGGATGGCATGGCGAGGGCACGTGTTTTTGATGTGCTCGGGGGTTCCGGTGAGGATCAACGGCACACCGTTAACGGCCACGATGCCGATACCGATTCGCACGTCCATGTCCTTGTACCACGTACGCTGACCCCGAATCACGAACGCCCCCTTCCCGACGAACTCTCCGGTTTGGGCTGACTTGGAGACTTGGGCTGGTTTCACGCTATAGACCGTCCCATGGGCGCCCCCTCCGTTCCATGCGCGGCTCCAACAGAGGGCAAGGGTGGCGGCTTCCTCCATGCTTTTTGTGGAGAGCACGGCCTCGGGAAGTTTGTCGACCAGTCGGTAAGCGGGGATGTCTGCGGGAAGATGAGGCGGGCGACGGTCGTCCAATACGAAGCCCTGTTGAGCACGCAGGCTGCATGAGGGCGCTCCGTGGAGGTCGGCGTGGAAATAGAGGTCGTCGTTTGCAAGGTGCTTCTTCACCACGGCATCGTTGCCTTTGGCATCCTTGCCGCCCACCAGCAGATGACCTCCATCCACCATGCCCCAGCGATGTTGTTCAAACCACATGCGCTTGCTGCGTTTGAGACGCTTGAGTTTCCCGCTCGCCCGTTGTTTCTCTTCGTTCTTCCTTGCCCGTTTCAGCTTGCGTTCGGTTTCTTCCAGGGCTTGGACGGCTCCGCTGGTCTTGTTTTTCTGCTTTCGAGCGGCTTCGAAATACCGTTGGGCGTTTTGATGAACCGTCGCATCCAATTCGAGCAGCACCTGTGGGCCATTGGGGGTGTTGTTCTCGTCCGGCAAGGTTGCGGTCAGCGTCCGGTCTGCAGGGGACACGCTTTGGATCCAATCGATGCTTTTGACCGCTTTTTTGACAGCGGGCCATCCGTCTTTTTCGACGGCTTCTGCCGTTTGTTTGAGCAGGCCTTCAACGTGGTCCCAGTGGTCTTGAATCAGGTGACCCAAGCGTTGTTGACGCTCAATTTTCTCCGCAAAGCCCTCCAAGGCCTTTTCTTGCTGTTGCTTTCTTCGCTCCAAACGTTCGACTTCGGTGGATTGCCCACGCCCTGGACCGGCCTGGTCGAAGCGTTCCTCTTCCCTGCGTTGCAGCGCATGAGCGTCGTGGGAGCCCTTCCACGCATCGACGACCTCACAAAGTGAAGGCATGCTTACTCGGGGCATGGCGGCGTGTTGCGGGAGGAGAATCGGTGTGGCTTCCACCGCTCGGCTCTCAAGCCACTTCTGCTGCTCACCGAGGGGAAGTGATGCCAACGTGGACTCCCATGCATCTCCGTCGTCGTCGTTCAACCTGAGCATGAGGTGTGCATCTTGGGGTTTCGCCAAATCATCGAGAAGTTCACGAAGGGCTTGGAAAACGCGACCCACATCGGCTTCTGATGTTGGAGAGTTGGGCTCAAGGGCAGCCAAAGCGCAAACCGCATTGGCGTGAGTCGCTCCGAGGTTGATTTTTCCGCCGAGGGTCGAAACCAGGTCACGGTCGGACGTCGCAAAGAGGTCGGCGAGGTCGTTCTCGGTCAGGTCGTACGGGTTGGCCGCTGGGGGCGGGGGCGTGTATTCAACGCCTTTCTTGAGCGTCCGACCCGCATAGGAAGCGTGCGTGAGCGGTTGAATGATGATGCCGTCTTGGTCAACGAGGATGATGTTCCCGTCTCGAAAGACCTCGACATAGAGCGTCCTTTCGCCGTCTTTGGTGTCAAAGGAAAAAGCCAGGACGCGGTCGAAGCCAACCTGCTCAACGGCCGTGAGGCGAGCGTTGCGCAGGTGCTTGCGCAACACCATGGCAAAGGGTGGTGGCGTCATCGGCATCGGCCGGTCTCTCGTTGAGGTGTAAATGCGCTCGCCTCGGACAAAAACCAGGTCCCTCTGCGTCGCTTCTTTGGGGTTGACGCGAAGCACGATTTGCTCGTAGTGGGGCATGTAGGCCTTCTTCACGTAGGCCCCGCTCAAGGCGTTCAGCTCACGAGCCATGGCGCGAAGGTCAAACCCCGACATGGCTTTCTTCATGCTTCCACCATCGGATTCCAAACGCTGAGGTGTGAAGAAGGTTTCATGCCTCGCACCGCATTATGCAGCGTTGCCCGCTCCCTGCTCTGAACCCTCGTCGTCGTGGAATCGAAGCAGCACCTTCCCGATGTTCTTTGCATCGTGAATATGTTGGTGGGCTGCTTGGACTTCGTTGGCGTCAAAGATTCGGTCGATCACCGGTGAGAGGTGACCCTGTTGGATGCCCGCCATGATGCGTTCCAATTGTCGATGCATCACGGTTTCGTTGGACCAGGTGCCCATGTGAACGCCAAAGACACCGCGGTTGCGCGTCATCAATCGAAGCGGGTCAAATTTCGGTGTCTTTCGGAAGGCGAGCAAGGCTTTGATCAACGACCGCTTTCCACTCGGTGCAGCTGCCGACAGGCCGTAGGTGTACAAGCGTCCTCCCTCGGCGAGCGAGGAAAGGCTTCTTCGGAGATGTTCGCCTCCAATCGGGTCGAGGATGTGGTCCACCCCTCGCCCTTCGGTTTCGTTCTTGATGACCGATGCAAAATCTTCCTTGTGGCGATCGATGGGGCGGGCTCCGTAGGAGGTGAGGACGTGATGCTTTCCTTTCGACGAGGTGGCCCAAATCTTGGTGACGCCGGCCCATTTGCAGAGTTGCAGCGCCGCGGTACCCACACCTCCGGCCCCTCCGTGAACGAGAACCGAATGCTCAGGTTCCAAATGACCGAGATGATGGAGCATGTGGTGGGCCGTGAGGTACGTGACGGGCGTTGCTGCGGCCACATCAAGCGGGATATCGTCCGGCAGGAGGATGACGCGAGTCTCGGTCACGTTCACGAAACTCGCTTGCCCGCCGTTGCGCATGGCCGCAACCACGCGCTGACCGACCGCCAGTTCGGTCACGTCTTCGCCAACGGCATCGACGGTCCCGCTCACTTCGTAGCCCGGTGTGAACGGGTAGTCGGGTCTTGGCTGATAGAAGCCCATTCGCATCAGCAGGTCAGCGAAGTTGATGCCAGCATAGACCACTCGAATTCGGACCTCGCCTTTCCCCGGATCCTCCACGTTCATGGGTGCAACGCCGACGCAGTCGACGCCGCCCGCTTTGCGCAGCACCACCTTCACGGTCATGTTCTCGCCTCACTTGCTACGGTCCAGCGGCCGCTTTGCTCGATCACGTTCCCTTCCCGTTGATGAGCCAACAGGTGGGAGAGGGTTTGGTCTTCGGCCAACGCAGGATGTGCATCCGGTGAATCGGCATACGCCTCAACGGCGATGTCGGCGAGGTCGCTTTTTCCTTGCTGGACGGCGTTCAGCACCCGCGCATGGCGAGCAGCACGGTGTTGAATGTAATACGAGATGAGCCGCTGAGGAATGGCCACCACCGGGCCGTGACTTGGGAACACCAAATGCGGGTCAAGGGCCTTCAGCCGCTCGAGTTGTTCGATGTACTCGGTCATGTTCCCCGTGTGGGGCGGCACGAGGATGGTTCCAACGCCAGCGACCATGTCGCCCGCCACCAAACCGGCTCCGCTGAAGAGGCAAACGTGTCCGGGATGGTGACCGGGCGTGATGAGCACCTCCCATGCCTGACGGCCGAGTTGAAGCACCTCGCCGTCCGAAAGAATTCGGTCGCAAGGCACGCTCTTTGCCGTGTACGACGAGCCCCAAACGGGCACGTCAAACGCCTCGCGCAGGAGGGACATGTCGGCGAGGTGATCGCCGTGGCTGTGGGTAAAGACAACGGCGGCAAGTTCCC
>JAURDA010000061.1 GCA_030828165.1 Candidatus Poseidonia sp.
CCTCGCCGCGCCCGCGTTCGCGGCGGCGTCCCTCGCCGGCCCCGCGTTCGCCGCCACCGAGGCGCTCTCGCTCGATGTGCCGCTCGTGGTCCGCCTAGCCGGCACCAACGTCGACGAAGGCAAGGCCATCTTGGCGGCCTCAACCCTCAACATCCATCCCGCCGACGATTTGGCTGAAGGGGCTCAGAAAATTGTGAACTTGATTGGAGGTGAGGCTTGATGGCGATTTGGATTGAAGAGGATGCAAAGGTGCTTGTTCAGGGCATCACCGGAAAGCAAGGCATGTTTCACGCCGACAAAATGGTCGAGTACGGCACCAACATCGTCGGCGGTTGCACCCCCGGAAAGGGTGGGCAAACCGTGGACCTCCAAGGCAGAGCCTTCCCCGTATGGGATTCGATGTTTGACGCCATCAAAGAGACCGATGCGGATGCAACCGTCATCTACGTCCCCCCGCCTTTCGCTGGGGAAGCGATCATGGAAGCCGCTGATGCCTTTGACACCATCAAGGGCGAAGGCGTCGTCGTCTGCATCACCGAAGGGATTCCGACCCTCGACATGGTGAAGGCCGTCGCCTTCGTGGAAAACCGACCCGGCGTCCGTCTCATCGGACCGAACTGCCCCGGCATCATCACCCCCGGCGAGAACGGCGGTGCAAAAATCGGCATCATGCCCGGCCACATTCACGCCAAAGGCCGGATCGGTATCGTGTCCAAATCCGGCACGTTGACCTACGAAGCCGTTGCCCAGACCATGAGCATCAACGAAGGGCAATCCACCTGCGTTGGCATTGGCGGTGACCCGGTGAACGGCACCGGATTCATTGAATGCCTCGCCGCCTTCCAAGCCGACAAACAAACGGAAGCGATTGTGATGATCGGTGAAATCGGCGGCAATGCCGAGCAGGAAGCGGCCGCATGGGCCGCAGAAAACGTTACGAAACCGATCGTCGGCTTCGTTGCAGGAGCCACCGCGCCCCCGGGAAAGCGCATGGGGCACGCTGGTGCCATCATCTCGGGTGGAAAGGGAACCGCAGAAGAGAAGTTTGCGGCTTTCGAAGCCGCCGGCATTGCCTGTGCCAAAGACCCCTCCGAACTCGGTGCCGTGTTGCTTGAATCCCTGAAGGCTGCTGGCCTTCGTTGAGGTCACCATGTCCGAGGGCTCGACCGACGTGTTCGAGCTCCATTACACGAGCTCCGAGATTGACCTTTCTTGGCTTGAAAAACCGACGCAGCATCAATTCCGTTGGAGAACTCCGAGCGGCAAGTGGGGCACCAGCAAACGACGCGTTCGCGACCATGCAACCTTGATGAAAGCCCTCGGGGGGCAATTTCCAACCGACCTCTTCGTGTCAACATCATCGTGGCTGGACCCCATCGACCTACCACGCTTGAACGACCTTGCAACACCTGCTCCGGTCATGCTCGACCACCTGGTCGTCTTCGACATCGACTGCCCACCCGTCTGTGTGGAACGTCTGGAGGAAGCAAGGGTCACGGCCCTGAACCTCCATGCCTACGTGATGGAACATGAAGACCTCGAATTTCTCCACGCCGTTTTCTCAGGAAGCAAGGGATTTCACATGTTCTATAGAGATAAAGAAAGGCGTGTTTTCGCCATTCCCGACCCCAGAAATCGGGAACAAGAAGTTCGTGCGCTACGCTCTGCTTTGCTTCAGCGGGTGCTCGACGCCGGACTTGACGTCGACACGAGGGTGACGGCCGACACGCGGCGCATCATCCGCCTCCCCGGGTCGCTCCATGGCCGTTCGTTGCACCAATGCACGATCGTTCCGCTCGCTGCTCTTGAGCAGCCCGTGCAGACCCTCCTCGACACGATTCATCGAGCGGAGGGTGCTGCAAGAATTCCCCTCAAAGCCCAGCAAACATTCCCATCAGAAATCACCGATGATGGGACGAACGGAACAACGCCTCAAAGGGCCAAAGGCGACAAGGACGTCGCCGATGTCGTGAACGACGTAGAATCCCCCCGATTCATGCTCGAAGTAAGCACGCACGTACACGGGACAAAGGACCGCTCGGTCATGCTCTTCTGGCTTCCGCGTTCGTGGGGCAGGGGTCAACAAGCCATGGAACAAGCCATGCGACTGGTCGAAGAGGAACATCTGGGTCCTTGCTCCTTTTGGGAGGAAGGCGACCGAATACTGATGCTCTGCCCGCAGGCCATGCCTCGTTCACAACTGGTCTCCATTTACCGGCGTCACGGATTGACGGTTCGCGCAAATGAACTCCAAAACAACGAGCATGAGTGGGTTCGAATATCCGCCATTTACGACGAAGAATTTTCCTGGAGCGAAGACATTCAACCCATCGGGCTTTACGGCTTACCCAACGCCGCAAGCGAGGCACGTCAATTCTCCAGGTCGCACCTCGAACTTGAACGACGCATGGGGGTGGCGAGAGAGGGTGGTGCCTCCGAGACCCACGCAGGAAGTGAACAACTCCCTGTTCGCATCGTTTCTCGCGGCTAAACGATTATGGACCACCCCAGCAGAACTTGCGTTGTCTCCAACGGAGTCTTCGGACAATGACAATGGCTACGCCGGCTTCGACCCCACCGGCCATGGCGCTTGGAGACGGCGCCATGGCCAATGCCCTCAGGAGCAATGAACATGGAAGAACCAAACAAGGTATCTCCCATCAATTTCATTGGCCGGGTTCTCGTTGAGTTTATCGTGATCAGCCTTGCTTTGGCGATCGCTACGGGACCCCTCGTTTTCGTCTTGCTCCCGTTTATTTTGGTCGGTACCGTTCTTGATGTCAGGAAACGGGTCAAAAAGACGGGCTCAACCAAACCCATTGAACGACGGAAGATGTTCTCAACGCCCGCCGGTAACAACATCCGATACGATGCCTTTCTCCGAGCGATTTCGATGCGGGAGATCGAAGGCATGAACACCGAACAAGCAGCGAAACATTTTGCATCTTGGTTCGCCGCTGGAGAGAAGAGTTCCGTTCCGTTCTTTCAAAGCCCCTACGTCCAATCGGTGTTGGGCCTTCAGGCAAGGCCTGCACCGGTAAGCGTGACGACCTCGGCATCGGCCTCGGTTGCCGAGTCTACGAGTGGAGGGGCGAGTGCGGGTTTTTGGTCCAATCTCAACGAGGAAAGCCAAGGTGCTTCCTCCTCGGATGACCGTTGTGCAGGACCCGGTTGCGACCGGACCGTATCGGCCTTTGATTTCCGTTGTTTTTCCTGCAGGGAACGGTTTTGTGAAGGTTGCAAAGGCAACCAGTTGACCTGCCCTCCGTGCTCATAGGAAAATCTGCTTGCGATGCCGGTGCGTCACCGGCACCAGTTCGTTTTGCAGGATGGTTTCAAGCCGTTGTTTGCCATCGGTGTTTCGAGCATAAAACATCTCAGAGGGGCCGAAATAATGCTCCCAATACCTGAGGAAAACCTCGGCGTCTTCACGCTTACGAGCGAGCAACGACGGTATGGTGTGGTACATCACGACCGAGGTACGAACGCCACGAGCGTATTTCGCCAACACCTCCGGAAGCAATTTGCTCAACCAATTTTCCGTCACAAAGCGAGAGGATCGTGAAACCACATAACGAGGATTCTCCAAGGGCCCCAGCACTTCGTCCATGGCTTTGCTGAAAATCGCTGATTCTTCCTCCGTCCCGTGACGCAAGTGCATACGAACCCAACCCCCGCCTCTCGAACCCCCTTCCGGCTTGCATTGTTGCGAAAGGTGGCCGAGGTGAATCAGGGCCCCGCCAACCGCATGCGAAATCGTTTCAATCAACGATTCATCGCTCCACTTGACCATCTCGTTGGTGAGGGGAAAGCCAGCGGAAAACCCTCCGCCTACTTTCACTTCAACCGCATCGGTTGGCTTGGCGGAAAAGGGTTGGCCGATGCCCCACAACTCACGGGTCAAGGGACGGTTTCTCGACCGCCGCAACATTTCCTCGTTGAACAGGTTCATGCCTTCGCTGATGCCTTCGGGTTGGGCTTCTGTGAAGGCCGCATGGACGTGACCAACGCCTTTCTCGATGCCCCCATCGTCACACACGCCGTACAGGTGACGATGTTTTCCCATGAACCGGTCGTAATCAGCAAAACCGTTGGCAAACTCTTCGGCCATGCAGATAACATCCCAATTGTTGGCAACTTTTTCCTTCCAATCGTTGTCCAGGCGAATCGAACGTCCCCGGAGCTGATTGATGCTCATGCTGGTGGTCAC
The DNA here is from genome assembly GCA_030828165.1 of Candidatus Poseidonia sp. Classification (GTDB taxonomy): domain Archaea; phylum Thermoplasmatota; class Poseidoniia; order Poseidoniales; family Poseidoniaceae; genus Poseidonia. The sequence goes on from JAURDA010000061.1 coordinate 4,211, forward strand.
GGTGGTGAGATCCACGAGCACGTTGATTTTCGAAGCATCCCATCCTTCCCCGAGGAGACCACGGGTACCGATCAAGCATTTCGTCAGACCCTGTTGGAAAAACTCAGTAATCATCAACGAGTAATACCTTGGAATCCAATCTTTTCCAGAACCTCTGATCTCGTAATACCGTTCAAACGGGACGGCCTCGAACTCGATGGTCAGTTCCTTTTCGTTCACCCAATTTCGTGCGGCCTCGAGGAAGCGTTCGCACAAATCGTCATCGACGAGCACCGTGCTTCCCGTCATGAGAACAGGGTCGAGAAGGTCTCCCGCAGAACACGAGACGAGTTGGCGAAAGGCAGCAATGGCCCCACCGGCTTCATCATCAAGAATCCCATCCACAAGCGTGGTCGCCGAGGTCTTTTCAAAATCGGTGACCACCACTGCCCGTATATCCATCGAGAGGGACTGCATCTCGGTGGTGATGATATCGGAAAGGGCCTCAACCTTTGAACTGGAGTAGGCGAGAATACGACTCACGGGCGAGGCGCACGAGCGAGCCCCTTTTTCCGTAATTTGCGTCCCCATCAAACGCAACCGTTCAATGACATCCTGGGCTTTTTCATGGTCGGATTTCACTTCGGACCGCATCAAACCATAGCGGACATAACGGTCCAGCACAGGGCGCAGGTACGCCAGAGGATTCTCCGTGTCTTGAATCAATCCTGCATGAGGGGGTGGAACATCGGAAGGTAGGGCGTGGCCGCCAAGCGTCAAGTAGCGACGTGCGGTATCAGCAAACCTCTCGTTGGCAGCATCGTATTCCGTCCATGCCATCGAAACCTTTCGCCCAGGGGGTTGGCGTTCGTTCAGTTCATTGAAGACCCATTGATGGAGAGGGGGGGTTTCCTTTTGAGTGACCTCGCCCTCAAGTTCGCCCACCAAGGCGTAAAAGGAGGCATCCACTTGGGTGATGTACTCCATTTCTTTTTCCGAGGGCCGCACGAAGAAACTCAGATCTTGGTAGGCGGAAAGGTTGGAATCGCGTACGAGCGCCGGGACGGGAACTTCGTAATCGATGTCCCCGAAGAAGGCTGAATATCGGTCAGCATCCTCGGCTTTGATGCTGTCGTACTCCGGAGGTGTTGCCGTTAAACCCAATACGATCGGGTCGTCAAAAAATTCCCGCACTTCCTGCAGCACCTTTCCCCAGTGGTGCAACAGGTGATGGCATTCATCGAGAATGATCAATCCAACGCCAACCTCTTTCAACCGTTGAAGGGTTTGTTTGGCGGATTCGTGCAGCGTCCACAACGCATTCCCGTGGGCCGTAAATTCATCTCGAACCTTTTTCCGGTACACCTTCAGTCGGTCGTTGTAATAGTTCTCGTTCTTCTTTTCGAGGTCGAGGATCCATGCCTCTGCGGATTCAAGACTTTCAGCCTCTCCCGATTCCATAAGCGAGTTTGCCCAGAGTTCCAGCGCAGCGGCATCAAAATCTTCGCCTCCACGCCGGGGCATGGTGATGGACTGGTAGGTGAGCGAGGTGAGAATCCCGGGGTTTTGAGGGTCGGTGCTGATGTAGGCCTCTTTCCCGTTCAAATCGAACAACGATGTTCGTGCAGCCCATTGTGCTTGAATGGCTGAATTCGGAGACAGCACCAGGGTTGGTTTTCGAACAAGCGTCGACCAGACGTACAAGCCCAAGACCGTTTTGCCCGACCCGGGGGGGGCAACAATGTGCAGTTTTTTCCCCGAGGCCGCCAGCTCAGGCTCAATGACAGAAACCGCAGCAAGTTGAGATGGACGGAGTTG
>JAURDA010000062.1 GCA_030828165.1 Candidatus Poseidonia sp.
CGGACCGAATGGTTGACACCGACGGGGACGGCCACGTGAATTACTGTGAATACAAGTGGGACACGAACCCGCGCAACCCGGTTTCCTACCCAGGTCAAGGTGAATTGTGCGATCCGTTCAGCGACTGAGGTTCTTGTTGTTATGAAGGTCATGCGGATTACCACCGTCAAATGGGCGGTGCTGTTGCTCGTATTTGCGTCAAATCCACTGACCAGCACAACGGCCGGGGCGACCGATACTACGTCTCCTGATTCGGTCTCGGTAACGGTTGACCAAGAACGAGGGACTGTATTCTCAGAGTGGCTGAACGTTTCAGGGAACTCGTCGGTACCCCTTCGGGACACTGCTTGGGCCATTGTGAACATCAGCGGACAGACACCCGTCACCGTCCTCGAAGGCCCGTATTTGACCTCCGTACGGCCCGTTGCGGAACACGCATACGCTTGGGAACTCTCGGTGAACCTTGGTTCAGTGGAATGCACATGCTACCTTGAACTCGAAATTTCCGGCGAAGATTTCGAATCGGTCTCGGTTCGTCACGTCGTCTACATTGGGGAGCAGCATCATCGACCGGTGTTTTTGGACGAGAAACACACGTCGGGTCATTCTCAAAAATTCCATGAAAATCCATTGGTTCTGAACGGTGTTGACCACGTCGAACTTCCTTTGGTGTTGCCTTCTCTCAACGCAAGTTCGCTCCAAACGTTCGGAACTCTTTGTGAAGCTCCGTTCGAAGTCTGTTTGGGTGCTCCGGTTCAAGAATCTCTTCCCTTCGTCGTTCAAGATGGGACACTGCTGGTGGAGCTTAATTCCACCGAGATGGGCTTGCATGAAGGCATTTGGCGGATTGATGTTTCAGTCATGGACGGTTTGCTTCGTCGCTCCCAAGATGTTCGTCTGACGCTTATTCACGACGAAACACCCGCCGACGTTCAACTATCGTCTCCCGAAACGGCTCTTGAAGCAGAACGGTTCAACGTCTTTGCAAACGGGGATGACGGTTATGCAGGTTCATCTTACATGGTGACTTGGGTGTTAACCGAGCCAAGTGGCGATACCCGTGCACCTTTTTCCAGCGAGCAGATCACGAAAACCCAACTTACCCTGAATTTTTCAATTTCTGGTGTTTACGTCATTGAAGCTACGGTCCGAGATCTCGCTGGGAACACGGTGACGATATCGACGGAAGCACGGGTACTGAATCTTCAGCCAAAAGCGGAAATTACAGTCGACAGCCTTCAAATCCAAGACGGAGCGACGATTACTCTCGGTCCAGACCACACTTGGGCCCTCAATGGGAATACGAGTTCAGACAACGAAGTTGTGGAGTACTTATGGGTCATCAACAACGCATCCTCGATTCGTAGCATTTCTGCGCTTGACCGAACCCACTTTGCCGGGGTAGGTTCGTATCATGTTGAACTGATCGTTTTCGACGATGACGGTGCATCAGATGCAAGCGTGGTTCAGTTGGTTATCATTGATTCAACAGAGCCTCTCGCCCAAGATTCGTTTTTCAGTCAAGCAACGGTTGGGCTGCTCATTCTCATCCTCTTGGCTTGCACCGCTTGGCTTGCCCGTCAGCGCACTGAATCCGAAAGCGACCTCCCAAAGTGGAATGCTTCACAGACGGTCCAGCACCGGGAAAATGTTCAGAGTCGCCTCGGGTTTGATGCAACGATTGAAGAAGATGAGGCGCGAGGGTGAAGCATGTTCGCTGAGGCCTATGCGAGGTTGCCAAAACAACCGCAGCCCACCACGGTTGAGGAATACCGTGGACGTCAATCTCGCCTCACGAATCGGTTTCGAAACGAGGATGTTCTTATCGTATCCTCGCCAAGCTTTGCCGTTCACTCAAACGATGTTGAATACCGTTACCGAACCTCAAGCGACCTGCTTTACCTCACCGGTTGGACCGAGCCGGAATCGGTGTACGTTCTTCGATGCGTCGATGGGCGCTGGCTTTCATCGCTCTTTGTCCAACCCAAAGACACCCTCAAAGAGATTTGGGAAGGACGGCGACCCGGGGTTGAGGGAGCGCTTCAGGACTTTCCCATCGACGAGGCGTTCAACATCGATGAACTCGCCAATGAACTGGGTTCTTGGCTCAACGAAGCCAAGCGAGTGTTTGTTCGGGGCGGGGTTAATCAAGAAGTCGACGACCTCGTCCAATCGGCTGTCCGAAAACGTGACCGGGCTCGTCAGCACTTCGGCACCGGTCCGGTTTCGGTGGAAGACCCCTCTGGAATTATCGCTGAACTGCGCCTGAGGAAATCGCCGTCCGAAATTGAACAGATGGTCTATGCGAGCAAAGTGGCGAGCATTGCCCACGAACTTGCGATGCGCCACAGTCGTGAAGGCGTTACGGAATTTCAACTCCAGTCGATCATCGAGGGCTTTTTCTCGTACGCAGGTGCCTCGGGATGGTCCTACCCATCGATTGTCGGATGTGGAGAGAATGCCACGATCCTTCATTACACCGCTAACCAAGACGTCTGTGGGGACGATGAGGTGATTCTAATCGATGCAGGCGCAGAATATCGGGGATATGCGAGCGATATTACTCGGTCATGGCCAATCTCCGGTCAATTTTCCGATGCTCAGCGAGAAATTTACGAACTTGTTCTTCGCTCGCAGCGTGCAGCCATCGAAGTCTGCAAAGTTGGCGAGCCCTACACTGCCCCCCACGAAGCAGCACGGCGTGTTCTTGCGGAGGGTTTGATCGAATTGGGAATCATCGATCAAGACCTTGAAACGGCTCTGGACCCCGACCATGGCGACCTCAAGAAATGGTACATGCACAACACCAGCCATTGGATCGGACTGGACGTTCACGATGTGGGCGTGTACAAACCCGGAGGTGAACCCCGGCTGCTTGAGGCCGGAATGTGCCTTACGGTTGAACCGGGCTTGTATTTCGGGGCATGGCGACCGGATGTTGATTGTCCTGAGCGTTATTCGAACATCGGTATTCGAATTGAGGATGATGTTCTGGTTACGGGTGATGGTCCTGTGATTTTGACCGAAGATTGCCCGAAGACGGTTGAAGCTATTGAGAGCATTGTCGGCGTGCCTCTTTGACGAGGTGGTTGCTTGAGTTGGAACGACATCCTTGAACGCCAATCTTCGTGGAATCGCTCCACTGCAGAGGCACTCCGCCTCACGCCAACCGAAGCCGTCGTGCTTTACGATGAGGCACCGCTTCACACGCTGATGGAGGCGGCTCACGCTCGCAGGATGGCTATGCATCCCGAGGGATACGTGACGTATCTAGTCGATCGGAACATCAATTACACGAATATTTGCACCATCAACTGCCAGTTTTGTTCCTTTTACCGCCCTCCAGGTCACGAAGAAACCTACACGCAAACCTACGAAGAAATCTCGGCTCGTATCGTTGAATTGGAAGCCATAGGAGGCTCGAGAATTCTCATGCAGGGGGGGGTGAATCCCGCCTTGCCTTTGCAATGGTACACGGACTTGCTCAACCATCTTGCTACCAACCATCCCACGATTGATTTGGATTGTTTCAGCCCGATTGAAATCGAAGGCGTGGCGGAAGTTTGCGAAATGAGCACGTTGGATGTTCTTCGCGCTTTCAAGGACGCCGGCATGCACGGACTTCCAGGCGGCGGAGCCGAAATGTTGGTTGATGATGTGCGCAAAGACGTCTCTCCCAAAAAAGGAGCACCGGCCAATTGGCTACGTGTGATGGAGGAAGCGCAATCGCTTGGCCTCACGACAAGCGCCACCAACGTCATTGGCTTTGGTGAAACCAATTCACAACGCATTGAGCACATGAGGCGCCTTCGGGAACTGCAGGACCGTTCGTTAAACGAGTACAACACCGGTTTTACCTCGTTCATCGCTTGGCCGGTTCAACTGGAGACCAATTCTTTTGGTCGCCGCAATCGAGGACAAAACAAGTACACGTTGGGGGCCGGTTCTTCCGAGTACTTGCGGCATGTGGCGATATCAAGGCTCTTCTTTGACAACATTGAGCACATCCAGGCTTCCTGGCCCACCATGGGGCTGGCCGTTTCTCAAATGGCTTTGCTTGGAGGTGCAGACGATGCGGGGTCAACGATGATGGAAGAAAACGTCGTTTCCGCCTCAGGGACCTCGAAAATGGACGCATCGGAGGTTGAACTCCAATCATCGATCAAGCGAGCAGGCTTCACACCGCAACGTAGGAACAGCGATTACGACCACCTTCAAACCGTCATCAATCCGGAAGCCGAAAAGACGCTCGTTGCTCCGGTACCTAGGCAGTCGTAGGTCCATAGAAAACGATCCACACCACGGCTCGAATGTTTCGACCTCCGTTGCCGATACCATCGGAAGGAACGTATTCTGCACCGTTGTAATACCCTCGGTAAACGAGGTGGTTGTTCGAAGCGTTATCGACCCATCCGGATATGTCATAGGTCCACTGTTTGACATCCTGCCCAGCGCACCAACCAGCTCGACCAAACGGCCACGAACCAAATTGATTGGCGACTACGCCGTTGTTGACTTCGTTTTCACACCCTTCGCTGCTGTACACGATTGGATGCCATTCGTAGGTTTGGTGCGTTCCCATGGTGTAGTAGTGTTGGTGGTCGCAAAATTCTGCACAATTTGCGGTGTCTTTGTTGAACCCGTGTCCGGTGATGGTCGCCACGATTTCAACCCGTGTGGTACCTGCTGGAACGGTGAAGTTGAGTTGGCGGTTGTACCTTGATTCGTTGTTGTAGGTGCCGTCAAACTGGCCTCCGCTAAACGCATAGGTGCCGTTTGTTGACCGCTCGCCACTCCCCCAATTGCTGAACAGATAGGTGACGGTGAGGTCCCCCTTGTTCGCTCCTGAATACTTGAATCGGCGTTCCTGCCCGTCCTCGAACATGAAGAGGTACGGGGAGATGTCGGTCAGCCACATTCCTTCTCTTCCATACGTGGTGATCCACCGGACGGTTTCGGTGTTGCAAACTGAATCGTTGTCAGCATCGCACACGTAAAGATAGGCCAGATAATCCCATTCATGACATCCACCGTACGTCCCATCGGACTTTTGATACCGGTTGACGCGGTCATAACAGGCGTGTTCGTGGTAGACCTCCAACGTGTCGTAGGAACTCAGGTTTTCAGGCAGTTGGAAGGTTGCGTTCGCAAACGAGGAATGCCCTCCACCCCAACCGCCGGTATGCCGTTGAAAGTCCATGACACTGACTGCATGCACCGCTGGGTCGGCACTCCTGATTTTGGTCGGGAATTCGGCCACCCATTGGTTGGTTTCAAACGAGAGGTGGTAGGGGTCGTTTGATTGCGACGTCCAAGCATAGAGCGAGCCGGTCTCCCGGGCGAGTTGGAATCGATCAATACCGATGTAAAGCGGATTGTTGAACGATGATATCATGGAACCGAGCCCCCCTCCAATGTTGCTTGCGTCCATGTCAATGTAGTGAATACGGTCGTCCCAATAGGCCTCTTCTGTTGCTGTCAACCCTGAGAGAACCGCATTGCGCTGTTGGACGACATCGTTTCGGTAAGAATTGTCAAACGAACCGTAGAACAAATGCGTGTTCTCGGGCAGATTCCTGATGAACTTTCCAGGATTTTGCCCCCATGTGGCTGAATTGCTGGTCCCCGCTGAATTGGTGTACTTGAACATGAAGAAATACACGTCGTGGCCTGTCCAGCGATCCTTGAAATTGAACGAGCCGTTCAACGTCGGAACCGTGAATTGAGGGACGACCTGCATGGGTCCGGTTAAGGTGGTTGAATCCGTCCATTGAACGGGCAGTTGAACCACTGCACAACCTTCCTCGTCCACGCTCCATCGTTCAGGAGAATCACCGCATGCATCCACGTTTGCAAAAACGCCGTCGCCATCAATATCTGCACATCCCACGGTGTTAACGA
>JAURDA010000063.1 GCA_030828165.1 Candidatus Poseidonia sp.
GGCGGGCGATGGAGGATTCGAACCCCCGTCTCCGGCTCCGAAGGCCGGAAGGATATCCAGACTACCCTAATCGCCCGACAAACCCCCGAGAGGCCCCCCCTTCTTGAAGAAGGCGGGTGTCTTGGGATGGTCATGGCGCGCTCTCTTCCGTGCATTCCGAGCGGTTGTTCGGCGTGTTGCAGGGAGACCACGATGCCCATCACCAAGGCCGAAGCGGCTCGGTTGGCGCGGCGCACGGGCATGGCGCAGAACGATTTTTGCGTTCAAAACGACGGCGTCTTAACCTTGCTCAACAACGCTGAAACTCGCGCCTGTGTGTTCCTCTTGACCGACTCATCTGACACCAACGCTGAGGGGTTGTGCTCGGTTTACGAAATACGGCCAAAGGGCTGCCAGACGTACCCCTATGTCCTCAACCCGAAGGACGAAGCCGTTCTCGACGAAAACTGTCCTCATCGAACCCAATTCCCCCCTCCTCCCGAGGGTATCGATACGGTGTTGCTCAATCTTGAGGAGCGCATCGTGCGTGAAGGATCAGCCGACTGAGGCTCCGATGCACCCGCTCAACATGGGCGGATTGGGGCTGCCAACCGCACCGTTCAATCATTGAGCGTACCCCTGACCATTCACCGTTGAGCAGGGCGAAGTTGTGGTCGAGCGGGAGGGGCGAAGTCGTGTGTTCCTTCAGCGGATGAATGGGCAGAATGAGCACGAACCCCCCATCGGGGTGAGCGATGCCCCGGGCGCTTTGCAAGCAGGATTCAAGCAGGTGGTCGGCGGCCATGCTGCCGTGTGAATTCCGTCCATACGGAGGGTCAAGAACAAACCCGGCCACGTTGCCAAGCCAGTCTTCGGGAAGCGAGTCGGCGAGTCGAGTAGCGTCACCCCGGACTACTAGGGCGTGGGCTGGCGCCTCCCCTTCATGGGCCCAAACCAGGTTGGCCTGCGCGCCCTGCACCATTTCGGAGTGAATGTCAATCCCCCTCGAGGGACGTCCACTGAGGGAGGCTTCGATGAGGAAGCCGCCCGTCCCCGTCATGGGGTCGACCACGGGCCCACGGTCAAGCGGCCCTGCGGCCAAGTTGACAGCAAGGCGAGCCAACATGGGGTCAAGGCTGACCGGCTTGAAAAACGGCCGCTCACCAGCCCGTCGCTCACCGTTGGAAAAGGCTGCTTGCCCGTCGCCCACCATCCAGCCGCAGGCTAGCGATTTCGTTGGCCCGTCGGAAATGAGCGCAAGAACATGGTCTGGAGATTCAAGGTCAATGACGCAGCCCATGTCGTGAAGCAAACCCCCGAGGCGACCGGAGAGGCTGGACAAACTCCAACCAGGCAATTTACTGCCCTGCTTCCAAGCCCGGACGGCAACCGAACCCGAAACGGGATGGTCGTGAAGGTAGGCCTGCATTTCGGTCAACCACCCTTCGGTCGTGTTCTCTTCTGTGGAGGCCACGTGCCCATCGACGAGGAAACACTGCAGCCCACTGGCGACGGTCAACGCTTCCTTTTGCCTTTTTTCCTTGCCACCCGCAACCCGAATCCATCGCTCAGAAGTTTCCTCCTGAAGAGCAGCATCTGGAAGCAGTGCGGCCAGTTCAGCGAGCGCGAGTCCCGGGTGCCAGCCTCGCAAGCACGCTAGCATTCCCTCCATGTGCCGCTCTCGGGCGCCGTTTGTTCATAACCGGTTCGGGCGGGGTTTACCTTGTGGGGTGGACGCTGGGGAGTCCTCCCTGCTTCAGAATATCAGGAAATCCTCGTCGCTTTAGCCTCGCTCATCCGCGCCCAGCGGTACGAGATGGCCTTGACAATTCTTGACAACGAACTCGGAGGTGGTTGCTCGTGCCCGCCGAGAAAGGCATTCCCAAGCCAGAGGCATCTGCACCGAACAGCGTCGCCTTTATCCCAACGGCAACCCTGAATCAGTTGAGGCGATTGAAACTGCCATCGCCCATCATTTGCCAGCGAACAACGTCAGCGTGGACATAGATGGTTTGCCCGGTTGATTGGTCATAGGTTCCGCCCGGCGGCAGGCCCGTGGAATCGGCCAACGTCATGGGTTGGGCGGGGGAGGGAGGATCAATCCATGTCAAGGCTTGAGAGCATCACCTCAAGACGTTCGACTTCCTCGGTGAGGGTCTTCCGCTCTTTGCTGGGGATTCGTTCTTCCAGGCGTTCTTCCAAGGTCAGAATCTCCTCACGGATGGCTCGCCGCTGACGGTCAAGGCGTCGGTCAATGAGGTTCATTTTCGCCTTGGCAGCGTGCTGCTTGGCCTGCTTGCGCTTCATGGCGTCGCTTGAAATGGCCTCTTTGCTTTCCAATTCCACCGAAACTGGGTAGGGGATGATGATGCTCTCGGCCTTGAACTCCACGTCGATCTCCGAGAGCAACTGGTCCCGAGCCACTCGTCGGTCAGCCGCCGAGGCCAGCCAAACGAACAAGCGGTAATCCTTCGAGAATTCGCCAAGATTGACCAGCTGAACCATTGGGGCCGGCTCGGGAAGCACGTGGTCGCAGTCCTCGGCGACGCGAATCAGGGTGTGTTTCACGTGCGATGAGTCTTCGTCGTAATCCACGCCAATGTCCAGAGTCAACACGATGCGTTTTGGCGTGTTGTCGCCACCTCCCCGGGAGAAGTTTCGGATGGTTGAGTTCACCAGCGAGTTGTTGGGGATGATGACCAGTTCTTCTTCCAAGGTCAGCAACTTCGTGGACAACATGCCCATCGAGACGACGGTGCCTTCCACGTCGTCCACCAAGATGCGGTCGCCGGTATCGAAGGGTCGGTCCAACGAGAGCATGAACGAATTCATGATGTTGCCCAACGTGTGTTGTACCGCCAAACCCAAGATGATGGAGAAGACCGCCAACGAAGCGAGAATGCCCGACAAATCCAGGTTCAATTCATCAGCGATGAGGAAGATGGCGGCGACCCAAACCATGGCCCTGACGAGGAAAATGATGAGGGGGTTGGAGCCCTCCACAACCACCGTTTTGCGGTTTTGAATGGCTTCCAACACCGAGCGGAGCACGATCTTCACCGTGGCTGAGAGCGCCGAGGCGGCCAGCAGAATCATGACGGCGTTGATGTAGACAATCGATTCCCGTGCCACGTCTGGATGAAGCCATGACAGGACCAGCTGGACGGCGGACACAAGTGCCGTCAGGAGAATACGAGTGCCAACGACGTCGATGAGGTCGTCGTCCCATTCCGCTTCCGATTGGCCAACGATTTTGCGTGAAACCCCAAGAATCACCTTGTTGGTGATCAGGCCGACAAAGGCAACGAAAAACACCGCCAAAACGTACTTCCAATGCATTTCCAAGGCTTCAATGTCCGACCAAGCCAGCGGAATGGTCACGCCTGCAATCACCGTTTCACCCATCTCATTCACCCTTTCCTTCCGTTTCTTCTTTGAGTTTTTGCTGGCACTGCTCCATCACCTTGGCCCGAGTGAGCCGTCCGGGAATCACCCCGACCAATGCATCAAACCGGGCTTCAATTTCGGGCGTAAGTTTCGCCAACTGAGCGTAACTGCGGATGCCCATCGCATACAGGTACATCTCAAGTTTGTTACCGATGCCTTTGAGCGACTTCAAGGAATCCGTTTTAACAGCCAAGCCGCCCAAGGCCGAGATGTCAAATTCTTGGCGAGCACGCTGATGAAGCGACTCCAGTTCGGCCTTCATTTCCTCGTCCTTGACGTCCAAGTCATCCATCCAATTGGCGTCGTTTTCCCAAGCAGCTTCCCGCGCTTCAATGACCGAAGAAGCGGTGGCTTGGTGGTCCTGAATCTCCATTTCCACACCGGTGTGTTTGGACACCGTATCGTCGATGAGAGCAGCCGTTTGGCCGTCAACCCGAGCCACTTGGGCCAGGGTTCGTACGCCCATCGCCTTCAAGCACGCATCCTCTTCGAGGGGCATCTTGAGTTCCTTGAGCAGGTCATCGACGTAGGTGGCGGGGCCCAACGTAGCCTGAACGGTGGCGGTGGCGGGGTCTGCACGCAATTCACGAAGTCCTTGCACCAAGGCATGGTACGCCACCGGCGCATCGCCTTTCCCGTTGACCATCCAGTGTTCGAAGGGGTCCTCCTTGACCAAATGCTCGGGCAAGAGCGGAGCCACCTTCTCGGAGGCCGCCGCTGCGGCGACCACCGTTGCACCCGCAGCGGCCGCCCCTGCTGCCGATTCCAAGGCACCCTCGGTGGCGCTGGCGGAAGGGCCCACTGAGTTCAGTTCAGCGGGCCTTCCCGAAAATCCGGGTCATCGCCGTCCTTGGTGTCGTCGGCCTCACCGTCGTCGTCGGCACCCGTCGCTTCCGTGGTTGGTTCCTCGGAGGTGAGGGCGTCGCCACCGTCCGGCGAGCCATGGCTACCGGAGGGGGGTTGTTCGTCGTCATCGGCTTCGTCTTCGTCGGACTCGTCGACCTCATCGGACGCCGCTGAGTCAGCGCCCTCTTCGGAGAGCACCTCATCGCCTTCAAGCAGGGCCGTTCGGGAAGGTCGGTTCTTGAATCGCTCCTCGACAGTGGAGGCCTCGGGCTTTCGGCGGACGACGGAGCCGGCCTTGCTGCGGGTGGCGCTTCCCGTGGCGAAGAGGATCGTCAACAGGAGCGTACCGCTAAGGACGACCAGAACAATGAGCCAAATGGGGACTTGGTCAAGCGCCGAGGCCCCTTGGGAAACCGAGGGGGGTTCCTCGGTCTCCTTGCGCTCGCTGTTGTCGCCGATGCCGTTGCCGTTGAGGTCTTCCCACTCGGTTGAATCCAGCGGGAAGGCGTCAGCGCCGTCCTTGTAGCCGTCGTCGTCGTCGTCTTTGTCAGCGTTGTTGCCAAGGCCGTCGCCGTCGGTGTCCAACCACTCCGAGCGGTTGAACGGCAGGTCGTCGTCCTGGTCAGCGTAGCCGTCGCCGTCGTCGTCCATGTCGACCACGTCGCAGGTGCCGTCTTCGTCAAAGTCGGACGGGACATCGGTGCTGTTGGTGGCGTTGGTGTCGCAGATGTATTCCAGCATGTTTGACCAACCGTCTTCGTCGACATCATCGAGGTTGGACGCCTCGAAAATATCGGGGATGGTGTTGTTGTTGGCATCGTACTTGAAGCGGGGGTCGAGCGGCCACGGGTCGTTGAGGTCCGCCACACCGTCGTTGTCGTCATCGGGGTCGGCGTTGTCACCAAAGCCGTCGCCGTCGGAGTCCAACCACTCACGCGGGTCGTAGGGGAAGGCGTCCATCACGTCGGTGTAATTGTCGCCGTCGTCGTCGTCATCGAAGCGGTCGCCGATGCCGTCCATGTCGGTGTCGTTCCATTCGCTGCCGTTGTACGGGAAGGCATCCACGACGTCCTTGTAGCCGTCGTTATCATCGTCTTCGTCCTCGGCGTCACCGATGCCGTCCAAATCAAAGTCGAAGCACATTGAACCGTTGCGTGGGTAATCATCGAGGAGGTCTTCGCAGCCGTCGCCGTCATCGTCGGTGTCGGCGTTGTCGCCCAAGCCGTCGTTGTCAAGGTCTGTGTCTTCCTTCGGGTCAAGCGGGAAGGCGTCTTCGGTGTCGTTGGTGCCGTCGTTGTCGTCGTCCAGGTCGGCGTTGTTGCCGATACCGTCGTAGTCGGTGTCAATGGATTCCGACGGGTCGAGCGGGAACGGGTCAAGCGCGTCGATCACGCCGTCGTTGTCGTCGTCGCTGTCCACACGGTCGGCTTGGCCGTCACCATCACTGTCCAACAGGACGGTGATGAGCATCGTGACGTTATAATGACCGCCGGAATTGCTCGACGT
>JAURDA010000064.1 GCA_030828165.1 Candidatus Poseidonia sp.
AAGCCGCCCCACAAACCACCGTGGTCGGACATCAAACCGTATTCGATGTCGGGAGCCCAATGCGTGAAGCCCATGCTGGCGAAGATGACGCCTGCGAGGCTGACGAAGGTCAGGATGAACAACGGCGTTTTGATCCACGTGTTGGTGGGGTGAACGTGCGCTGCAACGTCGGTCTTCGGTGAACCGGCGAAGGTCTTGAGCCACATGCGGGACATGTAGAAGCCGGTCATTCCGGCCCCGAGCAGCACGCAAAGAGCGGGGTAGAAGAAGCGTGGATCTTCAAGCGCCACACGCCAGGTGTTGGCGATGATGCCTTCCTTGGACCAGAACCCACCGATGAGCGGGAAACCCATGATCGACAGGGAACCGACGAGCATGGCGGTGGCGGTGAGCGGCATCTTGGAAGCCAATCCGCCCATGTTCTCCATGGATTGGGCGTCAAACTCGTCGTGATGGTCGTGGTGGTCATCGTCGCCAGCGAGGGAGGCGAGGTGAACCCGGCCGAGAGTGAGTTCGAGTTCGGGGACGTTGATGCGTCCGTTGCCGTCCATGTCGAGCGCCTTCATGAGCGCCTGCATTTCCCAAGGCGGGAGGTCAGCGATGTTGGCGTCTTTGAGCGCTTTTTGGAACTCGTAGGTATCAACTTCGCCGGACTGGTCGAGGTCAATGGAATTGAAGAACCCGAACACGGATTGGCCGGTTTCCATCAGGTAGTTCGCCAGCATGAGCAGTTCCTTTGGGTCCTCTTCGTGGTGGTGGTCGTCGTGCGGGTGAAGGTGGTGGTGAGCGTGGTGCACCTCGTGAATCACCGCACCGCTCGCCATGAAGAGCATGCCCTTGGCCATGGCGTGGTTGAACAGGTGGAAGAGCGCTGCGCCAAAGGCCACGATAACGATGGCGTGGTTGACGTAGTAATCCGGGTTCTTGGTGCCGTCAACGAGGTATTCGTGCCAGTGAAGGGTGTTGGCAAGGTACAAGGCGGCCCCAAGGCCGGTGAAGATGTAGGCCAATTGGGACATCGTGGAATACGCGAGGACCTTCTTGAGGTCGTGCTGGACGAACGCGATGGCCGCCGCCATGACGGCCGTTGTTCCACCGATGGCGGCGATGATGAACGCCAAATCGGCGAGCTCCCCGTGCATGGACTCGGCGCCAAAGAAGGGGAACATTCGTGCGACGAGGTACAAACCGGCGTTGACCATGGTGGCTGCGTGAATGAGCGCAGAAACGGGGGTTGGGCCTTCCATGGCGTCGGGCAGCCACACGTGGAGCGGGAATTGCGCCGACTTGCCCACCGCACCGATGAACATCAAGCCGAGCGCCCAAGCGAGGGTACCGGGGTTGGAAGCGGCGACTTTGTCGATGTTGTATTCGTTGAACACGACCGCATAATCGAGGGAGCCAAAGAGGTCCCACAGAACGGCGAGGCCGACCATGAGGAAGACGTCGCCCACACGGGTGGTGAGGAACGCCTTCTTGGCCGCATACGCAGCGCTGGGGCGTTCGTAGTAGAACCCGATGAGCAAGTAGGAACACAGCCCCATCAACTCCCAGAAGATGAACAACCAGAGGAACGAATCGGCGAGCACCATACCGAGCATACCCGAACAGAAGAGCACGAACTCAGCGTAGAAGCGGTGGTTGCGGTTATCGTTGATGGGGTCGGTGTTCATGTAACCGATGGCGAAGGTGTTGATGAGCAAACACAGGAAGGAGGCGATGAAGAGCAGCATCACCGTGATGTGGTCGATGTGGACGCCAAAGCCAAAGGTGATCTCCGTCGTCACCACGCCCGAGTTCCACATGCTCGAGGTAAACCAGGTCCAATCGGAGAGTTCCTTGACGCCCCCGTATGCACCGATGAAGTCGCTGATGAGCCAGAGGGAGAGCGCCAAACTGGCGCCCATGACGGGCAACGCAATGAGGCCGCCTTCCTTCAGGGTCTCTTTCCACATCTTGTTGCCGTTGTACATTTTCCCGAGGAACAAAATCACCGGGAAGGCCAACATGGGGAGAAGAAGAATGTAGGGCGCATATTGCGCCGCCGTGCTGTGAACGATTTCTGAACTGCCTGTACCTGCCATTCTTTCACCTCAGTTCTTCAGGACGTTCACGTCGTCCAGCGTGATCGATTCGTGTTGGCCGTACATGGCGAGGAAGATGGCCAAGCCAATGGCCACTTCGCTCGCAGCGATGGCGATGGCGAAAATCGTGTAAACCCACCCGGTCGTATCGCCGTGATGAACGGCGGCGGCGGCGAATTGCATGTTCGCAGCGTTGAGCATCAATTCAATGCACATGAGGACGATGATGGCGTTCTTGCGGGTGAAGGCGCCTGCAAGGCCGATGACGAAGAGGAGAGCGGAGAGGCCTGATACCCATGCCGGGTCGATCATTCTTCTTCACCTCCAAACTCCCAGAGCAAATTTTCCATTCGCTCGTCACGAACGAGGTAGGCAGCGCCCATCATCGCCATCGACATGAGCAGACCCAGCACGAGCAGGGCAAAACCCCAGTCGCTGAGCAACGCATCGGCCAGCCCCGAGGTGGTGGGCTGCTCCGTGCTGGGGTTGGACCAGACATCGTCAGCGTTGACGGCAGCGACGAGAATGAACCCGAGGCTGAGCAAACCGAGGCGGGTGAAAAGGGAGATGAACTTCATTCAAAATCCTCCTCCAAGATTTGCCGCCGAGTGAGCATGATGCCGAAGAGCACCACCAGACCGACGCTCGCCAAGTAGACGAGGATTTGAATGGCGGCCAAGAACTCGGCACCCAACAGGATGAAAATCCCCGAGACCGCCATGAAACAGAAGATCAACGAGAGCATGGAATGCGCCACGCGCTGCGCAAAAATGAGGCCGAGTGCGCCGCCCAGTGTAATGGCAGCGAACAGGAAAAACACGCCGGTTTCGGCTGCGCTGGCGATGTCCATCTCAAGCGTCCCCCTTTGCGGCTTCCTTCGCTGCCTTCTTGGCCCGCTTGTCGCGTTCCTTCGAGGCACGCTTGGCGAGTTCAGCATCCACCGCTTCTTGGTGCACGCCGGGGAGCACCCGAGTGCGGGAAGCGTCAAACCAAAGATCTTGGCGAGTGAAACCGGACATGCCGTCGTATTCGTTGGTCATGAAGAAAGAGGTGAACCCGCAGGCTTCCATGCACAATCCGCAGAACATGCAGCGGCCGAGGTCAATGCGCCCCGAGACGATTTGGTCGTCAGCAGGGAAGAGTTCGGCGGTCGCCAGGACGGCTTCCTCGCCCGAATCGTTCCATCGCACCGTAGCGGAGTCCCCGGAAAGGTCGAGCACTTCAGCAAAGCGCCATTCCTCGGGGGTGCTGGTGTGGGCCGTCACGTGGTTGAAGCTGTCAAGAGTGGCTTTGACCTCAGGAACCTCGACGGCAGCGAATTTTCCGACTTCGAGTTCGGCTCCGAATCCGGCGTTTTCGCCCTCGGCGTTGTCGAGCACGTCAACGCGCAACTCCGTCGTCATGTGGAGGCAGTCGTTGGGGCAAACGTTGACGCACATTTTGCACGCCGTGCAGGTTTCCCAGATGACGCCAATCCGTCCGTTGTAGTTCCCGGGAACGAAAAGCCAAGGCTCCATGTCCTCAAGACGTTCGTAGGGGTATTGGACGGTTTGCGGCTTCCAAAGCGTGGGCTTGAGGTCGGAAGTCACGCGGTCGGGTGCAAACTCTTGGCGAGTCACGTCGTTCATGTCGGCGGTAGCGGCCGCTCGGGCGCGACTCCCCTCGTCCAAAAATTCGGGGTGGGAGGTGTTGTGGTAGGCTCCGAGCCGCTTGCCGAAACGCTTGCCGATGAACGGGAAGGTGCGCAGGGCCGTGATCAAGGTGATCTTGAACGGGTACCAGAACAGGTTTCGGAAGTTGGGCTGTGCGTGTGGATGCATGGGCATGGTGTTCACCTCACTCCTGCCCCGGGACAACCGTTCCCGCGGGCTCTACGGTATGGACGTGGAACATGCGTTCCGACATCGCTGACTTGTCCTCGTCGTTGAGGTACACCCAGAAGGCACCCAACCAGAAGAGCGTGGTGAGGATGGGCACGAGGTACGGGATACCAAGGGCGTCCCAGGCCATGCCACCCGCCACGTCGTTTTGGGCCGACATGCCATCGGGGTTGAAGAGGTACAGTCGGTAGAGGAGGGCGAGCACGACTTGAAGCACGGCCAGCGGCAAGAGCATGCGCCATCCGAATTCGAGGATTTGGTCCGTGCGAATGCGGGCGAGGGCGAAACGAGCCCAAACGAAGACCACGAGGAAGACCAACCAAGATTTCAGCAGGGTCATGATGGCCCCGGGAATCAACAGGTACGCCTCACCGACGACGGGAAGGGAGCCGATGGTGCCGTGGAAGGGCAGGTGCCATCCGCCGAGGAAAAAGTGAGTGAACAAGAAACAAGCAGCGTAGGTTCGGATGTACTCCGCCATGAACAGCATGCCGAAACGCATGCCGCCGTATTCGGTCCACCAGCCCTCAACCAGTTCGGCTTCGGCTTCGGGCATGTCGAACGGCACGCGCTCGACTTCAGCGATCATGGTGATGAGGAACAACGCAGCGCCCAGCGGCATCAGGAAGATGTTCCATGCTCCAGCAGAGTGCTGGAAGTGGATGCTCTCAACGATGTTGAAGGTGCCCGAGAGAATGGCCACCGACAAGAGCGTCAACAGGAGAGGAATCTCGTAGGCCGTGAGTTGAGCAGCGGAACGGATGCCGCCGATCAAGGTGTATTTGTTGTTGGACGACCAACCGGCGAAAAAGACCCCGAGGGGTGCAATTCCGAAGATGGCGATGGCGTATAGAATGGAGAGGTCCGGGTTGGTTGCATAGATGCCGCTGGACAGCGGAATCATGCCCAAAATCAACAGCGTCGAGGAGACGATGAGGAAGGGCGAGACTTCGAAGATGAGGCGGTCGGCTCGTTGTGGGACCATGTGTTCCTTGACCAGGAACTTCATTCCGTCGGCGACGTTTTGGAAGAAACCGGGCACGATGGTTTTGCCCATCCACGAGCGGTTGTTGACGCGGTCAACGGTGGGAAAGTTTTCGTCGCGGTTGCCGAACTTCTTGTTCAACCATTTGTTCAAGGCTCCGATGGGTTTGCCCAAACCGAAGGGCAGCATGTTCCACCATTCACCGGCGGTGACACCGTTTTCACCGACCCACAAGGAGCGTAGGGCGGTCGTGGCGCCGTAGCGGTCTTGCATACGAGCGACGGCTTTGCGCTCGATCCACAGGATGGCGAATTGCGAGAAAAACAACAACAGGAAGACGATGTTGACCAAGGCAAAGGTGGCGACACCAAAGGAGAGGGCACCGGCACTGGATTCCAAGGGCGTGCCTTCGAGGGCACCGACGATGCCCGAGCGAAGCAGCCCGTCCTTGCTCAAAAAGAAGCCAACCAAATCGTACTTGTCGTCCATGATCTCACCTCAACGGTCGGTCTCTCCAATGCAGGGGTCAAAACTGCCCATGATGGCAGGGATATCGGCAACCTTGTAGCCGATCATCGTCTTTGCGACGTACGGGATGGTGATGAACATCGGCGAACGAATGGAGAGTCGGTACGGGTTCTTCCCGCGACCGTCGCCACCGCCTTGAATGTAGAATTGGGAGGCCCCTCGAGTGCACTCGTAGTGCGAGAAGCCGGTTGCACCTTCTGGGGCCCGTGTGGGGGCCTTGGCGAGGATCATCTCGTCGCCGTTGGCGTAGTTGGTGTTCTTGCCGCCGGGAATCTTCTCGATGGCGTCGAGGATCATGCG
>JAURDA010000065.1 GCA_030828165.1 Candidatus Poseidonia sp.
TCGCCTTTGAGGTACCAGTCAAACCAGTAGAGCATCTCGTCTGCCCAATCCCAGCGAAGCGTGTACGGGTAGGCTTCCGCACCCTCGCCCGAGGGCAGGCTGCTGTGGCCCGATTTTCGGTCGGGATAATCGTGGGCCCACTGTCCTGCGAGGGTTTTGATCTCTATACCTGCTTCTTCCACGAGCTGGTGGGTGGGGAAGGACATGTGCGGGTCGACGTTCCAATCCTGCATGCCTTGGATGATGTACACCGAGCCGTTGTAGTTCGCCAACACCCGGTCGAGGAAGGACCGCTCGGTCCAGTAATCGTTTCCACCGTAGGTCACCATTCCGCCCGAGAAATAGGCTGCTGGACCGTTGACATAACCTTCGACATACCCTTCGCACAAGGTGTGCGCATCTTCCGAATCCCCGTCGATACCGAAGGACCCGTAGACACCGTTGTGCATGATCATGCCGCGAGCCTCCATGCTTCCGTTGCGCCACATCAACTCGTGGACGCCAATGAGCCCCGACATCGGCACGATGGTGGCGAGGTACGGATTTCCAAACGTCGCCGCTTGCCACGGTGTCGAGCCGTCGTAGGACTTGCCGATGATGCCGACGTTGCCGTTGGACCATGCTTGCGTTCCCAACCACGTCACCGCAGCATCGATGCCGCGTTGCTCGTCGGTGCCCATCAAATCCATGCAATGGTTTGACTCACCGGTTCCAAACACCGAAACTTGCGCCACGCCGTAGCCGTGGGGCACGTAGTTCTCGATCAGCATCTTACCAAGCCGGTCAGCGGGCGTCAGGGCATCCACATCACCGTCGTTGTAGTACGGACCGATTTCGGCGATGACGGGGACCTGGCATTCTGGACCGAGGGATTCACTTTCCCAGTCGCATCCCTCGATGACGGGCAACCACAATCCAAGGTGAACTTCAGCGTCCCCGGTCAAACCCGCTCCACCGTCGGCGGCCGTGATGGTGTCCACGGCGACGTACACCGAACGGACCTCATCGATGCCGTGGCTTCCGTTCACGGTCACCCGCGCGTAGATGTCCTGGTCGTTGTACGTCAAATCCGAACGGTCCCACGGCTCGGGGTACACATCAACGGAGGAAGAATCGGCGGACACCACCTCATCTTCACCAAAACATCCCGCGAGCATGCTGGTCGAAAAGAGAAAAACCACCAAGAGCGGTTTCATGTCCATGAATCGGTGGGGCCAGCCCCGTGCTTTGAACCAATCGGCGAGGTGGACCTCAGTCCTCGTTGCCTTCTTCGGCTTCCCGGGCTTCCATTTCGGCACGAACTTCGTCCATGTCCAGTTCTTGGAGCTTGGCGATGAGGTCCCGAAGCGCATCTTCGGGGAGCGCACCGGGCTGCATGAACACCCCAATGCCCTCCTTGAAAGCGATGGTGGTGGGGATGGATCGAATGCCAAACATGCCGGCCAAACCCTGTTGGTCTTCGGTGTCGATCTTCCCGAAAACCACGTCGGGGAACTCTTCGGAAACACGCTCGTACACCGGGGCATAGGCACGGCAAGGGCCGCACCATTCAGCCCAAAAATCAAGCAAAACCAAGCCGTTGTTTTCGATGGTTTCTGCAAAAATGGGTTCAGTGATGTCAAGGGTCGCCATAGGGCTTCACCGGAACGCCTCCTTTTTCAAGACATGGGACGCTTCATCGGCAGCAGGAGATGACCTTATCCGTTGCGTGATGGTCGGGAAGGCGTGCGCCGTTCGCTGGTTCCGTTGGCCCTCGCTGTTCTCGTTTGCATGGGCTCAGCCGGTACCGAAATGCTTCGAGACACCGCCGTCGGCGAAGCGGTCCAAGCCCGAGGAGCGGCCGACATTCGCATTACGGAAATCTTGGTTTCTGCCTCCTCCGTGGATTACAACGGGACGGATTGGAACGGGGACGGCGATGTCGGTTCAACCTCGGACCAGTTCATCGAATTGTGGAACAGCGGCGCAGAACCGGTTGACGTGTCCGACTGGATTCTCGACGACCTGACCGACGGGGGTTCCGCTCCCTGTCGACTCGCCTGGAACACCACGATTGAGCCGGATGCCTACATTGTGGTCTTCCGTGCAAGTTCCCGCATTGAATTGGATTACTGGAACGACGATGCTGCCGTCATCTCCGACGCCAGCGGGAACACGATCGACACGCTCGCCTACCCCGCAGAAGACTCGTGGTGGGACACGTCGTACGTGAAAGACGTCAACGGGACCATCAGCAAGGTCTCGCCTCCAACGCCCGGGTGGGGAGAGGGTGCAACCTACAGCGTCGCCCAAAACATGGTTCGTTGTTACGGGATGACCGACAACGTCCACAGCGGTGCGTACGTGCTGAAGGGCCGTGTTGTGCCCATGACCGGTGAAGCCGATGTCATCAACGAAGGCCATGTTTTGGTGAAAGACGGGATGATCGAAGCGGTCTGGGGCGACACGGTGCCCTCGAACATTCAACTGACCAACGTACCCGTGTTGGAAACCAACGGCACCATCTACCCCGGGCTCATCGATTTGCACAACCACCTCCATTACAACCAGGCACCCCTCTGGGACATGACGCCCCACCTCCCCGAAAACCAACGCAACGCTTGGGGAGGCTACAACAACCGCTACGAATGGAAAGGCCACCCTGACTACAGCGAACAGGTGACGAAGCCGAAGATGCTCGTGCATTCTGGCCCTTACTGGAACATGGAATCTCAAGCGATGAAATACATCGAGATGAAATCCATCGTCGGCGGAACCACGGCCGCACAGGGCAGCCCGAGCAACCCCGACGACAGTTACGCTACGGTCCTGGCGAGAAACATTGAGGACTACAACTTCGGAAGGGACGAGATTCACACCAAGGTCACGGAATTGACCTCGGATTATGTCGGCAACCACATCAAGAACGGGAACGCCAGCGGCACCCTCGATGCGTGGTTCATCCACATTGCCGAAGGCGTGGACGAATCGAGTCGTGCAGAGTTTGACATCCTCGTCAACAACAACCTGCTCGTGGGCGAACTGGTCCTGATTCACGGGGTGGCTCTGGGGCCCACCGAATTCCAACAAATGGCGGCGGCCGGCTCCGCGTTGGTGTGGTCGCCGCTCTCCAACCTGCTCCTTTACGGCCAAACAGCGGACATTGCGGCGGCCAAGGCAGCCGGAGTCCACATCACGCTCGCTCCGGATTGGGCACCATCAGGATCCAAATCTCCGTTGCACGAACTCAAGGTCGCTGACCTGTGGGACGACGAGATGTTGGGCGACCTGTTCACCGATTACGAACTTGTGGAGATGGTCACGTCGGGGGCGGCAAGAGCCACCAACTGGCAGGCGGATGTCGGCACCATTACGCCGGGAACCGCAGCGGACTTGGTGGTCGTTGACAACCTTCACGCCAACCCGTACCGCAACCTCATCAACGCCGTGGACCCCGATGTCCGCCTCTCCATCGTCGGCCGCTTGGCGCTCTACGGGGACGAGGACTTGATGACGGCGTTGAAAGGCGACGACCATGAACCGGCGGGCCGCTTTGGAAAGGTGCTTGACGTGACCTTCCTCGCAGCGCCTGACGGGGCTCAAACCTGGGCGAGCATCACCGAGAACCTGACCATGGCGATGCGCTTTGACGTTGAAGAAATGACCGCCGCCTTCGGTGACGCCTCCGATTTCAATTCCGTGACCTCGGGGATGACCGAGGTGGGGCTCGACCCGTGGTACACCTACGGGGATGAACGCTACTTCTCGGTTCTCAACGGCTCGGGAACCGCCAACGCTCAACTGAACATGGCCCTGCTGTACGACCGCTATTACGACCGGGCTGAAACCCTCCCTGAAGTTGTCGTGTTCGAGAACGTCGAAGCGACCACCCCCCCTCCGTGTTCGGACGGCACGTCTCCACCGTGCACCGATGACGGCGAGGAGGGTGGGAACACCAACCAGGAGGAAGGCAACACCGGCGAAACCAACGCATCCGGTCAAGAAACCGAGCCCGTCGACGACGGCTCCGGCACCTCCTCTGGAACCACCAAAACGCCAAGCGATAACGCTCAGGGCGATGAGGAGAATGTTGAACGGAACGCGCTGCTCCTGCTTGGGGCCATCGTCGCCGTCATGCTCGTCGCTCTCTTCCTCGTTTCGAGAGGGGGCGAAGACGCGCTGGCCGCAGAAGTGCGGATTGAGAAGATGTGGGACGAAGAAACGCCAGCGGAAGATGCCAGCGAGGGGTTGTTCGGCAATGCACCCTTTGTTCCAGCACCGCCACCGATGTCGCCGCCTTCAGAAGAGGAGTGATCACGCCAAATCCCATTCAGGGCCGGTGGCCGTATCGGTGACCACGACACCGAGGGCTTGCAATTCGTCTCGGATCCGGTCGGCCACGTCCCATTGTTTGGCAGAGCGTGCTTCCGCTCGCTCGACCAGCAAGGCTTCAACCTGATCGGCGATTTCGGCTTTCCTCGGATCGTCTTCCGGCTCGGCAAGCGCCACTTCTTGAGGCGGTAACACGCCAAGGACGCGAGCTGCTGTTTCTTCCAGAAGTTCAACGGCGTAGTGTGCAAAGGCATTTCTGTCCGCCGCTTCCAACGCCCCGTTGAGCACCTTGGTGATCTCTCGAACCATACCGAGCACCTTCGCAACGGCCTCGCGGGAGTTGAAATCATCGTCCATGGCTCGTGCAAAACCTTCACCCATTTTCTCGAGCAAACCCAAGGATTTGCCCAACGGAAGCGGTGAGGCCAAGTCGGGGTGAGGGAGCGCCACCGGCGAGGGGTCGGTACGTGCCTTGAGGGCCTCAACATAGCAGCCCAGCAATCGATTGTAGTTCCGCTCTGCGTCGTTGAGCAAGGCTTCGTTCATGTCGATGGGCGAACGGTAGTGGGCATTGATGAGGGCGAAGCGGAGGACCATCGCGTCCACCTTCGTCAAGATGTCACGAACGGTCCAAAAATTGCCGAGCGACTTGCTCATTTTCTCGCCGTCGATGTTGACAAAGCCGTTGTGCAACCAGTGGTGCACCACCGGAGCGTGACCGGTGTGGCACTCGCCTTGGAAAATTTCAGCCTCATGGTGCGGGAAGCGAAGGTCGTGCCCGCCACCGTGGATGTCAAACTCCTTCTCGAAATGGTCCAGCGACATGGCGGTGCATTCGATGTGCCAGCCAGGACGACCGGGCCCCCAAGGTGAATCCCAAGTGGGCTCGTCGGGCTTGGCCGCTTTCCACAAGGCGAAGTCCTTGTGGTCTCGTTTTCCCGAACCCGTGTCGTCCACCCGCCCGCCTGCGCCCGAGCGCACAGCATCGATCGATTGGCCCGTGAGTTGGCCGTATTTTTCGGGGGCCGACTCGACGTGGAAGTAAACGCCGTCGTTGGCCTCGTAGGCATGCCCTTTGTCGATGAGGTCCTGCGTGATGCGAACCATGTCGTCAACATATTCGGTGCAGCGCGGGTATGCATCGGCTCTCAGGATGTTGAGGGCATCCATGTCCTCGTAGTACGCCTCGATGTTCCGGTCGACCAGCGCCTTCCAATCACCGTCCAACTCGTTCGGCCCGATCGATGATCTTGTCGTCGATATCGGTGAAGTTTTGGACGTAGTGAACATCGTACCCGCTCGACTCCAACCACCGGTGAATCAAGTCAAACGCCAGGTAGCAGCGTGCGTGACCGAGGTGACACCGGTCGTACACCGTGACGCCGCAAACGTACATCGAGACCTTCCCCGGCTCGAGCGTGGTGAAATCCACTTTTTC
>JAURDA010000066.1 GCA_030828165.1 Candidatus Poseidonia sp.
AGAAAGGCCGAGGACGATGGAGCCGATGTTGGATTTCCGACAATAATCCGCCAGTCCCGTCACCACCGCATCGGTCAGTTCATCCACGGCATCGACCGTTTCAAGGCCGGTTTGCGAGGGGGAGAGCATGACCGTCGCCCCTTCACCGATCATCAACGCATCCTCGGCAGTGCTCGGCACCCAACGGCACCCTTCGGGTCCGTTCAAATCGACCATGAGCACGCCCTCGCACCACGATGGGGCGACGACGGCTCGGCCGTCGGGCCAGGCGACCAAACTTCGACCGTCAAACAGCAAATCGTCGTTCCCGCCAACTTGGTTGGCGAGGAGAAAAGGATGGTTCAGCACCGAAGCAGCGTGACGAGCCACGTGCAGACGGGTGGTGAATTTCTCCGTGTGGAAGGGCGAAGCCGAGAGGTTGACGGTCGCATCGATGCTCACGCCCTGACGGCACCATTCGGCAAGGTGTTCAATAGGGTCTTGGGCGTAGGCCGATGGTGTGCTTCCGGCCGCTTGCCAGGCATCTTCGCAAACCGTCACACCGAGGTTCAATCGCCCCACGGAGCGAGCCAACCCCGAGCGGTTTTTGGCCGAGAAATACCGGGCTTCATCAAACACATCGTAGGTGGGGAGAAGTTGTTTTTCGGCAACCACACGCGCTTGAGCATTTCCCGTGAAGGAAGTGAATTCGGGTCCACAACGCACCACACCGTTGGTGGGCAAGGAGCGTTGGTCTTCAGCGGGCAACGGCGTGCCCACCAGCAGCGGAATCGTGCTCTTGATGCCCAAAGCGACGGCAAGGGAACGTTGAATGAAATCGTGTTCCAGCAGGAGGTCTCGTGGAGGATAGCCACAAACGGCCAGTTCGGTGGACACGCCGACCTCTGCACCGTGTTCAGCTGCGAGTTGCGCCAAGCCTTCGAGGCGGGCGGCGTTGTGCGCCAAATCCCCCACCGTCGGGTCAACTTGCAACAGGGCAATCATCGTCACGTTCTCGCCTCAAATCGGGTCACGGATGCTTGACAATCTCGCCGCTGGCATCCTTGTACCACCATTCGTTGGTCGCCTTGTCATGGTACCACCAGTAACCGTCGGAGCCCATCACCCAATCCGTTTCTTCCTCAGCGTTCGAGCCATCGCCGCCCTTTTCGTTGGCTGAAGCAGAGGGGGTTTCTGCAGCCACGGCGGCAGTGGAAAAGGTCGCTTCATCCTCATCAAGTTCAGAAGAATACTCGTCCCAGTCGTACGCAATTTTCGAGCCCTGATTCACCGTCATGCGCTTCATCCATATCAACAACGAGAGCACCACGGCGATGAGCAGCAGTGCGGTGATGGAACCGATGAGGGGGTTGACATCGCCGAACACCTTCTGCGAGAAGGACGGTTCTTCGGCTACCCGAACGTCCACCGTCGGACCGCTGGATGTTTGGCCGTTCTCCAACGTCGCCTCAACCCACTGCATTCCGGCTTCGGTTGGTTGCCAATCCACCGAGACCACGCCGACGGCACCCGCTTCAGCGGTGACGCTGAGGCGTTGGATGAGGGTTCGTTCGCCGTCCATGTTCACGGCCTCAAAGGTGACGTCGGTGCTGCCTCCTCGGGTACCGATGTTCTCGACTTCCAACTGGATGGAGGTGGCATCGCCCACGTCCATGAGCAATCGCGAGTAGGTCACCGAGGTTGGTGACAGAGCGAATTTCGGCTGAAGCCATTCCATGTTCCACGTCGACAAGACCGGGGTCGTAAGGTCGCCGTCAAGGCCGGTCACCGGGTTACCCGCCAAATCCCGTCCTTCGATCGTGATTTTGACGATCATCCGATCGATGAGCATCGCATCGGTGATTTCGGTGAGGTTCATATCGGCGAACAATTCCAAGCGCAAGCCGTCGAGAGCCTCACCCTCAAGCGTGAGCGCTTCGCGTCCGGAGCGAATCGTATCGCCGGTGTTGAAGTCCTCAACGGTCCACACCAATTCCAAGGACTGGAGGTCAAGACCACCGAGTTCGTTGACGACCACCCGCACCTCGTGGTTGTCTCCGCCGAGGATGGCCAGGGGTCGAGGGGAGAGCACCTCTACGGGCGAAGGACCGGTCCCGTCAACGACGATCCATTTCACCGAGGTTTCCTCGTCCGTAAGGTCGACGCCCTGTCCGCGCAGACAGCCGACTTCCCACGTCATCGGCAACGAGCCGGAAGAGGCAGGGGCTTGAACAGGAACGGACCATATGCCGTCAACCGCCGTGGCGACGTAACTTTGGCCGGCAAAGAACACGTTCACATCGCAATCAAAGGCGGGAACGGTGGAGGTTTCGCTGAACACCAAACCTCCCGAGATTTCCATCGGTGTCAGCGGTGTCACGCGAGCACCGTCGCCGAGGAACGCACCCCGAGTCAAGTGGAGGTCAACGGTTTCTTCGGGGATGCTCAGCCCTGCTGAGAAGCGCCACCGGTGTTCGGGGAAGGCTCGGAGCTCCTCCTGACCCGCTCGGTCAACCACCAAAATCGCCGGTTCCCTTCGGTTATCGCCCAAGTCGGGGGTGTTCCAACCGAACGACAACTGAATGTTGAGGGTCATGTCCTTCTCAAACGGACCTGCAAGGCCGTTGGCTCCCAGCATGGTGCAGGATTCGATGACGATGTGGATGGACTCGGTTGAGCAGTTGTTGGAGGCGAAGGCCCACTCGATGGTCATCGGGTCGCTGCCCTGATTGCTTGCAAGCATCACGTCAACCGTGGCGAGGTCCGAGCCGCCGTTGGGTTCGGTGATCTTCACGTTGAGTTCATAGGGCTGACCGGGGTGAATCCACGATTGTCGTCCACCCACCCATCCAAAGGCATCGGGCATCAACTCGGGAGCACCGTCAATCGCCAACTGATAGATGAACAACTGGTCGTCTTCTTCTGCGCTGCCGCCGTCTTGAATCGGATAGCCCGAAGGGTCGGTCCCTTCGAGATAGACGGCGACCTTTTGCCCGAGGCTGCCCGCCGTATCGTCGATCATCAAGGTATAGACGCCGGTTAAGGCCGTCAAATCGCTGGGCAGGAGCATGGACGTCGATTGGTACTCGCCTTCATCGGGCCAGCCGTTGAGGTTGGTATCGTCCACCCATTCCTTCCACACCATTGCCGACATTGCACTTGGAAGAACGGGTTGGTCCAAGATGGTGACCTGCATCACCTGCGTGGGGCTCGGTTCACGATGGTCGTAGGCCTCCATTGAGGTGGCGATAACGCGGGGCTTCACCGAGTCCACCGTGAAGGTGCGATCAAACTCAGCAGGGTCAATGACCGTGGAGCCGTTGAGCGATTCGAGATGAACCGTCCAGGTCACGTCTCCGTAGGTGAACGGGATGGATTCGGTGATGTTCCAATACGTCCCGTCGAGTTCGGTCGTGTTTCGGATTTGGACCCCGTCGCGATAGAGGGTGAGGCGTGCATCGCCTTCAACAAAGCCATGAAGGGAATTCTGATCCTCAAAGCCGACGTTAACGGAGATGTTCATCGATTCCCCACCTCGGAGGTATTGCCGAGTGGAGGTCATGGCGACGCCGTCTTCTGAAAAGACGACGCTCTTGAGTTCGAGGTCGTTTTCGTAACCTTGAACGGAGGAGGTGCCCCACGTATGAGAAAACGGAATCGAGATGACACCGTTTTGCATCACGGCCCGAGAGGTGGCCGTCAACTGCATCTCATCGTCCCAATCGGGGCGCAATCGGAAGGTGATGTTGGCGTGAACGGTGGAGCCGTCTTCGCTCATCGTGATGGCGTCGGTGGGGTGCAATTCAACCAACGCCGAATCGCCCAAGCCAGCCGGTGCATCGCCCGAGGAGGGGAAGAGCCAGGTGGCGTGGTTGGTTTTGCTGAACACGTCGAGGCGGTGATGCGTGAGGCTGCCACTGTTCACGGCGTACGACGTTGAGACCGTCTGCCAGCGTTGGCTTGAAGTCAACACCTGCTCGGCGTCAACCATCGTTCCGGATTGAAGCACGACGTCGTCCGAGGTCTGAAGGTCAATCACGGAAACGGTGAGGCCGCCCCGCTCATCGGCTTCGAAGGGAAGGGGTACGGCCTGCATGCCGCCCACGGGAGTGACGGATGTTCGCGCTTCGTTCACGCCCATCACGAAGGCCGAACTTGCATCGGCCACGATGCGGTGCGAGGCGTTGTGGGTCGCTCGCAATCCACCGAGAACGGCTGTTCCGGTTCCGGTGATTTCAACGCGCACTTCGGTGTAGGCGGCTCCCAAAACGTCAACGGAGGCGGTCACGTTGCCCATAGCGTCGGTCAACGAAGCAAATTCGCTTCCGTTGAGATGGAAGAGTCCGCCGCCGCTGTTGGTGTTGCTCCGATTGGCGATGAAGGTTGATCCCACAAACAGGGCCACGTCGTTCACCGTACCGCTCTGCGCCGTGTAACTGAAGCCGAGGGAGGAAAGGTCGTCCTTTGGCGCCCAAAACTTGGCCACGGAGGGCGCCCCGCTGCTCAAGGCGACCTCCATGCGTTCTTCGCCGTTGACAAAGCGGTTCTGCCACCCCCACGTGCCGACCCGCTCGTCATCGCCACCCCACTCAAAGCGGTCGTCAAGATTGAAATCAAGACCGGGCCGGGTGGGGTGCTGCCCTCCGTACAGGTCGAGCGACAATGCTGAGGCGGTCCAGGAGGTGAAGTTGCTCATGTTCCCGTCGGAGGGGGGAAGAGCGACCAAGCGGACTTGCATCCCGACGACGTCTTGAGTCACCACCGGGGTGTAAGGCAGCGTGACGTTGGTCCACGCATCGTCGGCTTGGAAGCGAACTTG
Organism: Candidatus Poseidonia sp.; assembly: GCA_030828165.1. Lineage (GTDB taxonomy): Archaea > Thermoplasmatota > Poseidoniia > Poseidoniales > Poseidoniaceae > Poseidonia. The sequence goes on from JAURDA010000066.1 coordinate 4,799, forward strand.
AACCTGGGCGTTGGCGACCGAGCCACCAAGACGAGCGTCGTAAACCGGGGTGCTGGCGAGCAACCACGGCGACGTGGCCGTGGCGTTCGCATCACCGAGCAGACCGGTGCTGCTAGGTTGGTAGAGGCTGCCGTTGAGCACCCAGCCGCGGTCCACCGGATCGCTTGCGAAGGATTCGGTGACGGACCCGTCGCCGGCAACGGCGTACAACATCGGCATGCCCTCTTCACCGCCTTTGAATTCAAAGTGGATGCGAAACTGGTCGACGGTGTCGTGGTCGAGCAGATTGAGCGGGATGACAAGGTCGTTTGTTCCGTTCATGCCCGGCAGGGTTTCTCCGGCCGTGTTGAGCACGGACCAGTTCAGGAAGGATCCTTCGGGAATTTCGGCTTCAAGATAAACCGGGGCATACGTGTCATCGGGAAGCAATTGGGTGCTTCCGCTCTTATGGCCAAGCGATGGGCTCGTCCAATTGGATTCTGGTGGCGTTGCGATGTGGACGTCGTCCACGAACCAATAATCGCAACACGTCCCGCTGCCGCTGTTTTGGTGGATGCGGAATTGCGAAGATGCGTGAACGGCAGCGGCGGGGAGGGTCA
>JAURDA010000067.1 GCA_030828165.1 Candidatus Poseidonia sp.
AGCGAACGGTGTGCGACCCATCTCGGGCCATGCCTGCACATGGAAGGAAGAACATGACGGCGAGCCTCGTCACCCCAGGAAGCATCATCGCCGCAGAAGGCGAACATGAGAACGGCGAAGGGACGGCCCTCGACTCGGGAAACATCGTTTCAACCGTGGTCGGTTTTGTCCACGTGGACAACGGCGTCATCAGCGTCGCTGCGGCCAACACCATCGTTGAACCCGAAGTGGGGGACACCGTTCTGTGCGAGGTCGTGAAACTCAACGAGAAACACGGCGAGGCCATGATCACCTGTGTTGAAGGCAAACCGGGTTCGCTTCAACCTCAACACCTCTACGGCCAATTTTTCGTCACCGGTTTGGTTGACCGGTTCATGCACCAAACCTCCGACGCCCTGCGACGTCGAGACGTGTGCCGAGCCTTGGTCAAGGAAGTCCACCCCGTCGTCCGCCTCGACTTCCGAGAACGCAACGATTGTGGCGTTCTTCACGCCATCTGCCCGCCCTGCGGCGACACGCTTCAGCCCGAACTCGACGGCGACTGGAACGTGAAATGCCCGACCTGCGGCTACCAAGCCTATCGGGCGCTTGCGGACAACTACGGGGCCGGTTGGGCTGAACTCGACCAAGGCGCCAGTGCCCTCAACAACGCCGGAAAGCGATGGGGGGCTGCTGCTGAGGCCATGTTTGCCAAGGGACCTTCCGGTCGAGCCACCTTCATCGCTGCAGATGTTCGTGAAGACGGACGGGAGCGCTCCTACTTCCGGTTTGAAGGGGAGAGCGGTGGACGTGGCGGTGGTCGTCAGCGAGCCGCACCCGGCACCCGTCTCTTTGTCGGCGGCCTTCCACGAGAGGTGGGCACCGAGGAACTTCGCGAACTGTTCAAGGCCCATGGCGACATGACCGACTGCATCGTCTTGACCGACGACGCCGGCGTGAACCGCGGCTTCGGCTTCGTGACCTACGCCGAGAAATCCATGGCCGAGGCGGCCATCAAAGCGCTTGATGGTCACCGAATCAACGGCCGTCGAATCGGTGTCCGTGACGCCGATGACGACAAGAAGAAGGACCGGAAAAAGAAGGAACCTCAAGGCTTGAAACTCTACATCGGCAACCTCCCGTTCTCCGCCACCGCTGAACAATTGCAGACCTTGGTCGCGGCCCATGCCACCGTGAACGAAGTCGTGCTGGCCACCGGCCCGGGCGACAAACCGAAGGGCTTTGGGTTCGTGTTCATCGCTGAAAAGGACAAGGGCGAAGCCGTGGTTGCAGCCCTGAATCAAAGCGAAATTGACGGCCGAAAGATCAAGGTCGACATCGCCAAAGCAAAGGGCGACAAAGGCGGCCGGAACACCCGAGACGGCGGCGACGGCAGTGGAAAATCCGCTCGGGAAGTGCAAGCCCTCCGCGAAGAAGGTGAAGGTGGGAAGAAGCGACGCCGACGCCCTCGTAACAAGAAGGATTGAAGGCGTCTCCCCTCCGCCTTGAACCATGGTTGAGTCCAGCGACCCGGTTTGGTTGGTGCTGGACGGTTACGAAGACGAGCCGGCCGCATTCGGCGTTCCCCCCTACGTCGGTTTTCACGTGCGATACGTCTGCGGCGTGCTTGAACAAGCCTCCCTGCCGTACGTTTACGTCACCGTTGACCAGTGGAGGCGATGGCAACGCAACGAGGCCGACCGGCTTGAGCGCCTCCTTGCGAACGTGCTGGGCGTGGTCTGCGTGGCTGGGGCCGTGGTTCCGGGCAAATACTTGCGGGGGACGCCCATTTCGCTCAAGGAAACCCAAGCGCTGATTCGGAGCGTGCCGAAAGGCACGGCCACGCTGCTCGGCGGTTGGGCCATCCGAGGCTGGAAACAACAAGGCTGGACGCCGCTGCAGCCAAACCTCTTTCTCGCCGTTCAGGACACCGATGCTACCCTCCATCATTTCTTGAAGCAGGGTGAATGGAGACACCAACGACGCACCGCTGAGCAGTGGACGCAATGGGCACAAGCCGGTGCTGGCAGCAAGGCGGTGCGGCACCATCCTGACCTCGGCACTGCGGATATACCGGGACCTTTGACCTACGAAGTGGAAGTGTACCAAGGATGCGTTCGGTACAAACGAGGATGCAAGTTTTGCATCGAACCCAAGAAGGGGGTTCCGATATGGCGGACGCCCGAAGACATCGTCGAAGAGGTCCAGTTGGCGCATGACGCAGGGGTTCACCATGTTCGCCTTGGAGGGATGACCGACACGTACACCTACATGGCGGAGGGGGTTCGTGAATTGGAGTACCCGGTACCGAACCCCGAACCCATTGCAAAATTGCTCCATGGACTTCGAGAGGACGAGCGCCTAGGCATTCTGCACACGGACAACGGAAACCCGTCGATCATCGCCGAGAACCTTGAGCCGGCCGAAGCGATCACCAAGACGCTCGTGGAGACCCTCTCCGACGGTGCCGTGCTCTCCTTTGGTTTGGAATCGGCGGACCCCAGCGTTCACGAAGCCAACTGGCTCAACTGCGACCCCGACCAACTCAAGACGGCGATTCGGCTCATCAACAAACACGGCAAAGTCCGAGGTGAACGAGGCTTGCCAAAACTGCTTCCCGGCCTCAATTTTATCGCAGGGTTGAACGGGGAAACGGAAGCCACCTACGGGATGAACCTCAACCTGCTCCGAGAACTTCGGAGCGAAGGTCACTGGCTTCGCCGAATCAACATCCGGCAAGTGGAAGGAGAGGGGTTTCAAGATGTTCCAAACGAAGCGTTTTCATCCTTCAAGGAAGCCTGTCGGCGTGAAATCGACACCCCGCTACTGCACGAACTGTTTCCCTTGGGTACCGTCTTGAGAAAGGTGCATTGGGAGGCCCACGACGGGCGTACTCGCCTCCCGGTGCACGAAACGGAGGCCCACACCTCGCCGGCGGTTCACGGCAAAGCAGGGGTGACCTTTGGCCGTCAACTGGGCGCCTACCCCATCTTGATTGGCGTCGAGTACAAGGTCCCTCTCGAGACCCAGTCCGACATCCTCGTCACCGGTCACGGAGCGCGTTCCATCACCGGCGTCGAAGTCGGCTTGGACCCCAACCGCGTCACTGAAAAGCAGCTTGAAGCCATGCCGGGCATCGGCAAAAAATCCGCATGGCGTCTGGTCAGTGACCGGGCAAAACGACGCGGAAAAAGCGAGGATGTTGACCTTGAGGCTTGGTTTCAGCGAGCAGACCTCCCGCTTTCAGAAACGCTGCTGAACATTTTCGGGTGATTTTATATCCCGAACCGAAAACCAATCACCATGCGAAACCGCACGCTCTTGCTCGCCCTGATGTTCGTTTTCTCCTCGTTATCGGCTGCTTATGCCCCCGAACGTGGAACCATCCTCGAGGACACAACGTCTCCGCAGTTAACCGGAAACACCGTGAATTGCGGCACGAATGCATCGAACATCTCGTTTGAGGTGGAGACGCATGAAGAGGAGTATTCCCATTACGACACGGTTTCGCCTTGGCTGGATTTGTATTGCGGGGTTTGGAACACCACGTACATGCTTTATTGGGGCGTGCTTGCCCTTGACAACTACTCCGAAGTTGATTCCGGCGCCCACCAATTTGTAACGAACACCTCGAGCGTTTCGTATCACCCCAACCACACGGATCATTTCAATGAATTCGATGTCAGTTTGTACTACATGGAACCGGGAAATTACAGCGTGTACGGGAACTTCTATGAATCCGTCAACGGGTCGTGGTCCTACCTGGCGAACGAAAGTTGGGACTTCACCGTCAACACAACAACATCAACCACGGCCTGTGGCTACAACGAGACGCTTGTTTCAATGGAGGTTCCCGTTGCAGGGTATCACTCCTACGAAGGCGCTTCCGTATATCCTTACGCTGACATCGAATGCCCGGTGCTTGGTACATCGTACGTCTTCGAATGGGAACTCCACGAACAAAACTCCTCCACCGTGGTCCAAACGGGTTGGAACAATTTCACCGCCACCTGGCAGAACGTCCATCTCTTCAACGACGGTTCCGGCTTCTTCCACGACATCAACCTCGCCTTCCACAACCTCACAGAGGGCGTTTACACCTGGTCGACCATGCTGACCCTCAGCAACGGCTCGTATCTGGATTCGGCGAACCTCACGTTCGAAGTCTGGTCCAACGCAACCAACAGCACGGGATGCGGTTACGATAGCGCGTACACCTCAATCTACGCCTATTCTTGGTACGGAATCTTCTCGGAGGGCGACACGTTTGACAGCACCGTCAACAGCTATTGCAACCTGCTCAATTCCACAACGATGATCGAATGGACGGTGGCCTACGCCTCCAACTCCACCATCGTCGCTCAACAAAACCAGTCGTGGTACGTCAGCTCCACCTCAATCGCGTGGAACATCACGCACAATCCGTTTGAAATTGGGAACTACACCTTCACGGCCAAGTTGTCCGTGTGGGACAACACCACGCAGGGATGGAACTACATCGTCGACAATTCCTACAACTTTGCCTACGTGGCCAACACCACCACGCCCGGCGGATTCATGGACATCGACACCAACGGTTACAACTTCACCTACGGCGACACCGTATCGGCCACCTACGAGAGCTACAACCTCACCCAAGGCGAAATGTACAGTTTGGTCTGGGCCGTGGTGGATGCCAATTCAAACATCGTCGACCAAGGCAATTGGACCTGGATGGCCTACAACCATTTCTCCGTTGAGTGGAAGAACTACACCGTGGACGGCGCCCCCCTCCAGTCGGGAGCCTACTGCTTCTTCGGCGAATTGTATCACGTTGATGCAAATTATTCCCTGACCTCGCTGGCCAACGACGACACCTGCATCATGATTCTCGGTGGAAACAACACCGGCGGCAACAACACCGGCGGCAACAACACCGGTGGCAACCAATCGGGCTGCCCTGGCCTTTCCACGAGTGGCGTTGACGGCATCATTGACATCGTGAATGTATCCAGCGCGTATGCTCATGGAGATATGGTCTATGCTTGGGTGGATCTCTGCTGGAGCCCATATTTGAGCAACACTTCGATGTGGTTTTCAGTTTGGTTGAATGATTCCAGTGGCTTCACAATTCAGGATTGGGGACTTCAAGGTTCCACTTGGTATCCTGCTTGGGAACAAGG
>JAURDA010000068.1 GCA_030828165.1 Candidatus Poseidonia sp.
TCATTGGAAGAGCGGCGTGCGATGGCGAGCCAGCACCCGATGAGCATGAACATCCAAACGACATAGGTCATCACCTCGGTCGCCGCAGCGTCGCCCCGGAGCAACATCAACCGGCCAAAGACATCGTCCGGGGGTGTGCTGCTGTCGGAGGTCACGAAGGTGTGAACGGAGGAGGCCCAAACCCCGCCCGCTCGGGTGACGGTTGTAGCGAAGAGGGCCAGCACGCCGGTCACGATGCCCGCACCGACCCAGACTCGACCGTCGACCTTGCCGGGCCGTGTTCGCAGGTGGACCAGCATCACCAGAGCCAACCAGGGCAAGAACGAACCGGTTTCAACCGGGTCCCATGCCCAATACCCGCCCCAATCGAGGATGAGGTAGGCCCACAGGCCGCCCAAGCCGATGCCGAGGGTTGCGACGAAGAGGCCGGGTCGGGCGATTTGCAACATTCGTTCGCTCAACCCCTTGTTTTGATTCGTGTAGGCGGCGGCAAACGCAACGGCGGTAAGGTGCAAGCAAAACGAATAGGCGAGGAAGATGAGGGGAGGATGAATCACCATTAAGTCCGTTTGGAGCAGGGGATTCAATCCAGCCCCGTTGAAGAACGGCGGTGTTGCCTTGAACGGGTCGAGCGAGAACCCCACCAAGAGCAAGGTGAGGCTCATCAGATGGACGCTGCGAAGTCGCCACTCTTGGGCTTGGTTGCTCGGAGTGCCTTCACCAGCGAGGGGGCCTCGCCACCACCATGCAAGGAGAGCCATCCAACCGATCCACATCAACAAGGGACCTTCCCGAGCAGCCCATGTCGCCGCAAATCGGTACTTGAGCGGGAGTGCTTCTCCGCCGAAGGCAGCGACATGGAGCACTGAGGTGTCGTTGACCAGAAACAGGCCTGCGAGCGTGGCGAACGGCAGGGCCAGCAATCCGTGCAACAGCAGAGCGAGCCGAGGCGAGGTCTCGTGGGTGGTTGGTTTCCAAAGCAACCATGCTGCGGACCCGAGGGCCAACCACATGGTGAGTCCCCACATGATGGTAGGGCGGTAGCCGTCCCTCAAGGCCTTTTCTCATCGGCTGAGGTAAGATTCCCGACTACCAACCGAAGAATTTCGCTCGGGAGTAGCCGAAGGAGAGAAGCACCGCAATCACGCGTTTGGTGAACAGCATGGGCCTTCGAACCAAGATTTTCAGCCCGATGAAGGCCTTGTCAAGCGGGTTCATGTTGCCCAGTTCTTTCGGGAGACATCTCGCCATAGCGGACATCTCTTCGTCCGACAGGTCGTAGAGTGCCGTTTTTCCTTTCAAGATCTTGTGATAGGGCGGGAAGCGTTTCTTCCACGCTTTTTCGTAACCCATGAGCCGATTTTTCGACACGTCGTTTTCCGCAAGCGCCTTGGCGAGGGTTTGAGCGGCTTCGCGACCCGACCAGAGGGCGAGGTGGGTTCCGCCTTCAAACAACGGCGAGGTGAAGCCTGCCGCATCCCCGACCAGAAGAATTCCCTCGTCAACGGTTGTGCTTCGAGGCCCCGATATCGGAATGGTACCGCCGAAGGGGCGTACTTTGATGCCCTCCGCTCGCCATGGAGGGTTGGCGGTGGGCTTGTTGGCCAAGTAGGTGTCCTCAATGAAGGACTCGAGGTACTTGATGGCTCCTTTTTTGTCGGTGGTTACCAAACCAACGTTGGCGCGGCCACCTTCCTTTGGAATCATCCAAACGTAGCCGTGTGGTGAATATTTGGGCCAGAGATAGAAGTCCAAATATCCGTCGTTTGGGACGTCGTGCATTTCGTACTGGAAGCCTGCAATGACCTCCACCTCGTCGCCCATTCCCAGCAATTTGGCCGCTGCTCCGGAAACGCCCGAGGCATCGATGACGGCTCGGCACTCGAGCGGAAACCCATCGCCTCTCCCGTCAAGTTTCCAATTGGAAAATTGATTTTCCGAATTGTAAACCCGTTCCATATTTGTCACGCGATGATGAAGTTTCAAGGCCGCTCCCTTTGCAACGGCTTCGTCCGCTAGCCAGCGCTCGAAGAGGTGCTTTTCGAGGACATAGCCTTCCTCGGTGAGCAACTTATCGGTTCCGTCCGGAAAGACCACGCGGATGCCTTTGACATCCAGGGCTTTCACGTGGTCGGGCAGCGTCAATCCGAGGTTTTGCACGGCCAATTCGGAAAGACATTCGCCGCAGTGGACGGGCGTGCCGATTTCGGGGTCGGCTTCCAGGATGAGGGTGGACAGGCCGGCGCGAGCAGCGTGCAGCGCAGCCGATCCGCCGCCCGGACCGGCACCGATGACCACCACGTCGTACACCTCCGTCCGCCTCCGGTCGTAACTGAATTACGGTAGCCCATGAAGAACACGGTCAAACGGCATGCTCACCCCGTTGCGATACGTTGGCGGAGATACGGAGGTTCAAAGGCGAGAAGCCCCCCGCAAGAACGTGGCTTGGAGGACGTTGAGACGGTGGGTTGACCACCTTGAAGGGCGAGGTGAACTTCTTCGCATCAACCGGCCCGTCGATGTTGTTCACGAGGCTGGAGCCATCGCCGACCTGCTGGTGAAGAACGACGGTCCCGCGGTGCTGTTTGAACAACCCCGTTTGGCCGACGGAACCGTTTCCTCCATCCCGTTGCTCATGAACGCTTTCGGAAGCCACGACCGCACGTTGCGAGCCCTCGGCGCCACCTACGAAACGGAAATCGGTGACCGCATGGTGGCGATGATGAAACCCGACATCGGTCTGTACATGCGGAAGCCGTGGAAGGGGTTGCCGTTGCTGCGAGACGCCCTTGCCATGCCGCCCAAAAAAGTCCGGAAAGGAAAGGGACAGCGCGTTCGTCTGGACAACGATTTGACAAAACTTCCCATTCCGAAGACGTGGCCGATGGACGGCGGTCATTTCGTCACGCTCCCCCTGGTCGTGACCAAGGACGCCTCGGGCGAGCATAACTTGGGAATGTACCGTGCTCAGGTTCACAACAAAACCGAACTCGGCCTGCACTGGCAGATTCACAAGCACGGCGCAGAGCATGCCGCCAAGGGTGAACGGATGCCCGTTGCCGTCTGCATCGGGGGGCCACCGGAACTGATTTTCTCTGCAATCTCTCCCCTCCCCGACAACCTCTCGGAGTACCAATTTGCGGGCATCTTGGGGCAAAAATCGCTGCCCATCACCAAGGCGCTCACGCAGGATTTGTGGGTTCCTGCAGAAGCTGACATCATCATCGAGGGGTATTGCGATCCTACCGAAACCAAACTGGAAGGGCCCTTTGGCGACCACTACGGTTTCTATTCGTTGACCGGACAATACCCCGTCTTGCACGTCACGGCGATCACGTGCAGAAAAGATGCAATTCTGCCCGCTACCATCGTCGGCCTTCCTCCGATGGAAGACGGGTTCTTGGGGGAGGCCATTGGGCGTCAGTTTTCCCCGGTGCTCCAGTTCCAACACCGGGACGTCAAAAGCGTTCATTTGCCGTTGGAAACCGGATTTCACAACCTCGCCATCGTCGCGTCCAAGCAACGCTATCCGCGACAAGGCCGCAAAACGGCGTTGGGCCTGCTCGGGGCCGGGCAGATGATGTTCCTGAAGGTCATCGTGGCGGTTGATCCTGAGCAGAATCCGAAGGACCTCGAAGCCTTCCTTGATGCTCTCAACGATAAGGTCGAAATCTGCGAGGACGTGGTCGTTCTTCCCGGCATGGTCGCCGATGCGCTTGAAGCCGCTTCACCGTTTGAGAACGTCCACGACAAACTTCTCATCGACGCCACCACCTTGGTCGCCACCGATCCTCGCTCACCCGATGAACCCCTCGAAGGCTCGTACAAGCAACCCACGCCGGCCTGGCGACAGGGCACCGCATCCTCTGAACCGTTCCGGCAAGTCGAGGCGGTTGGTGCTCTCCCGGGCGTTCGTCAAGCACGCATGCTCAGGGACAACATGCTCGTGGTATCAACCTCCATCGAGGGGACGCCGAGTCCATTAACGGGGGTTCACGACGGGAACGACGGGCTTGAAGAACAACGAATCAAGCACATTTTTGAGTTGAGAGATTCAATTTGGCAATTGGATTCCGAAAAGAACCTCCGCTGGTTGTTCATCACCAACGACGATCTGGACATGACACACACCAAGGCTCGGCGCCGCTTGCTCTGGCAACTCACGGCCCGTTTTGACGTGGGACGAGGTTTGAGTTTCGATGAGGGCCGAGACCGTCTTTGTTGGGACGCCACCACGCCCATCCCCTCCGAGGCGCACGGTGTGCGTCGCTGGCCCGCCGTAACCCTACACGATGAAGAAACGCTGGAAAAGGTCGCTTCCCACCCCGAACTCAAGAAATACGAATGGCCGCCCCACCTTTCCTTTGGGGGCCCCGAGTGATGGACGTCAAGCAAGTCTTGTCCTTCATCAAAATCGAACACACGCTGTTCTCTCTCCCCTTCGTTCTCATGGGGTACTTGATCGCCGTCCGCCAGTTTGGCGCCGGGAGCGACGTTGACCTGCTTTGGATTCTCTTGGCAGCGGTTGGCGCTCGTGGGCTCGCGATGGCGCTCAACCGCATCATCGACCGTGACATTGACGCCGCCAACCTCCGAACGCAGGGGCGCCACCTCGCATCCGGCAGCATGAGCATGGGAACGGCTTGGACCCTCGCCGTTTTTTTCTTGGCCATGTTGCTCATCGGTGCTGGCTTGCTGAACAGGGTCGCTCTGATGATGGCCTGGCTGCCCGTGCTGACCTTTGTCGTCTATCCGTACATGAAGCGGTTCACATGGGGGTGCCATTTCTGGCTGGGGCTTTGCCTCGGCCTCGCTCCCGCCGGAGCATGGGTCGCTATTGCTGCTGACGTTCACGGCTGGGGGGCCATCACCGGCTTGCTGTCCGGGCGGACCGAGTTCCTCTGGGCGCCCACCATCCTACCGATGTCCATTGGGGTAGGGTTGTGGATTGCTGCTTTTGACATCAATTACGCCCGCATGGACGTGGAGAGTGACCGAGAGCAAGGCATCCATTCCTT
>JAURDA010000069.1 GCA_030828165.1 Candidatus Poseidonia sp.
CCTCAGCCGGTTGCAACTCGGGGCACGCTTTCCAAAAGACCAGATGGAAACCGAAGAGGACCTGCGAAAGCGTTTGGGCGCCGGCGGTTCCGACCCGTTGAAATCCTCCTTGGTCGAACAGATTGGCGCTCGCCTCAAGGACCGCTCGGAGGGCGTGGCGCTGGTCAACGACAAGCCCGATATCTTGGCGCTCATCGACGTTCTCACCTTGACGGTTGAACTCGACATCCGAGCCGTGTACGTCTACGGTCGCTACCGAAAGTTGGAGCGCGGCATTCCCCAAACCCGTTGGCCCTGTCGGGCCTGCAAAGGCCGCGGTTGCGAGCGATGCGACGAGACGGGTTTGCAGTACAAACGCAGCGTGCAGGACCTCGTGGGCAACCCGATGCTCGAGGTCTTTGAGGGCACGGAACACGCCTTCCACGGCATGGGTCGAGAGGACATTGACGTGCGTTGTTTGGGACGAGGTCGCCCCTTCGTTTTGGAGATCAAAGAACCCAAGAAGCGGGCCTTCAACGCTGAGAAACTCGCCGAGATCATCAACCAGGCCGCCAACGGGTCGGTGGAAGTGTCGTCCATTCGCGCTTCGAGCCGCAGCGAAGTGGTGCGAATCAAAGACACGCCTGCGGAAAAATCCTACACGATTCGGTTCACCATCGAGCCGATGAACGAAGCCGAATACGCCGTGCTCACCGCACCGGTGGACATGACCAAAGAAGACGTTCAACAGCGCAGCAAAAAGCGCCGACGCCAACGACGCGGTGACAAGAACGCCGACCGAACCAAGCCGCTTGAGGCGCCCATCGAGGTGCCCGCAACGGGGCCGAGCGAGGCGGAACTCAAGGCCATGAAGAAACCCGAATTGGTCGCCTTGGCCGAACAGCACGGCTTGGCGAAGACCGGGAAAAAGGACGAATTGGTGACCCGTATTTTGGCCGCCCTGCCTCCCGCACCCGCCGAGTTTGAACTTCCCGATGACGCCACCATCCTGAAGGTCATCGAGGGGCTCAACGGCCTCAAGCTCGCTCAACGCACGCCCGAGCGCGTGGCTCATCGGCGCGCGGATTTGATTCGGAAGCGGACCGTCTTTGAGGCCCACACGCCCTTCATCGAGGTCAACGAGCAAGGACAACGAGAGATTGAATTCACTTTGCGTTGCGAATCGGGCACCTACGTCAAAGAAACCGTTCACGGCGACAGCGGACGCACCCAGCCCTGCGTTGCGGCGCTCATCAAAGCGAAGTGCAACGTGCTCTGGTTGGACGTTGGCGACATCCACGCCGATTGAGCGCTGCAAAGGCGCAGGCGTCGCTCGTCGCGGTGCTTATATGGGGAGGGTAAGTCGGCAACTTGCTCCGAAGAGGCGCTTGCGCTGATTGGGAGCGATGGAGGCGAACAAAATGAAGCGCTCAAAGGGACAGCGAGTCGGCACCCGAAGCATCTTGCGACGACGGAAGAACGAGCGAAGCCGCTTGAACATCCGCCGTGTCATGCACGAATACGAGGAAGGCGACCGCGTCGCTATCGTCCTCGACGGTGGGCAGCAAGGTGGTATGCCTCACCGCCGATTCCACGGCCGTACGGGCTTCATCAAGAAGCGCCAAGGCGTTGCATGGATTGTCGCCGTTAAAGACGGTAACATGCAGAAGACCGTGATCGCTCGCCCCGAGCACCTCCGCCCACTTGAATGAGGGATGCACCATGACCGAAGAAGAAAGATTCCTGGATTTTGCCACCGTTCGAGAGATGCTTTACGACGCTCAAGAGCGCCGTGGTGCGTTGAAGTACGAGCAGAAGTGGGCTCTTCAACACGCTGAGTGGGCCGCCAGCGAAGCTCGCAACGGCATCTCCACCAAGGCCGAAGTGTTTGAAGAACTCCGCACCAAACTCCTCAAGGTCGAAACCTGTGCCAAGCACCCCGACCTGGCGGCAAAATTGGCTGAACTCATGCCGGCCGCTCCAGAAGATGTCCGAGCCGTGTTCGGCTCAAAGCGCATCAAGATCGAAGACAGCGAAATCGACGCTGTTCTCGACATCGTGCGCCAAGTCATCTGATGCGCTTTCGCATCCCACGACGGTGATGACCGATGACTGAACGGCGACGACGCTCCATCAAGGCCCCCAGCGGGCCTCGCAAGAAGGAGGCGGTTGACCCGTCCAAGTACCGCATGAACCCACCGACGACGGGCCGGGCCGAGGTTCCCAAACCCAAACCCAAGCCCGACCCGAACCAACCCCGTCAAAACCGCAACCGCTCCGGCGGGTCTGCACAAGGTGGAGGGGGGCGCCAACAAGGCGGCGGCCGTGGACGCCAACAAGGCGGACGCCGCGACCAACCTCGCCGAGAGCGTCCCGAACAACTCAAGGGCGAAAATTGGGCCCGTGTCTTCGAGCACGATGCCGCAACAGGCGTCGTGACCGCCCTGACCGAGAAGGGCATGAAGTGCTGCCGACTCAAGGTCAAGGGCAGCGATGTGCTGCCGTTGAACCACCGTCTCTACATCGGCACTGACCCCAATCGCAGAAAAGAAGTCACGGCGATTCTCGGCATGGCCCACTTCGACAAAATGTCAAACATGGCCCAAAAGGACCTCCCCGTGGCCGTTGAACTGTTCGTGACCGAACACGCCCAATACTTCGTGGACGAGTTCTACAACAAGGCCGGACCCATTTCGCTCAAGCAACACTCCTACGAATTGCTCCCCGATGTCGGCCCCGTCAAGGCACGAAACATGGTGAAGGCACGGGAAGGCGTGGGCGTCTTCGCCTCGATGGACGAACTCAACAGCCTTGCCAAAATCAAAGGCGCCGAATTGTTGGCCCAACGTTTCGTTGAAGAGATGAACGACCCGTCGTTGGAACCCCGCCTGATCGAATTCCTCCTGCCGGTGACCGCATGAGAGGCGCTCGCCAACTGGTGGACGCCCTGCGAGCCTTGCAACCGACGAAGAAAAGCCTTGGTCAGCATTTTTTGGTCCACGACGAAGTGCTTGAGCGAACCGTCGCTTGGGCTGAAGTTGACGTTGAAGACCACGTGCTTGAGGTTGGACCCGGCCCGGGCGTGTTGACCGAAGTCCTGCTCGCCACGGGTTGTGCCGTGACCGCTATCGAGTTGGACGCTGGCGCATGCGACCACCTGCGCCACGTGTTTGCCGAGGCCTTGGCCGAAGGTCGCCTGACCCTCATCGAAGGGGATGCGCTCACGGTGGCTTGGCCACGGGACATCACGAAAATCGTGGCCAACATCCCCTACCAAATCTCCTCGCCGCTCATCGACGTGCTCACCCGCCACCACCGCCACCCCAAGACGACGCCGTTGAGCGAAATCGTCATGCTGGTTCAGGAAGAGTTCGCCGAGCGGGTCGTGATGGAATACGAAAGCGACGTGGGCTCGTTGGGCATGGTCGTTGGTCTGGATTTTGACGTTGACATGGGCGAGCGCGTGCCGCCCCATGCCTTCTCACCGATGCCCAAGGTGCATTCGCGTTTGTTGCGCATGACCCCGCACGATGAGGACTGGCCCTGCGACCGGCGCTTGCTGGTGATGATGATTCAGACGGCCTTTTCTCAACGACGAAAGAAGATCAAACGGACGCTACGAAGAGCCCCTCGACGCATCGCACGCGTTCCGGGTTGGCATGCCTCCCGCTGGGACCGGGCCTACACAGCGATGCAAAACGACCCGCGCATGGACCGCCGTCCCGAGACCTTTGAATTGGAGGAGTGGGCCGAATTGGGCGTTGACTTTGCCTCCTGCGAAGAAGAGGCTTGAACCCTCAAAAGGGGTTGAACGGTTGAACGCCTTGGGGAGAGACTTTTCTTAGGAGTGTCTGCTCGCCTCAACTTGTCGGGGGGAATGGGATGGCAAAGAAGGACACCTATCTTGCACTGCTTCGCCGAGGTATTGACGATACCACGGCCAACCAACTCGCCGACGCCGGACTGAAAATCGGCGACCTCAAGAAACTCGACAAGGACATGCTCGTCGAGAACTACGGGTTGAAAGAGGAAATCGCTCAAGGTGTCATTGAAATCATCACGGCGGGCCCACAATCCCACGGAAAGGAGCGTTTTCTTTCCAAGGTTCTCGCACCGGAACGCAAGCAGGAATCCCGCATTGAGGAGATGAAATTCCAGCGCAAGCAGAAGGACGTTCTGACCGAACTTGCCGAGCAAAAAGAGCGGTTGAAAATCGCCAAGGTCGAGGCGTTTCGTGCCCAGAAACTCATCATGAACCGCCTGGGCAAAACCGTTGAACTCATCGTCAAGTTGGAGAACAGCCTCTACGACGAATCAAAGGACGACCAGAAGGTCAAGATTCGAGACCAGTTGGAAACCCGTGGCCTTGAGGCTGCTCGAGACCACGAAATGCTGGAACTGGAAGGGACGCCACAAGACATCGTGGACTTCCGTCGCCAACACGTACCGGGCCTGATTTTCCACGCCTGCCCCGAATGCAAGGACGACCTCGACCCACGCCAATCCCGCGACCCCGACCGGCCGGACGATTGGGCATTCATTTGCTGGGAATGCGAAACGAGCTGGATACCCGACCTCACCGAAGGGGTGGAAAGCATCCTTGAGGAAAACCGCATCACCATCGACCCCGACAAGCCGCCTCGAAATCCGGTGCCTCCGAAGCCCGCCTCGATGGATTTCTCCTCGGTCAGCGACCTGATTCGCCGCGACCTCGAAGAGACCGGTGCCAACGCCGACGAAATGACCCGAGCGGTGGAGGAAAGCGTGGTGGCTGGTGGCCTCATGGACATCAACGATTGGATCGACCAAACCCTCGCCG